>JBMNRB010000004.1:0-165017 GCA_050944435.1 Ruminococcus sp.
TTTCTGGTTTCTATTGGACAGAATCTCTATAAATTTCACAACAAAAAGATGAAGACCGCGACAGCCGCATAAGCAATTTAATCATCAGACTTATGGGGTAAGGGGAGTTATACGCATTTTTAGAAAATTTCATGTGCTTACGCATAAAAAGAGGACTGTGAAAAAATGATTTCTCATTTTTTCACAGCCCCTTTTATTCTACTCAAACATATCGCTTCTGACGTATCCCGTCTGATTTTCATATGATATTTCAATCCAGTCATCCTGGCTTCCCATCTTGGCAACCTGCTGTCCTTCTTCCAGTTTTCCCAGGATTTCCGCCTCTTCACTGGGTTCCGACCGTACGTTGCAGTCACTTTTCACCGTAATGGTTTCCCCTGTTTCCGCTGAGGCTGCCTGGGAGGTGCCGATTCCCAGACTCTCCACGAAATCTTTCAGCTCTTCATCGCTTTCCAAGGCAGTGTTATATTCGCTTTCCACTTCTTCCCTCAGATCCTGAACCTCTTTCAGATCCATCGTATTTTCTATGTATTCCTGAGTCTGCTCATCCTGCTCTTCTGTTGCAATATAAAGCTGTCCGCTTTCATCCGTACACACATACAGACGGCTTAATCCCGGAACTTCCGTATCAATATCATTGAACTTATAAGTATATCGGGCATATACTATATAAGTTCCCTCTGAAGGTCCTTCCACTGTATATGTTTCCACGTTATCATAATTTTCAATGTAGGTATCATTGGTTATCTTTGCTTCTTCCGCAGCATCCAGACTGTCCACTACGCTTTTGATGCCTGCGATATCTCTGTTCCCCAGCGCTGTATAATAAGTCTGAATCACCGTCGTCACTTCCGGATAAGCCTCTTTCTCCAAAGGAGTTTCTGTGGGCGCCACGGTCGCTTCCGGAGTTGTCTCCGCCTCTTTCGTATCCGCGGTCTCATCCTCCTCATTGGTCTGTGTCTGCTGTACCTGTGCAGTCTCATCCTCTGTTCCGACTCTTGAAGAAATAAACCTGATACCCAGGAAAATTACTGCCAACGCAAGAATAATAAAAAGTCCAAGCAGGATATATCTGAGATTGTCAGAAAGCCACTCTCTAAAATTATCCAAACTTATATGACCTCCTTTGTCACTCGGTATCCCCAATCAGCAGAAATACCAACACATCTGGAGGGATTCGAACCCCCGACACGTGGCACCGGAAACCACTGCTCTATCCCCTGAGCTACAGATGCATGCCTGGCTGTTTACACCATGCCTGATTATAATACCATATCCTCAGAGAATTGTAAAGAAAAAAGCTCATTTTTCCATTTTTAAAATTCTGTTATCCGTATCATAATAGTAAATATGATCGGAAAGTATCTCTTCTTCCGCCACATACTGGCGGTTTACATCCTGTACAATTAACTTTAAATCGTCTGGGAAAAACTGCCCGGAATCGGGCACAATGATGGATTCATGAATACTGCTGGGCAGTATATAGAAATTGTTTTTTAAGAATGCGCCTATTCTCTCCAAAACCTGAGGATACAGAAAACATACGGCGCCATAATATTTTTCCTGGTTGGTGAGTACAAACATATTTTCTTCCTTTCCCATGTTTTCCTCATCACCGTCATAAAAATTCTCTCCGGCCGTCTCCTGAATCAGCTGCAGCATCCCCGCCATATACGGCGGCAAAAGCCGGCAGGTATTGTCTCTGGCCCGTTCAAACAGTTCCTCTTCTGTGACATCCCATACTTTAATATGAAAATTATGGATCAGTATGGAAGCTTTCCGCCCCGAAAATTCTTCTATCCGGTAATAGTAAACCAGGGCCAGATCCAAAATCTTTCTGTAGGGCATGTTTTTCAGCATTTCACTGTTTTTCTCATAGTTTATGAGACGAAAACAAATATGGGCGGAGACCTTTTCATAATGTTCAAAAAAGGTCAGACAAGATGAAGAACCTGTACTGCCGGCCCTATACTCCTCCACCACCTGGCTGGCCGCTTCTTCCATCAGTGTACCTTCCATAAACGCCTCATAATAAGGCTGTATGTACACTGCCGGTACTGCGTGCTCTTTCCGGTGCCGGATCACCATACTTTCTCTGAAAACCCCGTTGTTTTTCGGTATTGTCTCCACGGACACCTTATACTCCGGTCCCAGAATCTGCTGTACGAGTTCCTTGAGTTTCGTTTTGAATGCATTGTAATCCAAACAATCATCCTTTCTTTTTTTTATTTTTTCAACGGCATATCAGGTTTTCTGCAGCCGTAGAAAATCTGTTTAAAGAGATATAGTAGAAAATCATCGGTGAGATTTGCCGCACGAAAGTGCATGAAAAAAAGAACAGATACTGCCCAGGCAGAGATGCCTGAGCAGTTAATCATTTTCTGAATGGATGTCAAACGTTAAACACGGGATAAATATTCACCGCTTCTGGTATCGATTTTGATCTTATCTCCCGTTTCCACAAAGAGAGGAACATTCACGGTAGCTCCTGTTTCCACAGTGGCCGGTTTTGTCGCGCCCTGAGCGGTATCGCCTTTGAATCCGGGCTCTGTCTCTGTAACTTCCAGCTCCACGAAAAGGGGAGCTTCCACAGCAAACACGTTGCCGTTATGAGAACAGATCTTAACCATCTCATTTTCTTTTACGAATTTAAGCGCGTCGCCGATAGTCTCTTTATTCAGCGCAATCTGATCATAAGTTTCCATATTCATAAAGTTGTACAGTTCTCCATCGCTGTAAAGATACTGCATATCCTGACGCTCAATACGAGCCTGCGGGAATTTTTCCGTTGGACGGAATGTTTTTTCCACAACACCGCCATTAATTACATTTTTCAATTTTGCACGGACAAAAGCCGCGCCTTTACCCGGTTTTACATGCTGAAATTCAATAATCTGAACCACATTTCCATCTATTTCCAGCGTAACACCGTTTTTAAAATCTCCTGCTGATATCATACAGCTATTCCTCCTTAATACCGCATATAACTTCACTATGCTATATTTTATATGATATCCTCTATTTTTTCAACTAATTTTTTCTGCAATGCCGCGAATTTCCTCAACAATCTGTGAAAAACTCTTTCCATCAGTGGCAATCCGCACATCGCACACCCCTTCGTATATGGATTTCCGCTGTTTTTGAAGGGTTTCTATCCGTGTTTTCAAATCCCCTCCCTTCAGCATGGGACGCGTATCATCATACTTCAGCCGTTCCAGAAGGGTATCCACCGCTGCCTCCAGAAGCACCACCGTTCCCATTTGGGCAAGCAGATTCTGATTTTCCGGCTCTACCGGCAGTCCGCCGCCGGCGGAAATCACCATACGCTCCGGTCTCTGACTCATCTGCCTTAAAACTTCTGTCTCCAGACTTCGAAAATATTTCTCTCCATACTGTTCAAAGATCTGGGTAATCTCCATACCGGCTCTTTCTCTGATTACATCGTCCATATCCACAAAGGGCAGTCCCATGGCCCGGGCCAGCCGTTTTCCCACACTGGTTTTCCCGCAGCCCATAAAGCCAATTAAAATAATATGATTCACCGTTTCCCCTCTCCCCTTTTCCGCTGATAAAAGAAAAGCACAATTTTTTCCAGATACCTTTTCAGCACAATCTGGATTTCTTCCTTGGGATGAATGGGACTGACCAGAACGGCTTTCAGTCCGGCACGTTTTGCTCCGTACACATCCGTAAAAAGCTGATCGCCGATAAAAAGGGTCGTCCTTTCATCCGTTCCCATCATCTTCATCGCTTTCCGGTAATTCTTCACAGAAGGTTTATGGGCGTTTTCGATAAAAAAAACCTGGATAGGCTCATTAAAAGAAGATACCCTCTCTATCTGATTATTGGACAGCAGACAGCAGGAAAATCCCAGCTTCTTCAGTCGCTCAAACAGGGCGATCGCCCGCTGGTCCGCCGGCGCTCCGTGGGGCACCAGCGTATTGTCAATATCAAATATAAGCCCCCGGTATCCCTTTTCATATATCTTTTCAAAATCGATCTCATAGGTGGAATCCACCCAGGCATCCGGATAAAACCGACTCAGCATCCTCTGTTTTCTCCTGTCATCTTTCATGAAGAGGAATATACTTCTCTTCCTCTTTTATATTCTTGTATGCAGGCCGAATGATCTTGTCCGTATTGATCAGCTCTTCCATCCGGTGAGCGCTCCATCCGGCAATACGCGCAATGGCGAACATAGGCGTATACAATTCCATAGGCAGATCCAGCATACTGTAAACAAATCCACTGTAAAAGTCCACATTGGCGCTGACGCCTTTGTAAATGTGGCGTTCTCTTCCGATAATCTTCGGCGCCATCTCCTCAATCATGGAATACAGTTTGAAATCTTCATATCTGCCCTTTTCTTCAGCCAGCTGTTCCACAAACTTCTTAAAGATTTTGGCCCTTGGATCCGATATGGAGTAAACTGCATGCCCCATTCCGTAGATAAGCCCTCTTCTGTCAAAGGCTTCTTTATGGAGAAGACGGGTGAGATAATCCTCCACTTCTTCCTCATCGGCAGGATCATGGAGGGTATTTTTCATATCCTCAAACATTTTCATTACTTTGATATTTGCGCCGCCATGCTTCGGCCCTTTCAATGAACCCAGCGCCGCCGCAATGGCTGAATACGTATCGGTCCCGGAAGAAGAAACCACATGGGTGGTAAAAGTAGAGTTGTTTCCTCCGCCGTGCTCTGCATGGAGCACGAGAGCCAGATCCAGAATCGTCGCCTCCAACTGGGAATATTTCTTATCCGGACGCAGCATCCTCAAAATATTTTCCGCCGTGGACAGGTTTCTGGCCGGATGATGGATATAAAGGCTCTTTCCTCTGATATAATGGTTATAAGCCTGATATCCATATACGGAAAGCATGGGGAATACACTGATCAGATTCAGACACTGCCGCAGAACATTGGGAAGGGAGATATCATCCGCATTATTGTCATAGGCATATAACGTCAGTACGCTTCTGGACAGAGTATTCATCATATCTCTGCTGGGCGCCTTCATCACCACGTCCCGCACGAAGTTGGTGGGCAGGGACCGCTGGGAAGCCAGTATCTTCTTGAAATCCGCAAGCTGCTGTTCACTGGGCAGCTGGCCGAACAGCAGAAGATACGTCACCTCTTCAAACCCCTGACGTTTTTCACTTAAAAATCCCTTCGTCAGATCTTCAATGTTATATCCCCGGTAATACAAACGGCCGTCGCAGGGAACCTGTTTCCCATCAACCTCTTCATATGCAACAATATTGGAAATCTGCGTCAGACCTGCCAGAACGCCTTTCCCGTTGACATCCCTTAAACCTCTCTTCACATCGTATTTTGCATAAAGAGACACGTCCATCTTGCTGTTCTGCACACAGATATCGGTCAGCGCCTCCATTTCCGGTGTAACTTTCAATTTAAAAGCCATACGTTCCTACCCCTTTCTGTCGCTTCTCCCCTTCATCATTAATCCAGACACTGTATTAAGTATACCATTTTTCCATCCATAGATACAACTCTACAATTCTTAATATTTTGTGAATATTTAGAATTATCACTGTACGGAAAGCTTTTTCTTAATGAAACGGAGAAACTCTTCTCCCAGAGGACTCAGTCCATCTCTCATCCTTTGCACATATCCAAAATAAACCTCGCTTCCGTCAGAAAGGATGGGAACAGCATGGATTCCTTCCCGGGAAAATCTCTCTTTCATCAGATAATTTCCCACATATGCCAGCGCTGTGGATTTAAGCATCTGTATAATCAAGTCACCACTGTCGGTAACCACCGTCCTTGGCATTCTCTCAAAAACATCCATACTGCTTTTCAGATGGCGGGTGGAAGAAAAAAACTCTTCTTTAGATGCGATAAGTTTCATATTCTTCAACTGGGGGGTGTTTACTTTTTCTTCGCCATACAGAGGATGGGAAGGTCCCACAAAAAGGCAGGAATGGGTTTTTTTCAGCAGATGAAAGCTCAGCCTTTTATAGCGCAGAATGTCCTGGAAAGCAAAATACTGATTCTGTGCAATGGATACGAATCCCATTCCGGACCGGTGTTTATGAAGATCCTGCATAACCTCCTCCACCGTCCCTTCCAGGTACTGAAATCGGATATTCTTTCCCATGTTTCTGGCATAAAACTCCGTATACAGCCGGGATAGTCCGGTGCCAAAACTGGCTGACACAGCAAAATGATCGGATCTTTTTTCCTCCTGAACCATTCCGATCATTTCCATATTGCGCAGTATCCCGGCCGCATACTCATAAACTTTTCGTCCCTCCTCTGTCATCACCACCCCTTTGGCCTTTCTGTTCAAAAGGGGAAAGTCCAGTTCTTCTTCCAAAGCCTTAATTGTCTTACTTATATGGGGCTGAGACGTATACAACACTTCTGACGCCGCCTTAAAACTGCCCATGTCAACGCTCACTACAAAAAACTGCAATTGCTTTAACTGCATCTTCTTTTTGTCTCCTTTTTTGTATTTAAAGATGTTTCCTGATCTTCACCCAGCATGCCGTCAGACAGACTGCCGCCGCCAGCCAGGCGCAGGGATAAACCGCCGCCACTGCTTCCAGGCTTCCAAAGAGCCGGTTAAATACCAGCAGCAAAACCGTACGCAGTCCGCAGATACATATCAGAATCAGCGCCATGGGTGGTATTGACCGCCCGATCCCCCGCAGAGCATCTGCGTGAACTTCCAGAAGCACATACAGCCAGTAAAAAGGGAACGTCACCCTAATAATCCGTATACCCAGAGCAATCACACTGTCATCGGATGTAAACAGCCCCAAAACTGCTTTTCCCTGCCAGATCAGCAGCATCGCCATAATCACAGCATAAGCGCATCCCATGACAATGCAGTTAATAACACCTTTTTGGATTCTTGTTTTTTCTCCGGCTCCGAAATTCTGTCCGACAAAAGTCGTGGCCGCCTGTCCAAAAGCCACAATCGGCAAATAAATCAGACATTCCACCTTGAAATAAGCGGTAAAAGCGGCAATCACCGACACACCCAGACTATTAATGGCAGTCTGCACAAAAATATTAGACAATGTAATCACCATATTCTGGCATCCGGCCGGAACACCAATTTTCATGACGGAACGCAGAATATCCCTGGAAATTCCGATTTTTTTCCAGTTCAGGCGATATTCATCCGAGCGTCGGATTAGATAAACGACTGTACCGGCAGCCGCTGCCAACTGAGATAAAAAAGTGGCCCAGGCAGCGCCTTCCACCCCCATCCCAAAATGAGCCAGACTGATCCAGTCCAGCAGAATATTAATCAATGCGCCTGTCAGCTGAAACACCATCGGCGTCCGGGAATCCCCACGGGCACGGATGACGCCGGCATTCATATTATACACAAAAAGAGGAGTCATGCCCAACAGATAAATTCTTATATAAAGAAGACTCTGCTCCAGAATCTCCAAAGGCGTATTCATCCACAGAAGGATCTGCCGCGACAGCGCCAGACCCAGTAAAGTCAGAACCGCGCCTCCGGCCAGGGAAAGCCCCATGGCGGTGTGAATGACTTTATGGATTCTCTTTTTATTATTTTCTCCCACTGATATGGAAATAATCACCCCTGTTCCCAGGGAAAGACCTGTAAAAAAGCCGACCATACAATTGGTCAGCAGAGAACTTGCGCCCACCGCCGCCGTGGCCTGTGTGCCAAGAAAATTTCCTACAAAAAACAGATCCACCGTATTATACAACTGCTGGATCAGGCTGGTCCCCAGTAGGGGCAGCGCAAACAACAGCAGCTGTTTTCCGATGGAACCCTTCGTCAGTTCGCTTTTCTTTTTCATCTTTAAAAACTGTTTTCCTGCTCTTTCAACTCGCAATAGGAAAGCACAGCCCCTCCCTTCAACACATTCAGACTGACAGTCTGGATAAGCAGGATACCGGGTACTCCCATACTTCCTGCCTGGTTATAGGAACCGCCGGAGGGGTTCTGCGACGGATAACGGAATTTTACATTTACCGCGCGGGCCATGGCATCAGAAGCCTGATTTACTTTCGGAGAGGCTGCACCCAGTGTATAAACATGAGGATACAGTTCCTCGTATCCGTCCCCACAGTGCAGGTCAAGGTAATAATCGACCTGCGGAAAGACTTTATCAACAAATGTGTGACAAATCTGTTCCGTCAACGTGCCGGATGGATCACCCGGAAATTCCCGGTTGATATTTTTACCGTCTTCATAGACCATGCTCATGGTCCGGTGTTCAAACCCGGTACGATTCACCAGCAGAAAAAGGATCACTTTTCCCCTCATCTGTGAAGGTTTTAGTTCTTCCCGCAATTCTATAGCCGCCTGGATACCAACGTATTCCGCATTATGGATTCCTCCGGTTACAAGAACCGTTGGCCCGTCCTGCATGCCGCAGATCAGAGACACCGGAATCTCCAGTCCGGAATCTGCGATATGCAGCCAGCCGGAAACCTTCTCCCCAGGCTTTGCCGTCAACTCTCCCAATGTCAGATTTTTTCCCATATAAACTTTTGTCTCCTTTCCTGCCCCATCTTTTAGGGACAGGCCTTTTTTATATTCTGATACAGATGGCAGGCCACCTGATGATCTTCGCTCACATTCTGAAGCGCCGGGCGAACCTTCCTGCAGGTTTCCATACAATGCACGCACCGTTCCTGGAAGGGGCATCCCTCAGGAACATCCAGAGGGCTTGGTACATCTCCTTTAAGACTTTCGATTTTTTTATGAAAATCCATATGAATATCAAACAAAGACCCCATCAAAGCTTTCGTATAGGGATGCTGTGCCTCTGTCCCCAGTTTTTTCCCTGGGATCACCTCCACCAGATTTCCCAGATACATAACGGCAACATCATCGGAAATGGAAGCCACCAGGGCAATATCATGACAGATAAAACCAATGGCCAGATTCAGCTCTTTTTGCAGTCTGCCAAGCAGTTGAATCACAGTTTTCTGTACCGACACATCCAGCGCCGATGTGGCTTCATCCAGGATGAGAACCTCCGGCTTTAATGCCAGCGCCCGGGCGATTGCCACTCTCTGTCTCTGCCCGCCGCTTAAACTGTGGGGATAGCGGTCCATGAATTCTTCCGGAAGTTCTACCATTTTCAGAAGACTGCTGCAGATCTTATCTTTCTCACCGGATTTTATCTTTCCGTAATTCATCAGCGGTTCGCAGACGATATCCCGAATCCGCATTTTAGGATTAAAGGATGTATTGGGATCCTGAAAGACCATCTGTATATGCCGGCGGCTCTGCCGCAGTTTCTCACCTCTTAACCCAGACAGACTTTCCCCCTGAAAAATGATGTCGCCGCGATCAGGCCTTTCCAGCGCCACTAGAAGCCGCATAAAAGTACTTTTTCCGCATCCGGATTCTCCAACAAGCCCAAGGGTTCTTCCACGGTAAAACTTTAAATTTATATCATTATTTGCCATCAGACTTTTCCCTCCTTCGGCAGGAAAAGTCTTTACGATATGTTTCGCTTCCAGAATCAGTTCCTCAGTGCTCAAGCCATTCACCTCCCACAGACGGCACGGAAGCAATCAGTTTTCTTGTATATTCATTTCGGGAACCGTGAAGAATCTGCTCTCTGTCCCCCTGATCTTCAATCCTGCCATTTCGCATCACGATAATGTGATCCGCCATATAAGCAGCGACGCCGATATTATGCGTTACAATAATAATTCCTGTATGATAGTCCTCCCGCAGCTCCATCATCTGCCGGACAATCTGCGCCTGTGTCGTCACATCCAATGCAGAAGTAGGTTCATCCGCCAGTAAAAGCCTTGGCTGATAAGTCATACCCATGGCAATTCCCACTCTCTGGCGCATACCTCCCGAGAGTTGAAATGGATAAGAGCGCATCACATGGTCTCCGTCGGGAAGACGCATCCGTTCCAACATGGCAGCGCCCTTCTTCCATGCCTCCTTTTTACTGATTTTTTCATGGGTTCTGAGATACTCCACAAATACACTGCCTACACGGCGGGTAGGATTCATCATTGCTCCGCTGTCCTGGAAAATCATGGAAATTTCTCTGCCCCGAAAGGTACGCCACTGTTCCGGACCGTAACTCAAAAGGGATTTCCCATCAAACACAATGTCGCCTTCCGTCACTTTGCCAGCGGCCGGAAGAAGACCCATCACCGCACGAATCACCGTCGTCTTTCCGCTGCCGCTCTCCCCCACCAGCGCAATGATCTGACCCGGTTTCATATCCATGGAAAAATCCAGCACTGTTGGAACATTTTTATATGCCACTGTCATATGATCAATTTTTAACATCTTCCCGTCTCCTCGTTCCCTACTCATCCCTGGGATCCATGATGTCCCTCAGAGAATCCCCCAGCATATTAAATACTACAACAACCAGGAAGATTGCCAGGCCGGGGAAAATCATCATCCACGGCGCACTCTGTATCAGTCCGCGCCCCTCGTTCAGCATGTAACCCCACTCCGGTGTGGGCGGCTTTGCACCGAATCCCAGGAAGGATAATGCGGCAAGCTCCAGCATCATACTTCCAACGTCCGTCGCAGCCGTTATGATCAGAATCGGCAGCGCATTGGGCAGCATATAGGACCGGATAATATGAGATGTCCTGGCTCCGGAAACAATCGCCGCAGACACATAATCCCGGTCTTTGATTTTCAGTACCAGTGACCGCGCCAGCCTGGCATACTTTGTCCAACTGACAATGGTAATGGCAATAATTGCGTTTTTCATGCTGGATCCTATAATGCCTGCTACTGCAAGAGCAAGAACCAGTCCTGGGAAGGCTACCATCATATCCGCAACGCGCATAAGCGCCGCGTCCACAATACCGCCAAAACATCCGGCAATTATTCCTACCGCAGTACCGATCAGAAAAATCAGAAGAACTACGCCAAAGGTAGAAATCAAAGAAGCGCGGGCACCGTAGATCACCCGGGTAAAAATATCCCTTCCCATTTTGTCTGTTCCGAAAATATGCGCTTTACAGGGAGCCTGTAAAGCGTCATCCATACTCCCTTCCAAAGGATCTACGCCTTGCGTTATAACCGGAGCAAACACAGCTGCCAAAATGATGAGTACTGCCAGAATAAAAAAGATCACAAATTGCTTTTTTTTCAGAAAATCATTTATCCTTACCATGCTTATCTCCTCTTTATACGCATCCTGGGATCTATGTATACATAAGAAGCGTCCACGATCAGATTGATCACCATATAAATCAGCGCCATCCAGAGTACATAACCCTGGATCAGGTTATAGTCGCTGGAGGTAATGGCAGACACCGCAAGGTTACCAAGACCCGGATAAGAAAAGATGATCTCCACCACCGAAGTTCCGCCCAAAAGGCTTCCCACTGACAGACCAAGCATGGTCACAAGGGGCAGCAACGCATTGGGGAACACATTTGCCCAGATGATCCTGCTTTTTCTGATGCCCCTTGCCTGCGCTCCGATCACATAATCCTGATTCAGTTCTTCCAGTACCGCAGCACGCACCTGTCGGGTATATTTGGACGCCATGGCAATGGCCAGCGTCAATGCCGGCAGAAAAAGGCTTCTGAAGTCACCCTGCGCGCTGATGACCGGAAAAAATGTAAATTTTACGCAAAACGCCAGCATCAGCAGGAGCGCTACCCAGAAATTAGGCATGGCGCATCCCAGAAAGGTAACTCCCCTTGCCAGGTAGTCCACCCAGGAATCTTTGTATAACGCCGAAACAACACCCAGGGGAACCGACAAAAGCAGCATCATTATCAGCGCCATCGCCGTCAGCCTCAGTGTCGGCCCCACCCGCTCCAGCAACAATTCCGTCACAGGCTGGTGAAGCGAGTAAGACGTGCCGAAATCACCATGGAGACAGTTTCCCAGCCACCGGATATACTGGGTAAGAAATGGGTCATTCAGCCCCATCTCTTCCCTGGTCTGTTCCACAATCTCTTCTGAAGGCATCTGTCCCATGGAGATATACATATTTTCCACCGGATCACCGGGCGACAGGTAGGTCAGAAAAAAAGTGATAAAGCTGATTCCCACCAGAACCACCACAATCTGCAGCAGGCGGGAGAGCAGTTGCTTTTTACTCAATTCAATCACACCTCATTTATAGTCAACATCATTCGGCCGGAACAATTTCCGTCGTCAACCAATAATAATCCGCCGTGTGGATATGAGCATATCCCACGCTTTTATTGGAATAAACCATGGAGCTGTTATAATATCCGTCAACCAAAACCAACGCATCGTCTATGATAATCTGCTGCATTTCTTTTACCAGCTCTTTTCTTTTTTCCGGATCCAACTCATTCTGCAGAGATTCATACAGCTTGTCATATTCTGGATTGGAATATCCGCAGTATGTTGTTTTGGAATACCAGTTGCCCAGATACTCCAGCGGATCGCCGGTTCCCACGGTAATCCAGTTATTATTGTTCAGATCGTAATCTCCCGCGGCCAGTTTGCTCCACTGATCGTCAGAGCTGCCGTACTCTGCGGTAACTCCGATCCCAATTTCCGCCAGATACTGAGTATGGGCATCGGAAAAGTCATTCAGCAGCCGGTTTTCATAGGAAACATAACGCAGGTTAATATTCTGCCCATCCAGTTCACGGATGCCGTCGCCGTCCGTATCTACGATTCCAGCATCATCCAGCACTTTCTTTGCGCCTTCCGGATCATAGGGATACGGGTCATTCAGCTCATCGTATCCATAATCCAGATTGGAGGGCAATACAGAAATACCCGCCGTATACAAACCGCCGATGGTCGTAGACTCACAAATCCCTTCTTTATCAATCGCCATGATCATCGCCTGGCGAAGCGCTTCGTTGGATAAAACACCCTCCAGATTCATCCAGGAAAATCCACAGCGTACGCCGGTGGCAATGTCCACCGTAAAGTCAGAATTCTCCTGGAAATCCTGAATATCCGCTACATTTGTAATATTTTCCACTAAATCTACCTGACCGCTCTGAAGAGCCATAGTCTTTGCCGATGCATCTCCCATGAAAAGAATATTCACTTTATCATAAGGCACTTCTTCATAATAGTTGGGATTGGCCACCATCTCATACCCGACTCCCACGCCGTTAAACTGATTTACCATATAAGGGCCGGTTCCGATGACATTATTCATAAAATCCTCGGTATGCTCAATATCAACAACCGCCATAACCGGGTAGGCCAGCTGCCCCGGCAAGTCATTATAAGGCTTGCTCGTCACAATAGTCAGTGTATTCGCTTCGTCATCCGCAGTAATTTCCGCTTCAAATTCCAGGTACTTTTCTGCATTCGCCGAAGACCCTTCGGAAACCTCCTTCAGATATTCAAAACATTCCTTTACTTTCGAAGGCGTCACCGGACAGCCGTCTGAAAAACAAATATCATCTCTCAGGGTAATCACCCACTCGGTATGTTCATCGTTTACCGTATAACTTTTTGCAAGCCATGGTTCCGTACTCATGTCGTCATTAAACTTAAACAAACTCTCCGTAATGCCATAACGCATGGCATTCCAGGCGCCGTTGGGCGTCAGAGCAAAATTCAAAGAACCATCATCGTACATCTGACATCCAAAATTTAAAACTTCTTCCCCGGCAGTGTCTGCCTGTTCATCACCTGTGTTTTCACTGTCTGCGAAACTGCTGCATCCCGAAAACAGAGAAAGCGACAGAACTGCTGCTATTCCCATAACAAGGTACTTTTTACTGTGTTTCATTTTTCCTTCCTCTTTCTCTTTTTTCACAAAGTCACAAAAAAAGATCTGATGCCCTGCATCAGATCTGATCGTCTTATCCACACACAAAACACTGTTATGCCGCCCTTCTTTCCAGGCAAAATAACACTTTCATGATAGAATAAAGATTTCCCGTCTTCCGCAGGAATCTTTGCTGAAAAATAAGCAGGTCTCCTGACTTAAGCATTCTCATTCTCAGCGCCTTCCCAGGGTAGACACCCCAGTGGCATCGTGCTTTGAACCAGCTAATACAGTGACGGGATCGCTCCGGATTCTCACCGGATTCCCTTTTAATCAGACCGCGTCTGAACTTATTCCCCATGGCGTAACCGCCGACTTTATGATGGTTTATTATAGCATCGGCGCTGGGTTATGTCTACATTTTGCCCGATTTGTCGTATTCCAATTTGTTATACCTTATGACCGCCCTGAAACAGGAAAAACTGCAGATTCTTCTCTCTTTCTCCACAAAAAAATCAGCGGAAAAATAGCTTTCCGCTGATTTCATCTGGTTCATGATATAACAATCTGTTATATCAAAAAGACGTATTCTCTCAATCCATGTCACTTTCCGCAGTGACCGTGACGGCATTCCCCGTCGCCATGACCGCAATCGCCGTGGTGCTCATGTTCATGATGACTGCATGCTGCATCCGGATTATAGGAAAGATTTCCAGCAAGCAGTGCTTTCACCGCATCGTCCGCACTGCCGGACACTCCTCCATAAAGAGTAATACCCGCCTCAGCCAGGGCATTCTTGGCTCCCTGTCCAATTCCGCCGCAGATCAGAGTATCCACTTTCAGCTCCGAAAGCATCCCTGCCAGAGCCCCATGACCGCTGCCATTAGTATCCACCACTTCCGAGGAAATAATATTTCCTCCCTCTGCTTCATAAACCTTAAAATGTTCCGAATGCCCGAAATGCTGAAACACCTGTCCATTTTCATAAGTTACCGCTACTTTCACTGCTACCGCCTCCAAGACTGTTTTTATTTTTTCTGCCGGCATGACAACGCCTGCAGTGGCATCCTGTCAGATTCCCCTCACAGAGAATGTAATCTCCTCCATCTACCCTCAGTTCTTTTCCTTCCACGAGGCATTGGGCCAGTTTTCTTCTTGCAGAATTGTAAATAGCCTGCACTGTGGTTCTCGCCACTCCCATCCGGCCGGCGCATTCTTCCTGATTCAAGTCTTCCAAATCGATCAGCCGAATGGCCTCATATTCATCGACAGCCAGCCGTATGATCGGACGATCCTTCCCGCTCTCTCCCACAGGAGCAAAACTGCAGTGCTTCGGCATCTCGCATATCCGCCGTCTTTTACATGGTCTGGGCACGGAAATCACTCCTTTTCTGACATATGCCTTTTATAATCTTACTATACAGCAGTTAATGTCATATGTCAATAACTTATCCATACTCTTTCTTATCTGCTTTTTATCTATGCCAGCATCATTCGGTCATTAGCAAATTCTCCTCCGCTTGCCTGACCGAATTTTTCCAGAAGGTCTTCCACTTTCAGCCCTTTCTTTTCTTCACCGCTTACATTGTAAATGATGCGTCCCTCGTGCATCATAATCAGCCGGTTTCCAAGACGAATGGCGTCTTTCATATTATGTGTCACCATCATTGCCGTCAGACGGTGTTCATGAATAATTTCTTCTGTCAGCTCCAGCACTTTAGCCGCCGTTTTGGGATCCAGGGCCGCCGTATGCTCATCCAGAAGGAGAAGCTTCGGTTTCTGCAGCGATGCCATCAAAAGTGTCAGCGCCTGACGCTGTCCTCCTGAAAGCAGTCCCACTTTGGAAGTCATCCGGTCTTCCAAGCCCAGTCCCAGTGTTTTCAGCTCCTCATGGTAACGCTGCCGTTCTGCCTTTGTAATACCCCAGCGCAGTCCCCTTCTCTGCCCTCTCCGGTAAGCCAGCGCCAGGTTTTCCTGGATTTCCATCGTAGCCGCCGTCCCTTTCATGGGATCCTGGAATACTCTTCCCAAAAATTTGGCCCGTTTATGCTCCGGGCTTCTGGATACATCCTCTCCGTCCAGAATAATCCTGCCGGCATCAATGGGATACACTCCAGCAATCATATTCAGCATAGTGGATTTTCCGGCGCCGTTTCCGCCGATAATAGTCACAAAATCCCCCTCCTGCAAGTGGAGGTCTATGCCGCATAAGGCTTTCTTTTCATTAATCGTCCCTTTATTAAAGGTTTTCTGCACACCTGTCAGCTTCAGCATATCTATTTTCCTCCTTCCATGTAGGAACGTCTGAGTTTCCATTTTTCGACTGCCACCGGAACACACAGCGCCAGCGCCACGATGATTGCAGAAAGCAGTTTCATATCATTGGCGTCCATCCCCAGCTGCAGTACGATGGCGCGAATCAGAAAATATACAACGGAACCTACAACGGCAGAAGTCAGTTTGCTGCCAAAGGCCCGCAGCCTTCCCAGAAGCACATCGCCGATAACAATGGCGGCAAGGCCGATGACGATAGCTCCGGTACCATTGTTGATGTCTCCATATTTCTGGCTCTGGCATACCAGGGCGCCAGACAGAGCCACCAGACCGTTGCTGATCATCAAAGCCAGCATCTTGGTCTTTTTAATATTTACTCCCAGAGCACGGATCATATCCTCATTGTCTCCCGTAGCCCTTAAAGCCGCACCCAATTCCGTTCCGAAAAACCAGTACAGAAATGCAATCAGTGCAATGGCAACCACAATTCCTATAATGAGACTGACCATGGCCTGAGAAAGGCCTGTGGCATCCACTAACCAGGAAAAAACAGTATCGGATTTCAGAAGGGGGATATTACTCTTTCCTCCCATAATTCTTAGATTGATGGACCATAGGGAAATCTGTGTCAGAATTCCCGCCAGAATGGCCGGTATTTCGAAAACCGTATGTAAAAAACCGGTCACCGCTCCCGCCAGAAGTCCTGCAGCCAGAGAAATCACCAGCGCCGCCACCGGATTCCATCCTCCATCTACAATCAGGGTGGCACAGACACATCCTCCCAGCGCAAAGCTTCCATCCACAGTAAGATCGGCAATATTCAGAATTTTATAGGTGATATACACCCCCAGCACCATAATGCCCCACAGGACGCCCTGAGAAACCGCACCCTGCATTGAAATTAAAAACCCACTCATTTCTTTTCCTCCTAAGCAGACGTATACAGAAACACCAAGGGAGCACATCGGCTCCCTTGGTTTTCTTCATCGGGTTTGTCTTGTCTTTATTCCTGGATTGATGACAGATCAATCTGCAGCGTTTCGGCAGTTTCCTCATTAACCGCCAGTTCACATTTATCAGCGTCCAGATATTCGATGGGCATCTCTGCCGGATCTTTTCCGTCAACCAGAATTTCCGCTGCCATCTGCCCCGCCATATAGCCCAGCTCATAATAATCAATGCCGTAAGTTGCCAGTCCGCCTTCATCTACCATGCCGCTCTCACCGCAGATTACCGGTATGCCGTTGTCATTGGCCACCATTCCTACCGTAGCCATTCCCGCAGCAATTACATTATCCGTGGGTGCATATAATGCATCCACCTTGCCAACGGCAGATTCTACTACTGTCTGGATCTCATTTGAAGAAGATACCGTGTAATCTTCCGTCTCTATTCCCAGCTCTTTGCAGGCTTCTCTGGCCATGTCCGCCTGAATCTCTGAATTGGACTCCGCTGTACAGTATAAAATTCCCACCTTCTGCGCATCTGGAATAATTTGTTTCAGCAGATCAATCTGTTCTGCCACCGGGGTAAGATCGGATGTTCCCGTCACATTTCCGCCTGGAGCGTCATTGGATTCCACCAATCCGGATTCCGCCGGATCCGTCACTGCTGTCAGGACAATGGGAATATCAGAAGTAACACCTGCCACAGCCTGAGCTGCCGGCGTACCGATGGCAAAGATCAGATCATTCTGATCATTTACCAGGGTCTGTGAAATCGTCTGACAGGACGCCGTTTCCCCCGCCGCATTTTGCTGGTCAGCTTCATAGGTGATTCCCATCTCGTCCAGCGCCGCAAAAAAACCTTCATTGCTGGCGTCAAGCGCATCGTGCTGGGTATACTGAATCACACCAATTTTATACGTTTCACCGCTGACTTCAGCGCTTCCTTCTTCTGTCTGCGCTTCTGTTCCCTCATCGGCTGCCGGCGCTTCTTCCGCTGTTGATTCAGAAGACTGCTCTTCTGAATCGGTTGAACCGCATCCTGCCAGCACAGCAGATGTCATAACGGCAGAAAGAACAAAAGCCAGAATTTTTTTCACTGTTTTGTTTTTCATCGTTTCCTTCCTTTCTGATTTATGATTTTCCGCTTTGTCGATTTAAAGCGGCAATCTACAATATGAGAATTATATCACATGCCCCGGGAAAGGGCAACTATTTCAATATCTTTTTCAGCTCATCCATGAAAGTATTCACATCTTTGAATTCCCGATAAACGGAGGCAAACCTCACATAGGCTACGGCCTCCAGATCTTTCAGCCGGTCCATAACCAGTTCTCCGATCACACTGCTGGGGATTTCCTTCACTTCTTTATTGAAAATTTCCGTTTCCACAGAATCCACCAGCTCCGTGATTTTCTCTGCCGGGATTGGCCGTTTATGACAGGCTCTTAACACCCCTGCTTCGATTTTTGAACGGTCGTACTGCTCCCGGTTCTGATCTTTTTTAATCACAATCAGCGGAATCGTCTCCACTTTTTCATAAGTGGTAAAACGCTTCCCGCATGCGTCGCACATCCTTCTTCTGCGGATGGCATTGCTGTCTTCCACCGGTCTGGAATCCACAACTCTCGTGTTATCCTGATTACAAAAGGGGCATCTCATTGCATTTTATCCTCCCAAAATCTGTGATATTATTTGAAATATCATACCATCATTCCCACCCATTTTCAATTTAAAACCACGGTTATTCTTCTTTCTCTCCATCCATCAGATGAGCCGCAAAAAATCCCGCTCCAAAGCATAGAACCGCCAGCAGCAGCTGCGCCGGGCCGGTAAAAGAAGTGGGCAGAATCAGGAGCACGGAAGAAATCACAAATCCCAGGATGATTTTTGACATAATGCCGTGGTATCGGTGCAAAAGCCGGTTTACCATTCTGGACAGAGCCGCCAGCGTAGCCAGAAATCCAAGGCCCAGGGGCAGCAGCACGCCGAAGTCCAGGGCGGCGATTCCCTCCGTCATGGGCTGATAAAGTCCCATAAAAAGAAGAACGGAAGAAGAACTCAGGCCGGGAATAATCATACTTAATCCCCAGATAAAGCCGCAGAATACGTACCAGGCGAAATTAGCCTCTATGGCTCCCTCCATCCCTGCGTCCATCATACGGAAAAACACAAAAGACACCGCCAGAGTTATAATAAAACAGGACCACCCCTTTTGGGGAGAATCATCCACCGATTTTCTCATAAGTCCCGGCACCGTCCCGCAGATCAGCCCTGAAAAAAGAGCCGTTGCCAAAACGGTGTGATTAGTGAAAAACACCTCCACAACTTTGGCCACCAGAATGAATCCCACAAGTCCCCCCAGCAGGACACTTAAAATCAGCGACCTGTTTTTTTTCAGCGTCTGCACCGGATGACCTAAAAATTTCATAATCGGCTCATAAATTCCGAATGCAACGCAAAGTACGCCGCCGCTGACTCCAGGGAGAATCGCCCCGGTTCCGATGAGCACTCCCTGAAGAAAATGCAGCAGCCAATGATCCCTTTTTTTCACTGTATCCATCATACTCTCCTCAAATTCCTTTCTTTGTTTTCCCCCTCAGAAAAACATAACGGTCCGAAGCGGACAGTGATTCATTATACTCATACCCCAGACCGCAGAAATTTTTCAGCATTTCAATGTCCCTTATGCGGTTTTTTGCCATATACCGCACCATCTCACCCCGGGCCATCTTTACATACACTCCCTTTTCCCGTATTTTTCCCTCCTCCCATTCGCCGAAGGTGCATGTAATCCACCGTATCTTATCATTTTTATATGTTTTTACCCCCTGGCTGTATTCCTTGGAGGCCAGATCCACGATCACCTCATCTCCTTCCCGGGTAAGCATTTCATACAGTGTGCCTCCCCAGAAATCATAAAGGTTTCTGCAAAAGGAAGTTTTAAGCTTCGCCTGCATTTCCAGCCGGTAGGGCACCACGCCGTCAAAGGGACGCAGAATTCCATAAAAGCCGGATAGGATTCTTAAGTGTTGTTCTATGTATTCATACTGGGGAGCCTCAAAAACCTGAGGAGCCATGTATTGATACTGAATCCCTTCATAGGCAAGAACAGCCGGCAGAGTCTGATGATACAGATCCATTTCCCGGTAATTTTCGTACGCTTCCCTGGCAATGGCTTCACTGCAATTGAGAATCTGTTTCAGTTCTCCTAAGGAGAGCCCCCTTAAATATTCTTTCAGCCGGTCTGCCTTTTCTATGCAGGCCGGCAACTGCCGGGGTGTTAAAAAATCATTCTTTCTGTTCATCTTTTTCGCCGGCGATATGATAATTTTCATTTTTCCTATCCCTATTCTTCAGCTTAAATAATTTTTCATGCTTCGCAGCGCATTTTTTTCCAACCGGGAAACCTGTGCCTGGGAAATACCGATTTCACGGGCCACTTCCATCTGTGTCTTCCCCTCGAAAAAACGCAGTTCGATAATATGGCGCTCTCTGTCTCCCAGCCGCTCCATGGCTTCCTGAAGAGACAGATCCTCAATCCAGTTTTCCTCCCTGTTTTTCCGGTCGCTGATCTGGTCCATCACATACAGCGTATCTCCGCCCTCTGTGTACACAGGTTCATAAAGGCTCATGGGACTTTGGATCGCATCCAGGGCATAGACGATATCCTCTTTCTGGATCCCCACTTCTTCGGCAATCTCCGCTATGGTGGGCTCTTTTAAATGCGTCTTCACATAATTTTCTTTGGCGAAAATCGCTTTGTAGGCAATATCTCTTAAAGATCTGCTGACCCGGATACTGTTATTATCCCTCAGATAACGGCGGATTTCCCCGATAATCATCGGCACCGCATAGGTGCTGAATTTCACATTCAGTGTCGTATCAAAATTATCAATGGCCTTCATCAGTCCGATGCAGCCAATCTGAAAAAGATCGTCCGCCGCCTCGTTGCTGTTGGAAAAACGCTTGATCACACTTAACACCAGTCGTAAATTTCCCTTGATATAGAGTTCCCTTGCCTCCATGTCTCCCTGTTTGATTCTCCGGAACAATTCGTCTTTTTCTTCATTGCTTAAAATCGGTAATTTCGATGTATTGACTCCGCATATCTCGACTTTGTTCAGCGCCATAACAAGAACCCTCCTGGAAAGTTTTTTCTACATAAAATGGTTCTCATTTGGCCGCCGGGCTATGCGTTTTCGACGAAAATAAAAAAAGTTTTAGTCCTTGACAAAGAGCCGGATGCATACATTATATAAACAAAGTAAGGGGTGGTCAACCTGCGATTTTTTGAACTGAGACAGAAAGAAGTCATCAATATCTGCACCTGCAAAAGTCTGGGATGCCCCGTTGATTTGGAGTTTGAATGTAAAACCGGAAGGATTCTGGCTCTGATCATTCCCGGTCCCGGAAAATTCTGGGGAATGCTGGGCCGCGACTGCGAATATGTGATCCCCTGGGAATGTGTGGTGCAAATTGGAGACGACATCATTCTGGTGGAAATAAAAGAAGATATGTGTCTGAAAAAGTTCTCATAAAACAGGCGCCCTCCGGCTTTCGCCGGAAGACGCCTGTCTTTCTTCCTTTTATTCCCATCCCAGGTCTTTTCTTTTCTTTTCAAAATCCGAAACAATCTGATTTCCCAGGGCCACCGGATCTGTATTGACCACCATCACGCCGCCCAGAAGATCCTTCGTATCTTCTTTCAGGAATTTAGTCACTTTCGCAGAGCCAAAGGTCTGCGGTTCCACACAGTGGTAACTGTTAAGTCCCAAAAGCCGGAATGCCAGCGCTGCTCCCACTCCTTTTTCATTGCCCCATTCCGGACTGGACTGGGCGAAAGGCATGTCTTTCAACGGCTTCTGACAGATACCGGCCACCCCTGAGAGAATTCCTGTGGATCTGGTGTTGTCGATACATTCTCCCACATGCCACACCGGCGGCATATTGTGCTCTTTCAGGAATTTTTTCAATCCTTCCCCACACTTGGTTTCCACCGCATCCATGTTGCAGTATCCCAGTTTCAGAAGGGGGAATGAAGCACAACCGTTGGTGAGAATCAGAATATCATTTTTCAGCAGAATATCTGCCACATCCACGATGCACCGTTCGTAAACTGTTTTTGGATTGGTGCATCCCACCACATTAACGATTCCTTTGATCTGTCCGCTCTTTACCGCTTCCGCCAGCGGCTCGAAGGAACCCAGATCTTTATTTACGCTTTCCACACTGAAGCCAAGCTCAGCCTCCACTTCGTAGGGCGGAATAAACACCGGAATCCCCTGACGTTCCTGGAAACTTTCAATGCCCCGCAGCAGAATTTTCCTGGCGATTTCCCTGGTCTCACCGATATTGGAATGGGTGTGATCATAGGCGATGTGCTCCGCTCCCGGAAGCTTGGTGGAATCTTCTGTGGTCACCACCGTTGTCCTGAAGCATTTTGCCACATCCATAATAGACGGATAGATATCCTGTACGTCTGCAATCCACAAATCCAAAGCCCCCGTAGCCAGTACCAGCTCTGCTCCCGGCGGATTGCACAGAGGAATCACATTGTCATAACGGTACATGGCCGACAGACCGGTACAACAGATACCGTAAAACTGAATTCCCTTTGCTCCTTTGGATTTTGCCAGTTCCACCATCTCTTCGCTGTGTCCCTGGCGGACGATCTCACTGACCAGGGTGGGCATATGACCGTGCACTGCAATATTCACATACCCCTTTTTCAACGCCCCGATGTTTACCATACATTTTCTGCGCTGTCCCACGCCGAACAGACTGTCTGTAGCCAGATTCGTTCCCACCACAGTGCCGAATACAAAGGCCAGACCAGTCCGCAGAAACTGCTGCATAATGTTTCGCCAGTCACCGTCGCAGGCCTCTCCGGAATTGTGCAGCGCCTCGAAAACCTCATGGTAGGTACTGATGGGAAGAATATCCAGGTTCTTCCATACTTCCTGCCGTTCTGGGGGAGCCGCATATTTGATGGTTTTATATTCGTCCGCCTCCGGCCTGCTTAAATCTTCCAGGAGAAGGTTGGCAAAATCAATGGCAATTTCATTTACCGTCCTTCCTTCTGTCTCGATATCAAATGACTTGGCAGTGGCAATCATTTTTTCCTCTCCCAGAATAGGCAGAGGCAGTTTTCCTTCTGCCGCCCATTTCAGCGAGAGAATAACCTCTCTGGCATGCATGCCGTGCTGCGCCGTACCGGCCGCCACGGCGCGGAGCATATTCCTGGCCACAATCAGATCTGCGTCGGCCCCGCAGACACCCCGGGGACTTTTCTTGGTGATGCGGCAGGGGCCCATATGGCAGATACGGCAGCAGATACCGGCCAGTCCGAAATTGCACTGGGGCTGCTGCTGATCGAATCGGTCGAAAGAATTATCGATGCCAAGCTGCTCCATGCGAAGAAGCATTTCTTTCACCGCCGGATCCGGCGTTTTCTCAATGACATCCTGCTTGGTGGGGAAGGTTTCCCGGTAAGCCTTCACTGCTTCCATATAGTCCGTCACATCGTTGGGATCATGGTGATGATGGTGGGTCGTCACATTGCCCTGTTCATCCACGTGAGTATGTACTTCATGACTCATTCCTCATTCCTCCTTTGTATATTTAGTATATTTTAATTTTTATATTTTGTACTTTTTTGTATAATTTTACTATATCACTTTTCTCTCATTTACAGAATCAACCTTTTGTTGACAGGCATCAATAAAAAGTTGATTCTGTTTCATGGACATTGCTCCTGTTTTTTTCTAAAATGAAAAATAAAAAGGAGAAGCGCCATGATGCAGAAAATTCCCTTTTCCCTCTGCAGTCTGATGCTGGCAGCCGCATCTTTGGGAAATCTTTTAAAAAACAGCAGTCTTATCTTATATTGGCTTTTGGGCTTCCTGTCCATGGCCTTGGGAATTCTATGGCTTTTCCGCAATATTCTCTGCTTCGAATCCTTCCGTCAGGAAATGCAAGCTCCCTCATCCGCCTCCATCTGCGGCACATTTTCCATGGGATTGATGCTGCTGTCCGGCTATGCCCAGCCTTTTCTTAAAAATAAGGCCCTGTGGTTCTGGCTGGCCGGCCTTCTCGCCCATCTTGTTCTCCTGCTCTGGTTCACTTTCCGTTTTATGATGCCTCCCAGACTGTCCCAGGTATACGCCAGCTATTTCATCGTCTATGTAGGAATTGCTGCGGCCTCCATCTGCGCCCCCGCCTTTCATCTTTCCCGGGCCGGCCTTTTTCTCTGCTTTTTTGCCATAGCCGCTTTCTTCCCCCTGATGACGCTTATTTCCTTTCGATACGGCAAAAAGAGGGAACCCGATGATTCCAGGAAACCCCTTTTTGCCGTTTATGCCGCTCCGGCCAGTCTCTGTCTGACCGGCTATCTGTCCTGCTCGCCAGCGCCAAATACCGGCTTTGTTTTCTTTCTTCTTGGGCTATCTCTTTGCAGCTATATCATAGTACTTTACCGACTGCCCGCATATATACGCCTTCCATGGACTCCGGCCTTTGCCGCGCTCCCCTTCCCCTGCATTATCAGTGCAATTGCCGTCAAAAAAGCGCTGGCTTTTCTGGGAGGCGCAAGCCTTCCGATAAAGATACTGTCCGTTTTTTCCAGTATCCAGGAATGGATTGCCTGCTGCCTCTTTTTCAGCATACTGATTCTCTTTGTTATTCATACTTTACGATTTCCTTCTTCAGCCTCTTCATAATTCTTTTTTCCAGCCGCGAAATATAAGACTGGGAAATGCCCAGCAAATCCGCCACTTCTTTCTGCGTTTTTTCTTTTCCGTCAGAAGACTGAAGGCCATACCTCAGTTTGATAATGGTCTGTTCCCTGGGGGAAAGTTTCCCAATAGCCTTCCCCAACAGGCGGCATTCCACCTCATGTTCCAGATCCTTATATATAATATCCTCGTCTGTACCCAGAATATCGGAAAGCAGGAGTTCATTCCCGTCCCAGTCTACATTTAACGGTTCGTCAATGGACACCTCCATCTTTGTTTTATTATTCCTGCGCAGGTACATCAGAATCTCATTTTCAATGCATCTTGACGCATAAGTCGCCAGCTTGATTTTTTTCGTCGGATTAAACGTGTTGATGGCTTTGATCAGGCCGATTGTTCCAATGCTGATCAGATCCTCAACCCCCACCCCCGTGTTGTCAAATCTCTGAGCAATATACACCACCAGCCTGAGATTATGCTCAATCAATTCATCTCTGGCTTCTTTATCCTGTCCGCTTCCCAGGTTTTCAATGACCACCGCTTCCCGCTTTGCATCCAGCGGCGCCGGAAGCACATCCGTTCCCCCGATATAAAAGATCTCTCCCGGTTTTCTGAAAATCATTCTGGAAAAACCTGGAAACATTCCAAACCGAATCCGATTCGGCAATACCGCATGCATCATAATCAAATTCCTCCTAACCGTCTACTAAATCCGGATTTAAAATCATCTGACAGCCCTCCATAAAGGCGGCTCCTTCCTTCGCCAGAGCCACCACCGGATGTCTGACCGTCCTGCTCTTTCTGCCGTTTTTTATGGTAAGGGAATCCAGCGTTACCGTCAGAATGACTCCCGCATCGCAGCCCAGACTTCGAAACGGAATATAACGGGGATAAAAAGGCGTCAGATCCCCATTTTCCAGCAGCGCTTTCAATTCCCTTCCCTCTACCACTGATACGGGCTTTCCAGTCAGTGAATCTCTCAGTCTGTTTCCCGTATCACAAAAACCCGTTACTTTTCTGCAGTTTGCTCCCGCGTACAGTACGACCTCATAAAGATTCGTTCCCTTCCCCTTCAGTCGGGTGTATACCAGGACGGCAGCAGTAATAATCAGGTAGCTTGTGGCTGCAAGAAACAGAAATCCCCAAAGACCCGGCCGGGAAAAATAACGCATGATCACCGAAAGTACACCGCCGATGAGAAAAGACGTCAGATATAAGAGCAGCAAGCCTTGTAATAATTTATGCCAGTCTTTGATTTTGCATCCAAACTTTACCATTATTGTGTTAATTACCACATGCACCAGTATCGTATTCAAAAACCGCCTCTGCGGCAGTCCGAAGGCGATGGTCAAAGACAGAGCCAGTGCCCCGAAGGCTCCTCCCGCCAGACTGCTCAAATGTGTGGCAGAACATCCAAGAATCCGGCTTACCAGTCGGAGGAGAAAATAATCCATCACCATATTCGTTACAAAAAAAACATCTATGAATATCTCATAGTACACAAAACACCCCCCATAACCCCTGAATACGTACTTACTGGAATAAGCAAAATTCATTATAGGTTATGGAGGGTGTTTTATTTGTCAAAAGCAAGCTGTCGCATTTTATATCTTTTCGACAGCTTTTCCTTCCTTTTTTCTTATTATGTTAAGGGATTATCGCAATGCCCTGTGAATGATCCCCAGGCCCTGTTTCATCTCTTCTATGGGAAGCTGCCCCGGCGCCGATGCCTCTTCCACCGACGCAAATGTGACGCTGGAACCGAAGATCTCTCCGCCCAGCCGGCTTAACACTCCCTGACCGCCCATCGCCATGGAGATCAGCGGACATCTGCTTTTTTCGCCGGCCTTGTAAGTGGCCTCAAGAAGACGGAGAACATCCTGCGGTGTCCTGGGCATCACTGCAATTTTTAAAATATCTGCCCCCGCCTGTTCCATCTGTTCAAAAAGTGTGAGGAGGCTGCCGGTTTCCGGCGTGTTCTGGAAATGATGATTAGAGCAGACGACTGGGCAGCCCTGTTCATGAATCGCCTCAATCAGCGGTTTCGCCCCGTTTTTTTCCACTTCCAGCTCCACGTCCAACGCATCGGCCAGTCCCCATTTCGCCACCGTTCGGTTCAGGTTCACATAAGTTTCCTTCTTCAGGGGACGAATTCCCCCTTCTTTTTCCGTCCGGAAGGTGAAAAGAATCGGAATTTCCCGCAATATGGCGCGCAGCGTCGATAAAGTTTCCCTTACCAGGGAAAAATTCTCCGGCTCTTCCAGATAATCCGCCCGCCATTCCACCAGATCCGGAGCAGCGGCAGCGATTCTCTCCGCCTGTCTTTCCACTTCTTCTTTCGTCCGTCCGGTCACAGGGACACAAATTTTGGGAATTCCTTCCCCAATCATCAGATTTCTTACTTTTACCGGCTTTACCATCACACTTTACCTCGTTCAATCGTACTAACAGCCTGGGACTGTTACCGTTAAGTATAAAGTCCCAGGCTGTTTCTGTCAATGCGGCAGGCTTCCTGTCAATCAAGGGGCACCACGTAAAACCGCTTCTCCAAGGGCTGATCTTCCGGATGTTCTTCCTCCAAAGGAACGTTTCCTTCCGACAGACTCTCTTTGGCAAACAGCAGTTTTTCCACCTGATCCACTTCCAGAATCCGGTCGAGGGCAAATAAAGTGATATATTGATCAGACTCTTCCGACAGACGGCTGGATCCCCCCATTCCCGGATACAGGCAGGAGTAAACCGTTCCGTCTTTCATCACCGCACCTTTCAGCTGAGGCGGATTCATTCCCTCTTCCGATTCGTCCACCGTATACTGCCCGGCGGGTACCTCCAGCACTGCCCGCATGGAAATGGGAGAAAGTTCTGCTTCTTTCAGCACTGCGCCGCTTTCCCCCAGGGGCGCTTCCGGCTTACTGATCTGCACTTTATCGCTTCCCTGAAGGGTCCAGTCAAATTCCCAGGTTCCCTCCAGCACCGGATGAAAATCCGTTTTTTCATAAGTTCCCAGATTGGACAGCTTCACATGGATTTCTTTTCCAAACAGATATCCCCTCTCCTCCAGATAATGACTTAAGGTGAGATCGAATTCCAGGCTTCCGTCCTCCTGCACATACTTCTCAATCAGGCTCCCGTCTTCCGCAAATTCAAGAGGCGTACCGTCGCCGTATTCCGCCATTGCGTTTTCTCCGCTTACTATTCCATTGTAAAAGCCGCCGCTCCAGTTGATATTATCATCTCCGTCCACCGTCACTTCAATATTCTCAATCCCCGGCTCCGCTCCCTTGGGCAGGTCGTAGCCTTCCACTTTAAAGGACAGGTGAGCAAAATAGTTGTCCACGATACTTTGTACCGCCGTAATGGTGACGCCCTGTACGGTAACAGACTGATTGATCAAAGAAGAAGCCTTGCTCCCATCCAACTCCTGCATCTGCCCTTCACTGGCATGGAGGGATTCTGAAAGCCCTTTGCTCCACCAATGATGGTAAGCGGCAGCGCCCACACTGACGGTCCCCAGAATTGCTGCGGCAACAGCCGCCGCCAGCCAGAATCTTTTTCTGCTCTTTCTCCTCACCGCCGGTTTCGTTTTACTTTCCTCTTCCGCCTCTCTTTTTACTTTTTCAAAAGCTCCCTGGGCTTTTTCCAGTACCACCGGAGGTATGTCCACCGGTTCCTGCAGGATTTTTATTATATTTGTTTCTTTCATATTATGCGCCTCCTTACCTCTGAATAGTATCCTTCCGCCAGTTTCTCCCTTGCCCTGGCCAATCTGGTTCTAACCGTGCTCTCCGAAATATCCAATATGGACGCCACTTCAGAAGTGCGGAATCCTTCTCCGTAATACAGCATCACCACCAGCCTGTACTTTTCATCCAGGCTTTTCATTGCTTCCTGCCATTCCAGATTTTCATAACCTGTCTCATAGGAAGCTCCTTCCGGCATCTCATCCGTTAACACCAACTGTTTCTTTTTCGCGATGAAATCTTTACACTTGTTGACAAGAATTCTGGTCATCCAGGTCTTGAAATATCGGTCATGGGAAAGATCAGGCAGTTTCTCCCAACAGACGAGAATCGTATCAGATATGGCGTCCGCTGCGTCCTCGTCACTTTTTAATATGGCGCGGGCCGTCTTATACATATGCTGCATATAAGACTGCATCAGTAAGGTAAATGCTTCTGCATCCCGCTCCTTTGCTTTTTTCACTAAATTTTCCATACCGCTTTTCCTTTCTTTTCTGTACGTACAGGGCATAAACTTCATGCCTTACACTTATTAGACGGAAAACACCGGAAAAATGTCCCGAAATTTTTTAATTTATGGTATACTTTTTTATATATCAGAGTAATGAAAGCAAAAAATAACCCTGACATCTTTTTATCGTACGGCATCCCGGCTGTCAACCGGGACGCTGATTTAGGAGGAAATTATGGAATTGCCAATTACCGGACATACCAAACTGACCGCCTTGCTGGGCAAACCGGTGGCTCACAGCCTTTCGCCGCTGATGCACAATGAAGCTTTTCATCTGCTGGGCCTGGATTACGTTTATCTCTGCTTCGAAGTGGACGAGACCGCCCTTTCAACCGCCGTTGCCGGCCTGAAGGCAGCGGGCATTCGAGGTTTCAACCTGACCATGCCCAACAAAAATAAAATCATGGAGTTTCTGGACGACCTGTCGCCGGCCGCTAAAATGATCGGCGCAGTCAACACCGTGGTAAACGATAATGGAAAGCTGACGGGACACAATACGGATGGAACAGGCTTTATGCGCTCCGCCGCTGATGCCGGCTTTTCTTTAAAGGGAAAAAGCATGACTCTCCTTGGAGCCGGCGGCGCCGCCACCGCCATTGCGGCCCAGGCGGCCCTGGATGGAATGAAGGAAATTCGTATCTTTCTGCGTCCCGCCAGCCGTTTCTTCCAGCGGATTTCTCATCTGACCGACACCATCAACCGGACCACGGACTGCCGCGCCGCCATTTACGACAACGCTGATACAAAATCACTTAAGAATTCTCTTGAAACCAGCGATATTCTGGTAAACGCCACATCTGTGGGCATGGAACCCGATACGCAGAATTCCCTGATTACCGATATTTCCATGTTCCCCAAAGAACTGGCCGTAGCCGATATTATCTATGAACCCAGAAAAACCCGGCTGCTTTCCCTGGCTGAATCTGCCGGATGTCCGACAATGAACGGCCTGTACATGCTTTTATATCAGGGTGCGGAAGCTTTTCGCCTGTTTACCGGAAAAGAAATGCCTGTGGAACCGATCAAAGAAAAATTCTTCTCCAGGTAAGACAAAAAAACATTGACAAATTGTCCTTTTTCCCATACAATTAATAGAAATTAAAAAAACCTGAAAATGCAGTGACAGGGAGGAGTACATAATCACTGGATGCCCAGAGAGAGGACGGCTGGTGAAAGTCTTCGTGAAAGGATTATGGAAGGTAGCCTTCGAGCAGTGAACCGAACCGCATATCAATCGCACAGTAGGCTTCAACGTTTTTTCCGCGTTACAGGAAAGCAATATAGTATTTTTGTATTGGCTAAGTGCAGAGGCTTTGCCTCTGAAATCAGGTGGTACCACGGTTATAATCGCCCTGAGCTTTGACAGCTCAGGGTTTTTTACGTATCAAAAAGGGAGGATTCAGGATGAGAGAAATTTCAGGAAATAAATTATTGGTAAAAGCCTTAAAAGAGGAAGGCGTGGAAGTACTTTTCGGCTATCCGGGAGCTACCACCATCGATATCAGCGATGAACTGGGGAAAGACGGATCCATTGAAATCATTCTTCCCCGCCACGAGCAGGCTCTGGTTCACGAGGCCGACGCCTATGCCAGAACCACCGGAAAAGTGGGAGTCTGTCTTGTAACCAGCGGTCCGGGAGCCACCAATGTAGTGACGGGCCTGGCCACAGCCAATTATGACAGCGTGCCTCTGGTATGCTTCACCGGCCAGGTAGCCCGTCACCTGATCGGCAACGACGCCTTCCAGGAAGTGGATATTGTAGGAATTACCAGAAGCATCACAAAGTACGGCATTACCGTAAGAAAGCGGGAAGATCTGGGACGAATCATAAAAGAAGCCTTCTACATTGCACGGACCGGCCGTCCCGGACCGGTTCTGGTTGACCTCCCCAAGGATGTAATGGGCGAACTGGGAAGCGCCGAATACCCCACAACGGTGAATATCCGAGGCTATAAACCCAGCACCGGCATCCACATCGGACAATTGAAAAAAGCCCTGAAAATGCTTCAGAAAGCAAAGCGTCCTCTGTTTCTGGCCGGAGGAGGCATCAATATCGCCAGAGCCAACGAGACCTTTCAGAAAGTGGCAGAAAAAACACAGGTGCCCGTGGTGACAACGGTAATGGGAAAGGGCGCGATTCCCACGGATCATCCTCTCTTTATCGGAAATCTTGGAATGCACGGCGCCTATGCCGCCAATATGGCCGTCAGCAACTGCGATCTTCTCTTCTCCATCGGAACCAGATTCAACGACCGCATCACTGGCAAACTTCACGCTTTCGCTCCCAATGCCCAGATTGTCCACATTGACATCGATACTTCTTCCATTTCAAGAAACGTCCACGTAGATGTGCCAATTGTGGCGGACGCCCTGGAAGCCGTTACCAGAATGAATGAATACGTAAAAGAACTGAATACAAAAAAATGGCTCACACAGATCGAAGCCTGGAAACAGGAACATCCCCTGACCATGAAAACGGGAAATAAAATGAGCCCTCTGGATATCATTGAAGAAATCAACCGTCAGTTTGACAATTCAATCCTGGTAACCGATGTGGGACAGCACCAGATGCTGGTATCCCAGTATGCACAGCTTAACAACAATAAACGCATGATCATGTCCGGTGGTCTGGGAACCATGGGCTACGGCCTTCCCGGCGCCATCGGAGCACAGATTGGAAATCCGGATTCCACAGTAATCGCAATCTGCGGCGACGGCGGCGTACAGATGAATATTCAGGAGATGGCCACAGCCGTTTTGGAAGAACTGCCCATTATTCTCTGCATATTCAATAACGAATATCTGGGAATGGTGCGCCAGTGGCAGAAACTGTTTTATGGGAAACGCTACTCCATGACGAATTTAAGGGCAGGCGCCCTTTCCCGGCGAACGGAAGGAAAGGAATTCCCGGAATACACACCTGATTTCGTGAAACTGGCCGAGAGTTACGGCGCAAAGGGATACCGGGTGACTGCCAAAGAAGAGATTTCCGCCGCCTTTGAAAAGGCAAAGGAAAACACCAAAGGACCTACGCTGATAGAATTTATCATTGATCCGGAAGAAATGGTCTACCCCATGATTCAGCCAGGCGGTACTTTAGAAGAAATGATCATGGATTGTTAGGAGGATAGAGAAGCATGGATAAAGGAATGAAAAAAAGATGGATCTCGTTATACGTGGAAAATCAGGTGGGCGTACTGGCCAAAATCTCCGGTCTTTTTTCCGGCAAAAGCTACAACCTGGACAGTCTCACCGTGGGAACTACGGAGGATCCCACGGTCTCCAGAATGACCATCGCCACAGTCAGCGACGACGAAACCTTTGAACAGATAAAAAAACAGCTCAACCGCATGGTGGAAGTCATCAAAGTTATCGACTTCACCGATATCTTTGTTCGAATGAAAGAAATCCTTTATATTAAAGTAAAACGCTGTACCCCGGCGGACAAGGTAGTGCTGTTTCAGATTGCAGAAACCTTTAAAGCCCGCGTCATCGACTACGGAAAGGACAGTCTTCTTCTGGAGTTCGTCCAGACAGCCACAAAAAATGACGCCGTGATTAAACTGATTAAAGAGCAGTTTAAAACCATCGAAGTCGTACGAGGCGGCAGTGTGGGAATAGAATCCATCAGTATGATGGAACGCTGAAACAAGAAAAGGGGCCCCTGGGCTCCTTTTCTCATGCTTTATATTTTGAAAATAACTGCTTTAATCAGCGTACTTAAACCGGCACAGATAAAAACAATGGTAATAATCTTCTTCACCGTCGCTTCACTGAGTCTGCTGTCCACACGGCTGCCCAGGAACATTCCGCAGATCACGCCCACTGCGGAAATCAGCGCCAGTTTAATGATATCCAGCGTGTAGAAACCGGTAAAAATATAGATCAGCAGACGAACTGTATTTTCAATAAAGAAGATAAAACACATCTGTCCTCTGAACTGATTTCTGTTCACATAGCCGGTCCGCTCAATATAGGCCACAAAAAACAGGTTGATACCGTACAGCCCTGCGGTAAAACCGGAGGCAATCGATACCAGCGCCATGACTACCATATTGCCGGAAGATCTGGCGGATTCCTTTCTGGTCAGCATTTCCACACCGCAGATCACAATGACCAGACCCAGCAATGCCTTCAGCACCCAGGATGTGGCATATTTCAGCAGCAGCAGTCCCGGAATCATTCCCACCAGAATACATATAATCATGGGAATCGTGTCTTTAATTGAAAAGGCTTTTCTGTTCTTAAAAGATATGTACAGGTTAAGCGGCCAGTTCATCAGCAGATTCATGGGTGTAATCTGATTGTTCTGCAAAGAAGTCAAAGACAGCATCGGATTGGAAATCAACGGATCTCCAAAGCCTGCAAGACCCTTTACAAAATAAGAACAAAACTGGACAACAAATAAGAATAATGCAAGTCCTATGGTAATTTCCATAATTCTCCCCCTTGTCTATTTCTTTATCGAACAAAAGTATACTCGCCTTTTTTCCATATGTCTATCATTTTCCTGCACATTTTTTCTGAAACTGTCAGGCATGGGGTATGTTGGTGAACTGGGAAATCTCCCTGCTGACCGTACACAGATCTTCCACACTCATATCGTGGAGATTTTTATGGCCTGTGATCCGCGCAAAAGTCTTCAGCTCTTCTATGGAACAGTTGAGAAAATTCGCCACTCTTTGTGCCGCCGCATCCACCTTCAGACGGCTGCGAAGATTTTCATCCTGGGTTGCCACCCCCACAGGACACATACCGCTGCCGCAGATCCGGTACTGCTGGCATGCCGCCGCAATAAGGGCCGCAGAAGCAATCGCCACTGCATCCGCTCCCATGGCAATGGCTTTGGCAAAATCAGAGGATACCCGCAGTCCCCCGGTAATCACCAGAGAAATATCGGAATGAACAGAATCCAGGTATTTTCTGGCCCTGTACAATGCATACACCGTGGGCACGCTGGCGGAATCCCTCACCAGACGGGGGCTGGCTCCCGTCGCTCCTCCCCGTCCGTCAATGGTGATAAAGTCCGGCTGGGCAAACACACAGTATTCCAGATCCCGTTCGATCCTTCCTGCTGCAATTTTGATGCCGATGGGTCTTCCATCAGAACGGCGCCGAAGCTCATCGACCAGTTTTTTCAAATCTTCTTTCGTATTAAGGTCTGGAAATTTAGAGGGACTAATCACGTCCTCTCCCAACGGTTTATTTCTGATTTCTGCAATTTCAGGCGTTACTTTATTTCCCGGCAGGTGCCCGCCCATTCCAGGTTTTGTCCCCTGGCCGATTTTGATCTCAATGGCATCGGAACTTTTCAGATTTTCCTCCGTGACACTGTATTGGTTCGGTACGTATTCGAAAATATACCGATAGGAGGCAGCCTTTTCCTCCGGCAATATTCCGCCTTCTCCGCTGCACATGGCTGTTTTTGCCATGGCGCTTCCCCTTGCCAGCGCCACCTTTGCCTCCATGGACAACGCCCCGAAAGACATATGAGAAATATAGACCGGCGCGGAAAGAATCATTGGTTTCTTTGCATTTTTCCCGATTACCGTCATCGTATTCACCGGTTCATGTTCCTGAAGAGGCGGCGGATTCAACTGAGCGCCCAGAATCAGAATATCGTCCCACCCCGGCATAGCCATCCGGGTTCCCATGGCCTCAATCACAGGTTTTCCGCTTACCGCCATCTGATGAATTTCTTTCATATAACGGCATCCTTCATCTTCTCTCGCATATTCAGCCGGATAGGCAAGAGCAGGGTTTTCCTGGTAAACCGGCAGTTTCTTTTCCTGCCCCAAAAACTTTTCTTCGAAAACCACAAAACGCTCCGGCGGCTGTCCGCATACGGGACATTTCTTCAGCTCCTTAATCGGTCTTCCTTCTTTTTCTTCATCAAAGATAAACCCGCAAACACTGCATCTGTACTTTGCCATACCTTTCCTCCTTTTCTTCATCTATTGCAAATGCCCGGCAGATCGCAGAGGATCTGCCGGGCATCCAACATCTATTATTTTCTGTTTTTAAGGAAATCAGGAATCTGAATATCTTTCTTCGGCACTGTGCTGGTCGTAGGAGCGCTCTGTGCGGGCGGTATCTGCAGCGTGGGCATGGTAAAGCCCTGGGTAAACGTCGGTTTCGGCTGCTCCTGTTTTGTTTCCGGTTTCGCTTTGGGCATGTTAAACATGCTCTTCGTTCCGGAAGATACGCTGGCCTGCTTTGTCGTGGCGTCGCTTAACCCTGTGGCAATAACCGTAATTCTTGCTGTATCCACTGCCGTATCATCATACAGGGCGCCAAAGATAATATTGGTATCTTCTCCGGCCAGATCCTGAACATAACTTACTGCATCGTTGGCATCCATCAGAGAAATATCTCCGGAAATATTTACGATCACATCCGATGCGCCGTTGATAGTGGTCTCCAGCAGCGGGCTGGCCACTGCCTGCTGCACTGCTTCCAGAGCTTTGTCATCTCCTTTGGCTTCGCCGATTCCGATATGAGCGATTCCCTTATCTTTCATCACCGTCTGCACATCGGCAAAGTCAAGATTAATCAGCGCCGGCAGATTAATCAGGTCTGTGATGCCCTGCACTGCCTGCTGCAGCACCTCGTCTGCTTTTTTAAGTGCTTCCGGCATCGTGGTACGGCGATCCACAATTTCCAACAGCTTATCATTGGGAATCACAATCAGCGTATCTACATTTTCTTTCAATTTATCAATTCCCATCAGAGCGTTGCTCATACGGGTTCTCGCTTCAAAACGGAAGGGCTTTGTCACCACGCCAACGGTCAGGATCCCCATTTCCTTGGCAAGGCCTGCCACAATCGGAGCCGCACCTGTTCCTGTGCCGCCGCCCATACCGCAGGTAACGAAAACCATATCGGCACCTTCCATCAGTTTTCTCAGTTCATCCACGCTCTCCTCAGCCGCTTTTTCACCAACTTCGGGTTTCGCGCCGGCTCCCAGACCCTTTGTCACCTTTTCTCCAATCTGAAGAACTGTCGGGGCCTTGCATAATGTAAGCGCCTGTTTATCTGTGTTAACTCCAACGAATTCTACTCCGCTGATCGCTTCTTCCACCATTCGGTTTACCGCGTTGTTACCTGCGCCACCTACTCCAATCACAACAATCTTTGCAGATGATTCCGCTTCATTCGACATAATTTCTAACAAGGTACTTCCTCCTTTTGCACTTTCGCATATCTTTATTCCCCCCAAGGGATTTTATCCTTAAAAGCCGACCACATATACCATATCATACTGGTAGCATATAGATATATAATATAGTTTTCAGCAAAATTAATCAACTCTTTTTTTCATTTTTTACGAAGTTTTCACAATCCCTTCCAAATGGATTATTCCTCTTCGCCATTCTCTGCCCCTTCCTCATATCCACCGCCGGATGTTTCCTCTTCTGTATCTTCCAGGGTGGTTTCCCCGGTACTTTCCCCGGTTTCCCCATCTGTGTTTCCCTCATCCGTTTCCTCTGTCATCTGGGAGTCTGTCTCCGCCGATAGATCTTCTTCCGTCTCCTGAGAATCCGTCTCTTCCGTCATCTCTTCCTCTGACGTTTCCTCCGCTGTTCCATCAGACAGATCTTCCTGAGTGTCTGTTTCCGCTGTATTCTCCGAGGAACCCTCATCTTCCTCAGGAACATCTTCTGAAAAAATGATATTTACCGTGTCCTTCGTATAATCTTCCATATGAAGCACTCCGGATTTCCCGGAAAGTTTAGGCAAAATAGCCGCCACACGGGTTATTTTCTCTTCCAGAAGATTATCCACTCCCATCATAACCCGAACGGAGCCGTAATAGAGGGTAATTTCATACTGGTCGCCAAACTCCACCTGATCCGGAAGAATGTCGTACTTCTCCACGATCCGGGCGATTCCCAGAATGGTATTGAATACCCCGGTATTTTCCACCGGCAATTTTTCATCAATGGCTACACTGTCAAATTTAAGTCCTGTGATATAGGGTACATCCGTAACCGCCGCGTGATAGGTGGTTTCATTTTCATCCACCACCTCCACAGGATCTACCACTGTTTCCGGTTCCACCACATTGCTTTCCGTCTCGTCGGAAACACTGGGCGCGACTTCGCTCTCCACCACAAGGCCGTCCTTGTCAAAGTACATATTGCAGTCCAGATACCGCACATAACCCACAATCTGCTTCTCGTTGACATGAAGGCGGATCTTTCCAGGAGACACCTGCTCGATCTCAACTGAATCCACGAAAGGCAATTCATCTGTCACCACCGTTTTCTTGAAGGTGGAAAGCAAAAATGAATTGGAAGCAAGGGGGCCCGTCAGCACCACATCTCTTACCTCATCTTCCGAATTTCTGGTATTTCCCACAATTTCAACAGAATCCACATGGAAAACCACCAGAAACACAATCAGACCGATGCAGACTGCCAGCGCCGCCAAACCCGCCAGCAGGCGGAAAAGTGTCTTATTCATTTTTTTTCTATATCGAAAACGTTTCTCTACCAATAGTAATGTTACCTCCGAGTGCCGCCAGGTTTTCGCAGAAGTTTTCATATCCTCTTCGAATAAAATGAGGATTGTCAATGACCGTAATCCCTTCCGCAGCCAGGCCCGCCAAAACCAAGGCCGCCCCGCCCCGCAGTTCCTCCGCAAACACATGCTGCCCTTTTAAAGTTTCCACGCCGTGTATCAGCGCATCCCTGCCGTCCACCAGAATCCTGGCCCCCATACGGTTTAATAATGATACAATTTTGAAGCGCTCTTCAAAGATCTGTTCACGAATGACGCTGTCTCCTCTTGCTGTCGCCAGAACGCTCATCAGGACAGACTGCATATCCGTTGGAAATCCCGGATAAGAGGCCGTTTCCACATAAGAAACGGAATTTCCTACATGCCGGCTGTCCGTTACTAGTTTACCACTGTTCCAGTAATATTGTCCACCCATTTTCTCATAGACCTTCAGAATTGAATCCAATTCCTCCGCCGGAGCGTCTTCAAGAACCACTTTTCCCCTGGTGATTGCTCCGGCAAAAAGATATGTGCCGGCAGCAATCCGGTCCGGCGGTATGGCAAATACCGTATCCCTCATGGCCGTACCGCCCTTAATTGCCAGACGGTCCGTTCCCGCTCCTTCTATGCAAATTCCCATTTTATTCAGGAACCGGCAAAGGTGGGTAATCTCCGGTTCAATGGCGCAGTTTTTCAGAACAGTCTCTCCCTCTCCTGCCGCCGCAGCCAGAATGGCATTCTCTGTGGCTCCCACGCTGCGGAAGGGAAAGAGATATTCCGCCGGCCGTATCCTGCCGCAGGCAGCATGCAGCATCCCTTCCCGCTCTTCTACCTGCACTCCCATCTGCCGGAACACTTTCAGATGGAGATCTACCGGTCTTCTCCCGATGGTGCAGCCCCCAGGATAGGGCACGGTAACCTCTTTCATCCTTCCCAGAAGGCTTCCCATCAGAATAACGGAAGAACGCATACGGCTGCCATATTCCATCGGCACATTGGTTCTCACAATGTTTCGGCAGTCCAGTGTAAGGGTATGATCTTCCCAGTAAGTTTCGGCTCCCAGGTTTTTCAGAATCTGCTCCATGTCCCTGACATCAGTTATACGGGGACAATTTTTCAAAACGGTAATCCCTTTATGTAAAACGGCAGCCGCCATCACCGGCAGGGCTGCATTTTTAGAACCCTGTATGTACACTGATCCGCAAAGTGCCTTTCCTCCTTCAATTCGAATCCTATCCACCTGGCACACTCCCAAATATTCACTTATAAATTATCCTATTCAAAAGGGAGGCCTTTTGTTACAGAAATTCCTGTTTTTCGTACCTGCTGACAGAAAGAGCCAGCCCCATCTCCCCCAGCAGAAACAGAACCGAAGTTCCCCCGTAGCTGACAAAGGGAAGGGTAATGCCCGTGTTGGGAATAGTATTGGTCACCACCGCAATGTTCAGAATAACCTGTATGGCTATATGGCCCATTATCCCCGCCGCAATCATGGTTCCCAGAAGATCCGGGGCATGGGCGGCGATCACCATAAGCCTCCAGATCAGAAGACTGAAAATAAGCATCAGAAGAATGGCGCCGGTAAGGCCCATTTCTTCACAGATAATGGAAAAAATCATATCATTTTGGGCTTCCGGAACAAATCCCAGCTTCTGCAGACTGCTGCCCAGACCCTTTCCAAAGATTCCGCCGCTCCCTATGGCATACAGCCCCTGTATAGTCTGAAAGCCTTTATCGTAACTTTCCGGATCCCGCCAGACCGCCAGCCTTTCCAGACGGTAGCTTTCCAGACTTAAGAAAACGGCAATAAACCCTGCTCCGACAGCTCCGATACCCAAAAACTGCTTATATTTGGGATTTGCCACGAAAATCAGAATCACTCCAATGCCCAGGATAATCACTGCCGTGCTTAAATTGTTCGTTCCCACCAGCCCCACCACCGGAAGGACCAGCGCCATGGTTTTAACCATGAAACTCAGTTTGCCCATATCTCCTTTGTACCTGTCGATATGCCAAGCCAGCAGGATAATCACCGCTACTTTGGCAAATTCCGCCGGCTGAAAGGACAAAGGCCCCAGAGACAGCCATCTTCTGGAACCATTGTATTCATCTCCAAACAAAAGCACAGCGACGCTCAAAAGAAGGGACACCACATACAGCGGTACGGCAAATCCGGCTATGACATGGTAATCCATTCCCGCAACCACATAAAAGACAAGGAACCCCAGCGCGGTGGCAAACAACTGCTTTTTAAAATAATAGGCAGGATCGTGAAATTTCACTCTTCCGTTGTAAGTGCTGGTGCTGTACAGTAAAATCAGCCCCACTGCTGCAAGAATCACTACCAAAACCACCAAAGTGCCGTCGGGAATTCTTTTTCTGATATTTTTCATCGGATTTGGCATTCTGCAATCCCTTTTTCTTTTAATCTATGTCCCGACTTTCTCAAATATCATTCCAGACAGAAAAAAGGGGATTCTGTGAAGACCTTCCTGCCTTTCACATATCCCCCTGTCTCTTACAGACGATTCACATATTCCTTAAATTTATCGCCTCTTTGCTCGTAATTGTCAAACTGTCCCCAGCTGGCGCAGGCCGGAGACAACAGTACCGCATCGCCCGGATTGGCTTTCCGGGCGCAGATGTTCACCGCTTCTTCCAGAGAATCCGCCAGAATTGTATTGGTAAAACCGCAGGCCCTTGCCTCTTCCTGGATTTTTTCCCTTGTCTGCCCAATCAGCACCAGATACCGCACCTTTCCATCAAAGGATTTGATCCAAGGCCCATACTCAGACTGTTTGTCGTACCCGCCTCCGATCAGGAGAGTGGGGCGATCCATAGCCTGGATTCCTTTGATGGCTGCGTCCGGATTGGTTCCTTTGGAGTCGTTGTAATAGACGACTCCTCTCTTCTCCGTCACATATTCGATCCTGTGGGGTACCGCCCGGAAATTTTCCGCCGTTTTCCTGATACTCTCCACAGGCACGCCGGACGCTCTGGCAATGGCGATGGCCGCCATCACATTTTCATGATTGTGACGTCCCAATATCTTCAGCTTTCCGGTATCCGTCACCGTCACTTCCTGTCCCTTTTCTCTTAGGATTATCTGTGTCCCCCGCAGGAATACACCTTCTTCCAGTTCTCTCAAACTGGAGAAAAAGGTCACCTTCATCCGATTTTTCTGCTCTTCGCCGAATGCCCTGAGCACTTCATCTTCGTAATTCAGGACGCAGACATCATCCGCTCCCTGATTCATGGTAATCATCTCTTTCACCCGGATATATTCTTCCATGGTATGATGACGGTTCAAATGATCTTCCGTGATATTCAGGATAGCGCTGACCTGGGGCGCAAAATCCTGAATCGTTTCCAGCTGAAAGCTGCTGATCTCCGCCACGGTAACGGTATCTTCCGTCATATCCAGTGCACAGGAGGTATAGGGAGTTCCGATGTTTCCCACTATGTATACATCCGGGAAATAATCGTTCATCATCTGCCCCGTCAGCGCCGTGGTTGTCGTCTTCCCGTTGGTTCCTGTAATCGCCAGAACTTTTCCCTTTCCCATCTGATAAGCCAATTCCACTTCTCCCCAGATGGGAATGTTCTTTTCTCTGATTTTTTTTACCGCATCCAGATCAGTGGGAACTCCGGGACTCAGCACAGCCAGCTCCACATCTTCCAAAATCCCGTCGGACAACTCTCCCAGGACTACAGATACTCTGGAAGGATCCTGCAGCTTTTCCTTTATCTCCTTTTCCTTTAGCTTCGTATTTCCATCATAGATAAGGGGCAGGGCCTGTACTTTTGCAAGAAGATCTGCAGCGCCGATACCGCTGACGCCCGCTCCAAATACCAATACTTTTTTTTCTTTCAGTTCCATCGTTTCCTACTCCCTTTTTATATCGCCAGAAGCGCTATCATACATAAAACTGCCGTAACAACCGAAAAGACAGCTACCACCTGTGTTTCCGACCACCCGCACAATTCAAAGTGGTGATGAATGGGGGCCATTTTGAAAATACGCTTTCCGCCGGTCTTTTTAAAATAAGTAACCTGAATGATAACGGAAAGTACTTCGATCATATAGATCAGTCCCACAATCAGCAGAAACAGCGGCATCTGCAGCATATATGCAGTTCCCGCCACAAAGCCTCCCAGAGCCAGGGAACCGGTATCCCCCATGAATACTCTGGCAGGAAAAACATTGAACAGCAGAAATCCCATCAGGCTTCCCACCACCGCACAGGTGATCGGTTCAATTCCGCTGTGATTTCCAATGGCTACAACACTGAAAAAGGTAGCTACCATAATCGTTACGCTGGAAGCCAGGCCATCCAGGCCGTCGGTAAAATTCACACCGTTCACCGTTCCAATTACGGCGAAAAACAAAAGAGGAACCGCTATCCAGCCAATGTCCAGATAATATCCTCCGCTGAAAGGTACCAGCAGCGTCAGCTCCACATCGGTAAAAAGAATCATATATACGGCAAAAATTCCGGTCACAATGATCTGCAGAAACATCTTCTGCATCGGCATCAGACCGTCGGAACGTTTCAGCACTACTTTCAGATAATCATCCAGAAAACCGATCAGCCCAAAACCCAGGGTTAAGAAAAGAATCGGGATTACATTGGGATAGTCTTTTACATAAAAGAGTGAAGTCACCGTAGTTGCAATTAAAAAGATCAGACCTCCCATAGTGGGGGTTCCCGCCTTTTTCAGATGGGACTGCACCCCATCCACCCTCTCTGTCTGTCCCACTTTCAGTCTGCGCAGAAAGGGGATAATAAAGGGCGACAGCACCACGCTGATCAAAAAAGAAATAATAACCGGAATCACTACTTTAAAATCCATAATCCACCTCATTTTTATTCTTTGGTTCATTTTCTCTGCGGGCAGCGCCTGTATACAACAGACACTACCCAAACAGTATAAAGCTTTTCGAATGAATAATCAACCGTTTTGCCTTTCAATATTCAGGTAGGGCAGAACATTTTCAAATACCCGCTTCATCACCGGCGCCGCAATGGTCCCTCCGTAATAAACGCCCTGGGGATCATGAATGATGCAGATGCCCAGCACTTTAGGATCATCTGCCGGAGCAAATCCCAAAAAAGAGGAAATATATACATTGGCGCTTCTGGGCAAGGTCTGGGATGTGGCTGTTTTTCCGCCGATCGCATATCCCTCAATATATGCGTTTTTCCCTGAACCTTCCGACACTACTTTTTCCAGAATATAGCGCATAGTCTCTGACGTTTCTTCTGATACGACGGATTCTGCGGCTTCATATTTCAGCGTATCAATCAGCACCATATCGTCATCCCTTACCTCCACTCCAAAATGGGGGGTAACCCTGGTGCCGCCGTTGATGATCGATGAGGCGGTCACCGCCAGCTGGATGGGAGTGATCTGGAAAGACTGGCCAAAAGCCATCGTGGCCAATTCCACCTGCCCTATATTTTCTTTTTTATGCATAATGGTGGACGCCTCGCCCGGGAGATCAATCCCCGTCTTTGTCATCAGGCCGAAATCCTGAAAATATTGATAAAATTTATCTACTCCCAGCCGCAGCCCTACATCGATAAATACAGGATTGCAGGAATTCTGCGCCCCTTCCAGAAAAGTTTCCGCCCCGTGTCCCGTCCGTTTATGGCAGTGAATCCGCCGGTCTTCCACTACACGGTAACCCGGACAGGAAAAGGTATCTGAAAGGGAAACTACCCCCTCTTCCAGACCGGCAGCGGCCGTGATGATTTTAAAGGTGCTTCCCGGTTCATAGGTATCGTTAATACAGATATTTCTCCACATCTGGTTTCTTAAATCCTGGATCTCTTCTTCCGTTTTCCCCTCCGTATCTGTGCCGTCCAGCAGCGTAAAGGGATCGTTCAGATGAAATTCCGGCACATTGGCCATCCCGTATATTTCACCGTTTTGGGGATTCATCAACAGAATGGATACCCGGTCAGCCTGTTTTTCCTCCATCACCTTCTCCGCTTCCTGCTGGAGGTAACGCTGTATATTATAATCCATGCTGATATGAAGATTATAGCCGGCCACCGCCTCCACCCGGCTCTCGCCGATTTCATCCACTTCTACCCCCCGGGCGTCGGTCGTGGTCAGAATCTTCCCGTCGATTCCTTCCAAAACAGAATCGTACTGTACCTCCAGGCCGATAATCCCCTGATTATCTCCTCCGGTGAAACCCAGTACCCGGGATGCCAGATCATCATAGGGGTAATACCGCTTAAAATCTTCGTCCACCTTGACCCCGGCCAGATTATACTCCCGTATCCTGTCTCCCGTTTCCTTTGGCACATTAGTCTTTATTCTTTCAATGGAACTGACCTTTTCCACCCGTTTTTTCGCTTCTTCCTCTGTGATTTCCAGTTCCTTAACCAGCATTTCCACCACTTTCTGAGGTTCTTCTATCTGGCTGTGAATCACGGATATGGTGCAGACCGCCCTGTTGTCCGCCAGAACAACTCCATTTCTGTCGATAATTTTTCCTCTGGCCGCTTTGATATCCCGCTCCCTCTCATGAAGATCATCAGCCTTTTCTGTATAATAGTCCGCCCGAATCACCATCAGATAAAACAAACGTCCCGCCAGACCGGCCATCATTGCCATACAAACGGCAAACACAATTACCGTTTTCTTCTTATTATATGTTTTATTCTTTTTCACAGAGAGCTCCCGGTCTTATCTCGCTATACTTTATGGAATTTTCGCCGCTTTTATGCAAAAAGAAAGACCGGCAGCTTTCCTGCCGGCCTTTCCGGTTTTCTTTTTATTCCAATCCAGCTTCCTCGTTGGTTATGCCCTCGTCCGTCGCTGTATTTCCTCCGGTGATTTCTTCATCGTCTTCCGGCGGATCCGGAACATCCGTGTCGGAAACTGCTTCCTGAGAGAGTCCTTCGCTGCTTTCCTGTTCTTCCCCTTCTGAATCGCTGCTGTCTTCCTCCGATGTATCCTCTTCAGACTCCTCTTCTGCCGACGTATCTTCGCCGTCTTCTTCCAACTCTTCTTCGTCGTATCCTTTTACTTCCCCTTCCATATCCAGAATTTCCTCCACAGTATAAGAATTGACCGTTCCGTCTGTTTCTTCATCCTGGAAAATATTCATATAAGGAAGGATTTCCCGCATAATCTGATTTACCAGATACTGCGCGTACACGCTGGTGGCCTGATTTTCCACGTTGGGTTCGTCCACAACCGCATAGACCACTACTTCAGGGTCATCCAGCGGCGCAAAGCCCACAAAAGATACCAGGTATTTTCCATTGCCCCTGGGCAGCTTCTGCGCCGTTCCCGTCTTTCCGCCCATGCTGTAGCCTTCAACTTTGGCGTATTTTCCGGTACCGTCGCTCTCCACAACGCTTCCCATATATTCCCTGATATGAGAAGACACCTCTTCTGAAAGAGTCTGTTTCATCAGTTCCGGTTCAATATTTTCCTCCACGCCGCCCTCACTGTTTAAGATTTGCTTTACGATATGAGGACGATAATAGTAGCCGCCGTTGATGCAGGAAGAAATTGCCGCCGCCTCCTGTATCATGGTACAGGTGAATCCCTGTCCGAAGGAACAGGTGGCCAGCTCCGCCTGCCCCATGGAAGAGGTATCGTAGATAATTCCCGACGCCTCGCCCGGGAGATCAATCCCTGTTTTGCTTCCGAAATTGAATACGTTCTGCTGATAATCTACGAACTCATCCACACCCATGGCTTCCGCAATCTGCATCATGGCATCGTTGCAGGAATTTTTCAGCGTCTCCGACAAGGTCTGTGTTTCATGGGCGCTGGGATATACGGAACATTTGATGGTTCTGTCAGCCACCACCTGGTACCCGTCACAGTAAAATGTATCATCGTAAGAAATGGAACCGCTCTCCAAACCGGCTCCCACCGTCATGGGTTTCACCGTAGACCCAGGTTCAAAAGCATCGCTGATGCAGTAATTTTTCCATATCTCATTAAGGTTTTCCAGCATATCCTCGTCGGACATGGCATTAATCTCTTCTTGCGTATAAAATGGCGTCAGATCCCTGGGATTATTCAAATCATAGGAGTTGTTGCTTGCCATGGCCAAAACCTCTCCTGTGTCCGGATCCATTACCACTACGCCCACATTTTCCGCGCCTTCTTCTCCATTGGGACCGCCTGCCAGTCCCACCAGCAGTTCATTGATGTATTTCTCAACAATTTCCTGAATGTTAACGTCCAATGTGGAAACCACACTGTTTCCATCCTCCGCTTCGATGATGGTCTGCTCCACATCGGCATCGGAATTAAAATATCCATACTGTCGGCCATTGGTTCCGTTTAAGGTACTGGAGTAATATCCCTCGATTCCCCAGTCGGCCGTATCACCGGAATAGGTGAATCCGATCACATCACAGGCCAGTGAATCCAATGGATAAGTCCTCAGATAATTTTCTTCAAACCATACACCCTGTACGTTCTGACGCTGTGCTTTTTCCTCGTCCGTCAGCTCTTTTCCTTCCGTATTGCAATAATCCTCAAACTCCTGTTTATCTGTAATGGAAAGTTCTCTTTGAATAATCTGATACTGGCTGGACTGAGTCTCCTCGCTGGTTAGTTTTTCCCGAATCATTTCTTCATCCAGACCCAGGATGGATACCAACGCATTGACTGTGGGTTCAATATAGTCCTCATCGGAATTTACTACTTTACAGTCCAGAATTACATTGTAAACTTTCTCGCTGGTAGCCAGAATTGTACCGTTGGTATCCAGAATATCCCCTCTTTTAAAAGGAATAACACGGCTTTCATACTGCTGCTGTGACTGCGTCAGCACTTGTCTTTTGTATTTGTCTCCGCTGGTGGCATTGATATATGTGATTCTGACGGCTAAACCGACTAAAGCCAGTATGACCACGCCAAATGACCATACCAGCTTCCTCCTCATTTTAATATTCAGCTTTCGTTCTTTGAAAACATTTTTTTTATGTCTTTTCGTATTTCTTCGTCTTTTTTCCAATTTTTACACCTACTTAAGTCCCGGGTACATCCCGATACTGCCGGACATAACTGTTGCCCGCCGTATCAAAGGTTATAATCTGTTCCTCTGTAGGATACTGCATTCCCAGTTCATTGATGGCTGTCTCTTTCACCTGTTCCAGATCAACGGACGCCATAACTGAATTATACAGCGCATCATTGTCTGCTTTCAGGCTGCTGAGTTCCGATTCTGCACTGGCAATCGCTTCCGTCTGAGTGGTGAGGCGGGAACGAAGTCTTAAATAATTAACGCAAAGTCCCAATGCGATTACGGATATCAGCGCAAGAAACAGCACATAGCCTCTGCTCATCTGCATGGCCTTTGCGCGATTTCTCTGCGTGGACACACTGACCGTTTTCCTCTTCTTCTGCTGTTTTCTCTCTTCTGGCTCTCTTTCCAGTTTCCTTACTGTATTGCCGCTGATATACGTTTGTCCCCTGTAATAATAATCCGATCTTGAATTTACCCTTCTGGATGGATTTGCCATTTTATTTCTCCTAACTTCAAGACTGATTTTCCCGGTTTTTTATCTTTTCAAACACGCGCAGCTTCGCACTTTTTGACCGCGGATTTTCAGCGATCTCCTGTTCTGTCGGCAATATGGGCCTGCGGGTAATCACTCTCCCCTTTGATTTCTTTCCGCAGACGCATACCGGAAAATCCGGCGGACATGTACATGGATTTTCGTTCTTTCTGAATATGGTTTTCACAATGCGGTCTTCCAGAGAATGGAAAGTGATGACACAGATCCTGCCGCCGTCTCCCAGCAGCTCAATCATATCATCCAGAGAACGCTGCAGAACCTCCAGTTCCTGATTCAACTCAATGCGGATAGCCTGAAAAGTTCTTTTGGCGGGGTGTCCTCCCACCGCCCTCATTTTCATGGGAATCGCATGTTTAACAATCTCCGCCAACTCTCCCGTGGTATTCACCGGAGCGTTCTCTCTGGCTTTTACAATGTGCTTTGCAATATTCCTGGCGAACTTATCTTCCCCATAATCACGGATAATTCGATACAATTCCGATTCACTGTACGTATTTACAATATCCCGGGCCGTTTTTTCCTGCCTCTGATCCATGCGCATATCGAGAGGCGCATCCACTCGGTAGGTAAAACCTCTCTCAGCCGTATCCAATTGATAGGAGGATACGCCCAGATCCAATACAATCCCGTCAACTTCCCAGAATCCCAGATTGTGCACTTCCCGGATCATGCTGCAATAGTTACTGCGGATAATGATCGTCTGACTCTCATAGTTTTTCAACCGTTCCACTGCGGTCTCTATTGCAGCAGCATCCTGGTCTATCCCTATAAATCTCCCCGTGGCAGACAACTGTTTGCAAACCTCCAGAGCATGTCCCGCTCCTCCCAGCGTACCGTCGACATAAACTCCGTCGGGCTTCACCTTTAAATTTTCAATCGTTTCCTGAAGTAATACCGATTTGTGTTTAAATTCCAATTTGATACTCCTGTCCAGCCATTACGTACGGCATATGACATATTCTGTCATATTATATCACAATTCCCATATCCTGCATACCCTCTGCAATGGAATCCATATCGTCATAATTGCTGTTTTCTATCCACTTGGATTTACTCCAAATCTCAATTCTGTTAATGCTTCCAGTAAGTACTACATCTTTTTCCAGACCTGCAAATTCCCGCAGCGTCGCCGGCACGAGAATTCTCCCCTGCTTGTCCAGTTCACAGACGGTGGCGCCTGCGACAAAGAAACGTGTAAAGGTTCTGGCATTTTTGTTCGTAAGTGGTAAGGCCCTCAGCTTTTCTTCGAAAGCATTCCATTCATCCATGGGGTAAATTGATAAACATCCGTCTAATCCCTTCGTCAGAACAAACTCTTCTCCCAAAAGCTCTCTGAACTTAGCCGGTATGATTAATCTCCCCTTCGCGTCAATTGAATGACTGTATTCTCCCATGAACATAAACAAAAACCTCTTTCGTTGGAAGTGTATTTCTCCCCTGCACTTCCGATAGCCGTTATGGAAAGAACTGCCACATTCCCCCCATCCTCCACCACTATCTACCACTTGCCACCACTTATGCATTTATATTACCCCACTTCCCTCAAAAAAACAAGCCTTTCATCTGGATTTTTTTTAGAACTTTTTGTGAAAAAATCAGGCGGTTTCGACATAAAAAAAGGAGAAATCCACAATGATTTCTCCTTAAACCCAAATTATGGTCTATTCTTGAGATGCATCCACAACATCTTGTGTCTGTTCTTTTTTCTTTCTCTTCTTTCTCACGCATATAATTGCAATGGAGGCCCCCACTGCCAGACATATGGATAATACCTGGGATACCGGTATTCCCACCACAGGCAGCAGCAGCTGATCTGTACGCAGCCCTTCAATCCAGGCCCGTCCGATCCCATATCCCACCAGATAGAGAAGGAAAACTTCCCCGTCAAACTTTTTATGCTTTCTGTACAGCCACAACAGAATCAGGATTCCCAGATTCCACAGCCCTTCATACAGAAAAGTGGGATGAACCTGAATCATGTCCACTCCATTTACCGTGGTAAGATGATCCCACATCTGCTGTGTAATTTCATTCTCCCGCACCGCCGATACCGGAAGCTGCATAGCAAAAATGTTGTCCGTATAACCGCCGAAAGCTTCCCGGTTAAAAAAGTTTCCCCATCGTCCGATGATCTGTCCCAGCAGAAGCCCCGGCGCAATGCAGTCTGTCATAATGGAAAATTTCATCTTTCTGACCCTGGAATAAAGATATACCGCAATAGTTGCACCGATGATGCCGCCGTAAATGGCCAGCCCGCCATGACGGATGTTGAAAATTTCCAGCAGGTTGTCTTTATAAAGATCCCATGCAAAAATCACGTAATATATTCTGGCTCCAATGACTCCAACCACAAGGCCTATCATCAGCATATCCCAGTAACGGTCTGTGTCCTGCCCCAGTCTTTTCGCTTCTTTCAGAACCAGGCCCATGCCCAGCATCATGCCCAGTACTACAGCTACGCCGTAATATGCAATTTCAATGCCGAATACGTGAAAAGTTTTCCCCACATGGTCCAGATAAATGCCCAAGTTGGGAAAATTAATCGCCATATCCATGTTCTGTCACCTTCTTTCTGTCTGTTTACCCCTGGCGGATACTCAGCTTTTCTCTCCGGCATCATACGTTGAATCGGAACAGAATCACATCGCCGTCTTTTACCACGTAATCTTTTCCCTCCATGCGGACAAGACCTTTGTCCCTGGCGCCTGCATAAGAACCGCAGTCCAGAAGATCCTGATAATTCACCACTTCTGCCTTGATGAAACCGCGTTCAAAATCCGTATGGATTTTTCCTGCTGCCTGAGGCGCTTTGGTTCCCTGTTTTATTGTCCACGCCCTCGTCTCGTCTTCTCCTGCCGTCAGATAACTCAACAGTCCCAGCAGACGGTAACTGGCCTTGATCAGTTTCTCCAGACCGGACTCTTTCAGTCCCAGATCTTCCAGAAACATTTTCTTCTCATCCTCATCCAGCTCGGCAATCTCCTGCTCAATCTGTGCGCAGATCACAAAAACCTCGCTGTTCTGTTTCGCCGCATACTCTTTTACTTCTGTCACAAAGGAATTGGACGCAGCGTCGTCTGCCAGTTCATCTTCCGCCACGTTTGCCGCAAAGATCACCGGTTTCTGCGTCAGCAGATTGTAGGCGGATACCATGGCTCCTTCCTCTTCATCCTCAAACTCCATGGTTTTCACCGGCTGTCCCCCTTCAAGATGGGCTTTCAGCTTTTCCAGCAGCTTCAGCTCTTTCGCCGCCCCTTTGTCGTTTCTCGCCGACCGGGAGGTCTTGGCAATTCTTCTCTCCAGTATCTCCAGATCGGAGAAAATCAATTCCAGCTCTATGGTCTCGATATCTCTTAAAGGATTGATGCTTCCGTCCACATGCACCACATTGGGATCCTCAAAGCAGCGCACCACATGGACAATAGCGTCCACCTCACGGATATTGGCCAGGAACTGATTTCCCAGACCTTCTCCCTTGGAAGCCCCCTTTACCAGTCCCGCTATGTCCACAAATTCAATTACCGCCGGCGTCACTTTTTTGGAATGATAAAAATCCCCCAGCAGCTTCAGTCTCTCATCTGGAACCGGCACGATCCCCACATTGGGATCAATGGTACAGAATGGATAATTTGCTGATTCTGCCCCTGCCTTTGTCAGTGAATTAAATAATGTACTCTTCCCCACATTGGGAAGACCAACGATACCCAGTTTCATCTCTACCTCCTGCAGTTTCAGCGCCGGTCTCCGCCGACGTAATAATCATAACCATCCGTAGATTTTATCACAGAAATGTTTCCCTGTAAATATCAGTCCAGCGATTCAATCATAATGAGTGTTCCCTCTCTCAGAGAGACCTTTGCCTCCTCCGCCGCAATCTCATTGCTGACTCCCAGGCTGCTGTCATTGGAAAGCACCGCATTCTTAAGGGGATATTTAAATCCTTCCAGGTTTACTCCGGAAGCTTTTTCCCCCAACGGCAGAAAAGAAACGTACTTTCCATACTGTTCCTTCTTTTTCAAAACCCGTTCCCCGGAAACCAGGGAAATTCTGTTATGTTTATCCACCAGGCAGGCCTGACTCCCCTGTCTTTGCGCCTGCTGCAGAATATATATGTTTCCCATCACATGATCCAGCCTGGTTCCCGTGGCTCCCAGAATCCAGATCCGATCACTTTTCATCTCCAGGGCTTTTTCCAGGGCAATCTGTGTATCCGTAGCGTCCTTTTCCGGATTATATTCCCGAATGGGCACCTGCTGTTCCCTGCGGTACTGTTCTATGATTTTTTCCGGCACACTGTCAAAGTCCCCCACAATAAGATCCGGCTGTATTTTGTTTTTTCTGGTAAAAGAAAGCCCGCCGTCCACCGCAATGATAAAATCAACTTTTTGTTTTCCCATAAAATCGAGGGCAAAATCACAATCGATATTGCCCCCGCTGATAATCAATGTGTTCACTTTTTCCGTTCCTTTACTGATGACGTGCAAAAGCTTCCTGGAAGCCGGCAATATTTCCTTTGATATCGCCGCCAAACACGGCGGATCCCGCCACAATGATATTGGCTCCTGCTTCCAGTACCCGGTCAATGGTTTTCTGATTGATTCCGCCGTCCACCTGAATATCCGTATTAAGTTGCCGCTCTTCTATCATTTTTTTCAGATCTGCGATTTTCTCCGTGGATTTCTCTATATAAGACTGGCCGCCGAATCCCGGATTTACCGTCATGAGCAGTACCATATCCAGTTTATGAAGCACATAATCCAGCTGACATAAAGGCGTGGCCGGATTCAGCGCTACCCCGGCTTTGCACCCTGCTTTGTGAATCTGGGAGATACATCCCTCCAGATGGCGGCAGGCTTCTGCATGAACGGTAATCAGATCTGCACCTGCTTTTGCAAAGTCTTCAATATAACGATCCGGATTGGATACCATCAGATGAACGTCAAAAAACAGACGGCTCTCTTTGCGGATCGATGTGATTACCGGCATTCCAAAGGAAATGCTGGGAACGAAATCCCCGTCCATCACATCAATGTGGAGCCACTCTACCCCTGCCTCCTCTATGGTTTTCAACTGTTCTCCCAAACGATTGAAGTCGGCTGAGAGCATAGACGGTGATAATTGATACATACTAATACCTCCTCTTCTCCTTTTCTTTCAGTTCTTCATATAATTCTTTATAATCCTCATAACGAATACGGCTGATCTCATTTCTTTCAACCGCCTGGATTACACCGCAGTCAGGTTCCGAAATATGAACGCACCCCTGAAAACGGCACGCTCCCTCATAGGGATGGAATTCAGGAAAATACTGCTTCAGTTCCTCTTTTTCCATATCCTCTACGGCCATGGCGGAAAAACCCGGCGTATCCATAAGATACGTATTCCCGTCCACGGCAATCAACTGCGCGTGACGGGTGGTGTGGCGTCCCCTCTTCAGTTTCCGGCTGATTTCCCCGGTTTCCATACAGACTTCATTCTGCAGAAGATTGGTGATGGTGGATTTTCCCACCCCTGACGGGCCTGCCACCACCGTCGTTTTCCCCTGGAGCACATTCCTGATCTGCCCTATTCCTTCTTCTTCACGGGCGCTCACCAGGAGAACCTGATACCCTGCTCCGGAATAAGTGCGGGATAAAAGCTCCAGTTCCTCTTCCTTGGCCAGTTCCTTTTTATTGAAGCAGACGATTGTTTTGATATTCTGCCGCTCCATCATAATCAGAAAGCGATCCAGCAGAGAAAAGCTGGGCCTGGGGTTCTCAATGGCGAAGATCACCATCGCCTGGTCAATATTAGAAGATGCCGGACGAATCAGCTCATTTTTTCTGGGGGCAATCTCAGTAATTACCCCCGTACGCTCCTTTTCATCCAGCACTTCAAATTCCACATAATCTCCCACAAGGGGTTTTCTTTTTTCTTTTCTGAAAATACCTTTCGGCTTACATTCATACATTCCGGATTCCGCTGCATATACGTAGTAGAATCCGGCAATTCCCTTTGTAATTCTTCCCTGCATATTATCTATTCTGCCTGACTGAAGGTGACGGGATAGCTGGCCCGCTCCACATAGTCTCCGTTTACCATCTCATACAGTATCACGGTTCCCTCAGACTGTCCGTCTGCTCCCGCTACGTTCAGCGTATAGGGAAAATCAATCTGCTGTCCATCCACGATGGTAACTGCGCTCTGTCCGTCCTGCTCCAGCACCAGCTGTACTGCGCCGCCCTGATAATTGCTGGGCTGTCCCAGAGAATCGGTACAGACCCAGGAACCGCTGTAGGAGCCGGACTGGGTTCCGTCGGGATCCAGCCGCGCCGTCTCGTCGGATGTACTGCCGGGGTTGTTTACATAGATGGTAATCGCTGCCCCCGCATTTACTGTAGTCCCGGATTCAATGCTCTGATCGTAAACTTCTCCTTCCGCCACGCTGCTGCTGCTGCCGGTTTCCACAGTGACCACCAGCCCAAGATTTTCCAGCGTGGATCTGGCATCGGCTTCGGAAATTCCTCTCACGCTGGGTACGGTTACCTCTTCATCAGAAGCGCCCAGACTCACCACCAGGGTTATCGTATCTCCCGCATTGACTTCAGTACCTACTTCAGGACTGACGGAAATTACGTTTCCTGCCGCCACATCTGCACTGTAATCATTCTGAATACTCGTCTGCAGTCCCATATCCAGCAGCGTAGCCTCCGCGTCTGCCTGGGGCTGATTCACCACATTGGGTACTGTCAAAGCTGCGTTTCCTGTGCTCAATGTATATTCAATGGTGGTATGGCGTGCTACCTGCTCTCCCGGTTCATAATTCTGAGCCATAATCTGACCCGCCGGATACTCGCTGGAAGCTTCCTCTCCGCCTTTTACCAGTCCAAGACCGGTGTCTTTCAACTCGGCTTCCGCCTCTTCCACTGTCTTTCCTCTCAGATCCGGCACCGTTACCGTATCTTCCTCATCTGTATTTTCAGCTTCTTCTGTAGGCTGCTGTTCTTCCACCTGCTGATCTTCCCGATCGTTGGATCCGAAACGAAAGACGCCTGCCGCTGTTCCGATGAAATACACCAGAATACAGATGATAATGGCGCCGATGATAAAGCCTCCGATGGTCATGGCCTTCTCCAGCTTGCTGCTGATACCGTCTTCGTCTTCCTCATCCTCGTCGTAAGACTCATCGTCCTCCATATCATCATCATAAAGTACCTGCTGCTCCTGCTGACTGGAAGGAGTATACGTATTCTGGGACGTCCGTCCTTCCTTTATGGCATTCATTTCCTCATCTGACATCCGCACCGTCTGCGCATGGTCAGACAGCGGAACGAGGGAAACGAAATCCCCCTGGGGATCCACCAGAGAACGTTTCAGATCTTCAATAACTTCGGAAAGATTGTTATATCTTCTGTCCACGCTTTTTTGGGTACATTTCAAAATGATCTGTTCCAGGCTGAAGGGAAGATCCGGCGTGTACCTGGAAGGCGGAACCATTTCCTCCTGAAGGTGTTTGATGGCAATGGCAACGGACGTGTCGCCGTCAAAGGGCACCCGGCCTGTAACCATCTCATACATGGTGATACCCAGCGAATAGATATCACTTTTTTTATCACTGTAACCGCCCCTTACCTGTTCCGGAGAACTGTAATGAACGGAAACCATTACGTTGGAAGTTATGGTGTTTGATGTTACGGCCCGGGCGATTCCGAAATCCGACAGTTTCACCTTGCCGTCTGTGGATATAATAATATTCTGAGGCTTCACATCTCTGTGCACAATATTGCTGTTGTGAGCCGCCTCCAGCCCCAGGGATACCTGAATAGCAATACTGGTGGCCTCTTTTACACTCAGTTTTCCCTTCTTCTTAATATAGTCTTTCAGCGTGATGCCTTCCACCAGTTCCATCACAATGAAATTGACGCCGGCATCGTCTCCCACATCGTATACATTTACAATATTGGGATGGGCCAGTCCTGCCGCAGCCTGCGCTTCCTTCTGGAATTTCGCGATAAAGGTTTTATCATCCCGAAATTCCGGCTTCAAAACTTTTACGGCTACAAGACGGTTCAGCTTATGATCCCGGGCTTTATAAACATCGGCCATGCCGCCGGTTCCCACTTTGCTGATTATCTCATAACGCTCCGCTAAAATCATTCCCTCTTTTAACATTCTCTCACCTCTTCAATAAATGGTTCTACTACAATGACGGCTATATTATCCTTTCCGCCATTTTCATTGGCCTTCTCCATCAGCGCAACTGAAGGATCGGATCCATCGCCGCATTCCCGGAGAACATCATACATCTCCTCGTCAGAAACCATACCATACAGCCCGTCAGAACAAAGGACAATCTTTGCGTCTTTTTCCAGTTTCACATCAAAAAAATCAATGGCAACATCATTCCCGGTTCCCAGAGCCCTGGTGATAATATTACGATCCGGATGTGTCCTGGCTTCTTCTTTGCTCAATTCTCCCATACGGAGCATCTCCCCTACCAGAGAATGATCCCTGGTTACCTGATCCATCTTCTGACCCGCTATATACAGCCGGCTGTCGCCCACATTGGCTACATAGGCATAATGACCCACCACTGTGGCTGCAACGACCGTCGTTCCCATACCTCTCAATTTTTCATTCTTTTTCGCTTCTTTTAAAAGTTCTCGATTCGCCGTCTCTATCGCATTGCGTATAATTTTGATGGGATTAAAATTGGTATCCGCTTTCACTGTCTCTACAAAAGTCTCTACGGCATATCTGGAAGCAAAATCTCCGCCGTTATGACCTCCCATACCATCTGCTACTATAAAAAGATTAGGAAGGTTTCCTATCTGGCGGGAAGATGCGTATATGTAGTCCTGATTTGATTGCCTGACCTGTCCCACGTCAGTAACAGAATACACTTTCATTTTTTTCTTCTCCTACTTTAAGTTATCAAGATAGCTTCTGCGAAGCTGGCCGCAGGCCCCATCGATGTCCCGGCCCATTTCTCTTCTAATAGTAACATTTATTCCGTATTTTTCAAGCTTATTTTTGAATTTCTCCACAACTTTTTTGTCAGACTGAACGAAATTTCTTTCTTTGATCGGGTTGACCGGAATCAGATTCACATGACAATTATGGCCTTTTAAAAGGGCGGCCAGTTCATCCGCATCCGCCTGACTGTCATTTTCCCCTCCCACAAGACTGTATTCAAAAGAAATTCTTCTGCCCGTCTCCCGGAAGTATTCCCGGCACCCTTCCATAATTTCTCCTATGGAATACCGATTGGCCACAGGCATCAATTTCCTTCTTTTTTCGTCATTGGGCGCATGGAGGGAGATGGCCAGCGTTATGGAAAATTTTTCTTTTGCCAGTTTGTAAATCATCGGCACAAGGCCGCAGGTAGATATGGTAATATTCCGCTGACTTAACCCCAGCCCCCTGTCGTCGGACAAAATCCGGATAAATCGGACCAATGCATCGTAATTGTCCAGAGGCTCTCCCGTCCCCATTACCACCACATTGGAAACCCGCTCCCCGGTTATTTTCCCAATCTGATAAACCTGTTCCAGCATTTCCGCCGGCTCCAGATTTCTGGTGAGGCCTCCGATGGTAGAAGCGCAGAAACGGCAGCCCATCCTGCAGCCCACCTGAGAAGATATGCAGACGGAATTCCCGTGGTGATACTTCATCCATACGCTTTCGATCACATAGCCGTCCCTTAACCGAAACAGAAATTTCTTCGTTCCGTCAATCCGGGAAGTCTGAACCTGAATCGCCTCCATATTCCCAAGGGGGTAATCCCTGTTTAATTTTTCCCGCAGAACCTTGGACAGATTGGTCATTTCACCGTAATCAAAAGCCTGCTTTTTATGGAGCCATTCGTAAATCTGCCCCCCTTTAAAGGGTTTTTCCCCCAGGCCTTCCGCCAGTTCTTTTAATTCCTCCTTGTAAAAGGAACGTATATCCTGATATCCCTCCATCACTTTTTCCTTTTCATCCTTGCAATAAAAAATCCGTCTGATTTATGCACGCCCGGCAGCAGCTGAAGCCAGCCCTCCCCCGTCGTCTCGCTCTGCAGTTCCTCAGGAAGGTAGGGATTAAGGCTTTCCAGCTCATAGGGATAATTTTCCACAAACCACTGTACGTTTTTCTGATTTTCTTCTTCCGAAATGGTGCAGGTGCTGTAAATCAGCGTCCCGCCTTCTTTCACGTAAAAAGAAGCGTTGTGAAGGATTCTTTTCTGCAAAATAATCAGATCCTCCTGCTTCTGCCGGGTCACCTTATATTTAATATCATTCTTTTTGCCGATAACGCCAAAACCGGAACAGGGAACGTCTGCCAGCACAATATCCGCTTTTCCCACCGACTCTCTGTCAAAAACTGTTGCATCTTTGCAGACTGCCTTTACATTGGACACATTCATCCTTCCGATATTTTCTTCTATCATCTGCACCTTATATTCTGTCAGATCCCTGGCTTCCACATACCCCCGTCCCTTCATTTTGTCCGCCATATGAAGGCTTTTTCCTCCGGGCGCCGCGCATAGATCCAGCACATAATCTCCCTCCCTGGGCGCCGCCGCCTCTGTCACCAGCATGGAACTTACATCCTGTACCATAATGCAGCCCATTCGGAACACATTCAGCATCCGCAGGTAATTGTAGCCGGAAATATAATAGGCATAATCCAGGTAGGGCGCTTTCTCCACCGTAACATTCTGTTCCCGCAGCCGTTTGATGGTCACATCGGTGTCAATCATATACTGTGCGCATCGAATGGTTGTGGGTTTATCCTTCAGAAAATCCTCAGCCATGGTCTTTACCGTCTCAAAATCATAGGACGCCAGCCATTTTTCCACCAGCCAGACAGGCAGTGAGTAAGTAACGGATAAATACTGTACCGGCTGACTGGCCGGAGGAAAGGTTATATTTTCTTTATTTCTGGCAATGTTTCTTAACACCCCGTTTACAAATCCCTTTAAACTGTAAAACCCTTTTTTCTGGGCCAGTTTCACCGCCTCATTACAGACGGCAGAGTCGGGTATACGGTCCATATACATCAGCTGATATGCTCCGCTTCTTAATATTTCCCGTATCACCGGCTTCATTTTCTCCACTTTCACACTGGAAAACTGCCCGATAATATAATCCATCTGCAGCATATATTCCACGGTTCCCTCACAGACACGGGTAATAAAAGCCCGATCCTGTTTGGGCAGGTACTGGTATTTATCCAAAGCGTTTCTTATTGCAATATGACTGTACTCTCCATCCCGGTTAATCTCCAGCAAGATCCCCAGGATAATTTCTCTTGTGCTGCTTACACCTGCCATGATCCTTCCTCCGACTTCTTTATCTGCCCAGAACTATATCGTCTTCTATCTGGCATCCCCTTAAAAAGGCATCCGCATCCATCCTCTTCTTCCCTTCCAGCTGAAGTTCACAGATACACAAGATACCTTCGCCCGTCTGCACGAAAATTCCTTCCCTTGAAGTTTTTACCACCTGGCCTGGAGATTTTCCGCTGTTTTCCTCTAATACCCGGGCTTTCCAGATTTTCAGATTTTTTCCTTTCAGCCAAGTGTAAGCGCTGGGCCATGGATTTAATCCCCGGATCAGCCGTTCCAGCACATCTGCTGGTTCCTCCCACTTGATATTCCCCATCTTTTTTGTAATCATCGCCGCGTAGGGGGTCGGACTGAGATCCGGCTGTTTTTCAAAAACCGCCGTCCCGTCTTCCAGCCGGGGCAGAGTTTCTACCAGAAGTCTGGCTCCCGCCTCGCTCAGCTTGTCAAAAAGGCTTCCCCCCGTCTCATCTTCTGCCAGAGGAACCGCCACTTTCGAAATCATATCGCCGGTGTCCAGCCCTTCGTCCATCCGCATAATCGTAACGCCGGATTCCTTCCTTCCGTCAATAACCGCCCACTGTATGGGCGCCGCTCCCCGGTAATCCGGAAGGAGAGAAGCATGAACATTAATACAGCCAAATCTGGGAATGCCCAGCAGCCTGCCGGGAATAATCTGTCCAAAAGCCACCACCACGATAACATCCGGGCTGATGGATTCCATCTGTTCCAAAAAGGCTTCTTCTTTTACCCTGGCCGGCTGAAGGACCGGGATTCCCAGCGAAAGGGCCGCCTCTTTCACCGGCGTAGGCTGCATGGCCTTTCCCCTTCCCTTTGGTTTGTCCGGCTGCGTCACCACTGCTGCAATCTCATGGCCGGTCTGCGCCAGCGCCTTTAACGTACCCACGGAAAAATCCGGAGTTCCCATAAAAACTATTCTCATTCTTCTTCATCCTCTTCATAGTTTACATCACGAAGTTCCCCCTCCACATGTTCCACGTAGAGGACGCCGTCCAGGTGATCGCATTCATGACAGATGGCGCGGGCCATCAGTCCCTCGCCCTCCACCGTCACAGGCTCCATCTTTTCATTGAACGCCTGCACTCTGGCATACATGGGACGGGTTACGGTTCCGGTCTTTCCCGGGACACTTAAACATCCCTCATCTCCGGTCTGTTCCCCCTTTGTCTCCACAATCTCCGGGTTCACCAGCACCACCGGTCCCTCTCCCACGTCGATTACAACGATTCTTTTCAAAATGCCCACCTGGGAAGCGGCAAGACCCACACCGTAATTCTCATACATGGTATCCAGCATATCCTGAATCAGTTCTTTTATTCTCGGCGTCATCTCTTCCACCGGCCGGCAGGTCTTCGTCAGTATTTTATCTCCCATTTTTCTGATATTTCGTATTGCCATCTCGTCTCCTCCTTTATCTTTATCCCTGATAATCAAACTGTATGGATAACTTCTTATATCCTTTATTTACTTCTATATACCGCTCCATCTGCCTCTGCAGAGAAGACAGAAAATCCCGGCTGGGATGTTTCAGATACATCATCATCCGGTAACGGTCCTGGATTTTCGCTATAGCCGCTTTTGCAGGGCCGATAACCGTCAGTTTCTCATCCCGGCCGATGGTTTTTACATACTTTGCAAGAAAGTCCATGCCCACTGCCAGATGTTCGCCGTCCAGTCCGCTTCCCATCACAGTCAGCATACCGGACGCCGGCGGATACCCCATCATTGTCCGGTAATTCATCTCTTCTTCGAAAAAAGCCGGGTAATCCTGACGGCATGCAGCCTGAATGCTGTAATGTTCCGGATGATAGGTTTGAATGACGGCTTCTCCCCGCCGTTCTCCCCTTCCGGCCCGTCCCACTGCCTGGACAAGAAGCTGGAAGGTTCTTTCCGAAGCCCGATAGTCTCCTGTATACAAAGACATGTCCGCCGCCAGAATCCCCACCAGAGTCACCCCCGGAAAATCGTGGCCTTTAATGATCATCTGTGTTCCGATGAGAATATCGGCCTCTCCTGCGGCAAAAGCAGAAAGGATTCTGGAGTAATCCTCCTTTTTTCGCGTGGTATCCAGATCCATGCGCAGGATTCTGGCTTCCGGAAACATCTTTCCCGTCAGCTTTTCAATCTGTTCAGTTCCTGCTTTGAATCCTCCAATATAGCGGGAACCGCACTCCGGACAGACAGTCATCATCCTGGTAGAGTAACCGCAGTAATGACAGGTGAGAATACCGCCCCCGTGCTGGGACAGAGATACGTCACAGTGGGGGCATTTAGCCACATAGCCGCAGCTACGGCAGGATACAAAACCGGCATATCCTCTCCGGTTAAGAAACAGTATGGTCTGTTCCCCTCTGGAAAGACGGTCTCTCAGGCCTTCTTCCAGCGCCCGGCTGAACACTGAAAGATTTCCTGCTTTCAGTTCTTCCCTCATGTCCGCCGTATATACCCGGGGCAGTTTTCCGTTTCCGAAGCGATGTGTCAGCGTAAACAGACGCCATTTTCCCTGCAGACAGGAGTAATAAGATTCCATGGACGGCGTTGCCGAGCCCATCACCAGCAAAGCGCCCTCTATCCGGCATCTGGCAGCGGCCGTATCCCTGGCATGATACCGGGGAGTCCCCTCGCTTTTATAAGAAGATTCGTGTTCCTCATCCATCACAATCAGTCCCAGATTGGGAAAGGGCGTAAACAGCGCCGATCTGGGACCCACCATCACCGATACCCGGCCTGTCCTGGCCCCCTCAAAAGCATCCCACCGTTCTCCCTGGGACATTCTGGAATGTATGACGGCGGCCCGATCCTGAAAACGATTCCGAAACTGATATACCGCCTGGTAAGTCAGGGCGATTTCCGGTATCAGGACTATGGCCTGCTTTCCCATTTTCAGCATCTGATCGATCAGTTCCATATAGACCCGGGTTTTCCCGCTGCCCGTTATCCCATAGATCAGACAGGGGCGGCCCTCATTCTTTCCCTCTTTCAGAATCTCCTCTGCAATCTGCTTCTGCTGCAAAGATAACGGACTGTCCGAAGGTTTTTGAAATCCGGCCAAAGGCGGCATACGGTATACCTGCTCCTCTTCCACCCGGATCAGCCCCATCTCCCGGGCTTTATTCACTGCGGAGGATGTAAGGTTAAATTCCTGCAGCGCTTCCTGGTAATCCAGCGTATTCTTTCTGAGAAGGGCTGCCAGCAGCCTGGCCCGGGCGCTTCTGTGCTTTTTCTCACATTCCTCCAGAACTTTTTCCGCCTCTTCCGCAGATACATTGAGAACAATCCTTCTTTTTTTCTTTTCTTTAATTTTTTCTTTCATGGGGAGAACGGTCTTCAGCGCCTGCAGCATGGTGCAGCCATAAGTCTCCTTCATCCAAACCGCCAGAGTAATCAGCTTCGACTCCACCGTGACCGGTTCCTGGGGAACAGAAAGAATCTCTTTTATTTTCTCCTCTTCGATGTCTGCCTTATCAGTGATTTCCAGCACATAAGCTTTCACGCTGCGGTTTCCCCGGCCGAAGGGAACCGTCACCAGTGTCCCTGTTTTTACCCGGTCCGCCATCTCCTCTGGAATCCGGTATTGAAATACCCGATCCAGTTCACCGCTGGAAATATTCACAATCACATCTGCATAGGCATTTTTCATTCCGTTCTATTTTCCTTCCAGAATATCCCGTATCAGGTCTCTTTCATCCATGGGATATTTTTTCCCTTTGATTTCCTGGTAATCCTCGTGCCCCTTCCCGGCCAGCACAATAATGTCCCCCGGCTCTCCATGGTGAATTGCATAGGCAATGGCTTCTTTGCGGTCGATGATCTCCACAAATTTTCCTTTGGTTTTTTCCATCCCCTTTTTAATATCGTCGATGATATCCTGGGGTTCTTCAAATCTTGGGTTATCTGAAGTAATGATGGTAAGATCAGCCAGTCTTCCTGAAACTTCTCCCATTTCATACCGCCGCAGCTTTGAACGGTTTCCGCCGCATCCAAAGAGACACACCAGACGGTGTGGATGATATTCTCTCAGCGTGCTCAACAGGCTCTCCAGGCTCATGGCGTTATGAGCATAGTCGATCATCAGAGTAAACTCATCGGACACTTTGATCATCTCTGTCCTTCCTTTTACTCTGGCTTTTTTCAACGCCTTTACAATATTCTCTTCACTCACATTGAAATGACGGCAGACGGCAATGGCGGTCAAAGAATTGTAAATACTGAACCTTCCCGGGATATCAATTTCCACCGGAAAATCCATCCGGCCTTTTACCTGGTAAGCCACGCCCAAATAGCCCGGACGTGAGACGAGATGGGCATTTTCCGCCCGAAGATCCGCGTCCTTGGAAAATCCGAAAGTTTCCAGACTGCAGGTATGCCCTTCGATTATCTGCTCCAGATGCTGATCATCTGCATTGACGATTCCAATCCGGCACTGTTTCAGGAGGCGGCTTTTGCACTCCAGATATTCTTCGAAACTGGCATGCTCATTGGGACCGATATGATCCGGTTCGATGTTGGTAAAAATGCCGATCTCAAAGGGAATCCCGGCTGTTCTGTCCAGTTTAAGTCCCTGGGAAGATACTTCCATCACGGCACAGTCGCATCCGGCGTCCAGCATTTTTCTGAAATAATGCTGAATGGTAAGAGATTCCGGCGTCGTATTGGCCGAGGGAATTACCTCATCGCCGATGATGGATTCTATGGTACCGATCAGCCCCACTTTATGTCCGGCATTCTCCAGGATGGATTTCACCATATAAGTAGTGGTGGTTTTTCCCTTCGTCCCCGTTATTCCGATCACTTTCAGCTGTTCGGCAGGATACCCGTAAAAGGCGGCGGAAATCATCGCCATGGCGTACCGGGTGTCTGCCACCTGAATAACGGTCATATCCCGAGGCACCTTCACCGCTTCCTCCGCCACAATAACCTTCGCCCCCTGTTTCACCACGGCGTCCACAAAGGTATGACCATCCACAACGGCGCCCCGAATGCAGATAAACAGAGAACCAGGGCCCGCCTTTCTGGAATCATTTACCACCTGATCGATTTCTGCGTCGGCGCTTCCATTTATGCACCGGTATTCCAGCCGTTCCAATAATTTCGTAAGTTTCATGGCTTTCCTCCGCTTTCCTGAACATTTTACACTTATCTTAGGATATCATACTCACCGGAGCTTTTCAAGGAATCAAAGAAAAGCACCCCCTTTTGGGAATGCTTTTCTTCTGTAACGCTAAGGGTAATCTCTGGTTTCAGCTCCGGATAACGGTGCCGGTTTTTCCAAGAAAACCGTCTTTCGCTTTATCAATGGAAGTAATCACTGCCCGTCTGCCCTCTTTCTTCTCCACGAATTCCACAGAGGCCTCTATCTTCGGCAGCATGGTATTCTTTTCGAATTCCTCATTTTCCATATACATTCTGGCTTCTGAAAGGGAAATTTCCCCCAGGTCTTTCTCCCCTTCTCTCTGATAATTCACTGATACGTATTCCACGCTGGTCAGAATCAGCAGATCATCTGCGTCCAGTTCCTCCGCCAGACGGCCGCTGGCATAATCCTTTTCAATGACGGCGCTGGCTCCCTGGAGACGGGTATGCTGCTGCAGAACAGGTATTCCTCCTCCGCCGCAGGCAATGACGATATGTCCAGCATCCGACAGGGCTTTGATGGAATCCAGTTCAATGATCTCCTGAGGTTTGGGAGCCGCCACGATTCTGCGGTATCCTTTTTCCTCCCTGACCACGTAATTTCCTTTTTTCTCTTCCGCTTCCGCTTCCTCTTCCGTCAGATAACGCCCGATGACCTTCACCGGTTTGTGAAAAGCTTCGTCGTAGGGATCCACCGTCACCTGGGTCAGAATAGTGCAGACCGGCTTATAAATCCCCCGGTCCAGCAATTCCGTACGGATCGCATTCTGCAGATCGTAGCCGATATATCCCTGGCTCATGGCAGAACAAACTGACATGGGCGCGTACGTATAATCGGGATGCATTTTTCCAAACTCATTCATTGCCATGTGAATCATCCCCACCTGAGGCACATTGCTGTGGGAAATCACCACATCCGCCCCGGCTTCCACCAGGTCGGCGATGGATTTCGCCGTTTTCTTCGTCGCCTCCTTCTGCTGCGGGAGCGTTACCCCCAAAGCCCTGTGTCCCAGAGCCACTACCACTTTCTTTCTTGCCATGACGCAACCTCCATTTTTGTCATTTTTACGCAATCACATTTTTTCCTACAAAATATCCCAAAATCAAAACACCCAGTACAATCCTGTACCATCCGAATACTTTAAAGTCATGTTTACGAACGTAGCCCATCAAAAATTTGATTGACAGAATAGAAACCAGGAAAGCAACGATCATACCGGTAAGCAGATATACAATTTCCGCGCCGGTAAAACTCAGTCCGAAGTTTACTATCTTCAGCAGACTGGCCCCAAACATCACCGGAACAGCCAGGAAAAACGTATATTCCGCCGCCAGTTTTCTGGAAGTGCCCAATAAAATTCCTCCGATAATCGTCGCTCCGGACCGGGAGGTTCCCGGCACTATTGCAAGCACCTGGAAAACTCCGATCAACAGCGCCGTCTTCCATGTAATGTCGTTAATGTTTCTCATGGATGGCTTTCTTCTTTTATTAAAATTCTCAATTACGATAAACAAAACGCCGTACACCAGCAGCATCAAAGCTACCACGATGTAATTATTCAGCTTTTCCTCTATCCAATCGTTGAACAAAAGACCGATTACCATGGCCGGAAGGCAGGATACGGCAATCTTTAGCCACATGATGATCTTATCCATGAACACGTAATGATCAGCAAAGGTTTGAAGCCCTGCAACCATCCTGTTTCCGCTCTTTTTCTCCCAGAAACTCTCCTGGGGTTCCGATTTTTTCCGATGAAAGGGCCACAGCTTCTGCCAGAAAACCAGCACAACCGCCAGTATGGCTCCCAGCTGAATAACCACAAGAAACATCTGCAGAAACTCATTGCTGACATTCAGATGAATAAATTCATCCACTAAAATCATGTGCCCTGTACTGCTGACCGGAAGCCATTCCGTAATTCCTTCCACGATTCCCAAAAATATTACTTTTAATAATTCAATCCAGCTCACATTTTCTCCTATCCCGATTATTCAATCGTTGCGATATCAATGAGTGTCAGTTTCTTTACATCAGTATTCTCCAAGCTGGTTACCAGCGCCGCCGCCGTATCCAGAGAGGTGAGCACGTTCACTCCCGTCTCAATGGCGTTGCGCCGGATGATGAATCCGTCTCTTGCTTTCTCCACTCCCTGGGAAGGCGTATCGATAACCAAATCTATTTTGTGCCCCAGAATCAGATCCATCAGATTGGGCGACGGCTGTTCAATTTTATTGGTACGAATGGCTTCCACCCCGTTTTCATTCAGCACTTTGGCCGTACTGCGGGTGGCATATATCCGGTACCCCAGATTTCGGAACCGTCTGGCAATCTCAATTACTTCCTGCTTATCTTCATCTTTTACGGTAATGATCATGTTTTTGTGCTTCGGCAAATTAATCCCGGCGCCCAGGAAGGCTTTATAAAGGGCCTCATTGAAGGTAGACGCAATTCCCAGACATTCTCCGGTGGATTTCATCTCCGGTCCCAGATTTACGTCCGCTCCTCTGATCTTTTCAAAAGAGAATACCGGCATCTTAACGGCAATGTGGGCCGCCTCCGGCTGAAGTCCAGGCTGGTAGCCCATTTCTTTCAGTTTATATCCAAGAATAACCTTGGTCGCCAGCGGCACAATGGGAATTCCCGTCACTTTGCTGATATAGGGCACCGTACGGCTGGATCTGGGATTCACCTCAATTACGTATACCTGTTCCTCACACACGATAAACTGAATGTTAATCATTCCCACCACATGAAGAGACTTCGCCAGCCGGCGAGTATATTCTTCTATCGTCTTTTTGGCGCTTTCACTGATCGTCTGCGCCGGATATACGGAAATACTGTCCCCGGAATGAATTCCTGCCCGTTCAATATGTTCCATAATACCGGGAATCAGAATATCTTCCCCGTCGCAGACAGCGTCCACTTCGATCTCTTTCCCCTGCAGGTACTTATCCACCAGGATGGGGTGTTCCTGAGCGATCCTGTTGATAATGCCGATAAACTCATCCACGTCCTGATCGCTGATGGCAATCTGCATTCCCTGACCGCCCAGTACGTAAGAAGGTCTTACCAGCACGGGATATCCCAGCTCATTGGCTGCCTTTTTTGCTTCCTCCGCCGTAAATACAGTATGTCCCTTGGGTCTTGGAATCTGACATTGTTCCAGAATCTCGTCAAAAAGTTCCCGGTCCTCAGCGGCATCCACATTTTCAGCCGAAGTTCCCAGAATTTTCACTCCCATCTTAATCAGCGCTTCCGTCAGCTTGATGGCCGTCTGTCCGCCGAACTGCACCACCGCGCCGTCGGGTTTTTCGATTTCCACAATGTTTTCCACATCTTCCGGCGTCAGCGGCTCAAAATATAATTTATCTGCGATATCAAAATCTGTACTTACCGTTTCCGGATTGTTGTTGACAATGATCGTTTCGTACCCTTCTTTTTCAAAGGCCCAGGTACAGTGAACGGAACAGAAGTCAAATTCAATTCCCTGGCCGATGCGAATGGGACCTGAACCCAGCACCAGCACCTTTTTCCGGTCTGTAGCCGCCGCTTCATTTTCACCGCCGTGTACGGAATAGTAATAAGGCGTGGCTGCCGCAAACTCAGCGGCACAGGTATCCACCATCTTGAAGGCGGCCGCAATGCCGTTTTCTCTGCGCATGGTTTTGACTTCTTCTGCACTTTTTCCGGTAAGTTTTCCGATCACATGATCCGGGAATTCCAGACGTTTTGCTTCCCTTAAAAGCTCCGGAGTCAGTTCCCGGCTCTTTAATTCCTGTTCCATCTCCACCAGTATGGCGATTTTATCGATGAACCACAAATCAATCCTGGTCCGCTCATGGATCTCTTCCTGACTGATGCCCCGACGGATGCTTTCTGCAATTCTCCAGATTCTCATATCGTCCACCCGTCTTAACTCTTCCAGAAGCTCCTCCTGGGACAGATGGGTGAAATCATAGGACATCAGGCTGTCCACATGCTGTTCCAGAGACCGGATGGCCTTCATCAGCGCTCCCTCAAAATTATTGCAGATGCTCATTACCTCTCCCGTTGCTTTCATCTGAGTCGTGAGCGTCCGTTTTGCGCTGATAAATTTATCAAAGGGAAGGCGCGGAAGTTTTACCACGCAGTAATCCAACATTGGTTCAAAACTGGCGTAAGTTTTCCCTGTGATGGCATTTTTAATCTCATCCAGAGTATAGCCCAAAGCAATTTTGGCCGCCACTTTGGCGATGGGATATCCCGTAGCTTTGGATGCCAGCGCCGAAGAACGGCTGACACGGGGATTTACCTCAATAACACAATATTCAAAGCTGTCGGGATTTAATGCATACTGTACATTACAGCCGCCGGTAATGTTTAATTCGCTGATAATATTCAGTGCCGAAGTACGCAGCATCTGATATTCCTTGTCCCCCAGCGTCTGTGAAGGCGCCACGACGATGCTGTCTCCCGTATGCACACCCACCGGGTCAATATTTTCCATGTTGCAGACGGTAATGCAGTTGCCTTTACTGTCCCTCATCACTTCGTATTCAATTTCTTTCCAGCCGGCAATGCAGCGTTCCACCAGAACCTGCCCCACTCTGGAAAGGCGCAGGCCGTTCTGCAGGATTTCCACCAATTCCTCTTCATTGTGGGCAATTCCGCCGCCGCTTCCCCCCAGAGTATAGGCGGGCCGCAGTACGACAGGATATCCGATGGTATTGGTAAAGGCAATGCCGTCCTCCACACTTTCCACCACCAAAGATGCTGCAATGGGTTCATGGATTTTCTCCATAGTATTTTTAAATTCCTGACGATCCTCCGCCTTCTTGATGGTCTCTGCCGTAGTGCCGATGAGCCGGACGTTCTTTTCTTTCAGAAAACCGCTTTCCTCCAGCGCCATGGCAAGATTCAGTCCTGCCTGTCCTCCCAATGTGGGAAGAACGCTGTCCGGCTTTTCCTTCTCAATCAGCTGCTCCACCACCTCTACAGTCAGCGGCTCAATATATACGCGGTCGGCAATATCTTTGTCCGTCATGATGGTGGCCGGATTGGAATTCAGAAGAACTACTTCAATACCTTCCTCCTTCAGAGAACGGCAGGCCTGTGTGCCTGCATAGTCAAATTCCGCCGCCTGGCCGATTACAATGGGTCCTGAGCCCAACACCAAAACTTTTTTAATTTCCGGATTTCTTGGCATTATTCCATACCTCCCATCATTTTAATAAAACGGTCGAACAGATATTCTGAATCCTGAGGGCCAGGGCAGGCCTCCGGATGGAACTGAACGGTAAAAATATTTTTTCCTGTATAAGAAAGGCCTTCATTGGTTCCGTCATTCACATTGACAAATGCCGGAACAGCCACCGCCGGATCCAGTTTATCTGTATCCACTACGTAGCCATGGTTCTGGGAAGAAATATAAACCCGGCCAGTTTCCAGATCTTTTACCGGATGGTTACCTCCTCTGTGCCCGTATTTCATCTTATGGGTGTCCGCCCCTGTCGCCAGGGCCATCAGCTGATGCCCCAGACAGATGGCAAAAATAGGCACGTCGGAGTCATAAAGTTTTCTTATCTCTTTTATAATGGAAGTACATTCTTTGGGGTCCCCGGGACCATTGGACAGCATAATGCCGTCGGGCCGGTCCGCCAGAATTCTCTCTGCGCTGGTCAGCGCCGGGTATACCGTCACCTGGCATCCTCGTTTTTGCAGAGAACGGGCAATATTCTCTTTGGCTCCGAAATCCATCAATGCCACTTTAAAACCGGCGCCTCTTTTTACGGATATTTCAGAACAGGTAACCTTCTCCACAACCTTTCCCGTGGTGTAGGCTTTCAGCTTTGGAAGAACTTCCTCCATGGAATAATTCTCATCAGTGGTGATCATTCCATTCATCGTTCCCTTTTCTCGCAGAATCTTAGTCAGAGCACGGGTATCGATTCCGGCGATTCCCGGGATATCAAAACGCTTCAGGAAATTCTGAATGGTATCTTCACTTCTGAAATTGCTGGGCATTCTGGATAGTTCTCTGACGATATATCCATCCGGCCAGGGTCTCAAAGATTCGCAGTCATCGTAACAGATGCCGTAATTGCCAATGAGGGGATAGGTCATACACACTGCCTGCCCCGCATAAGAGGGGTCCGTCAGCACCTCCAGATATCCAGTCATGGAGGTATTAAACACAATCTCGCTTATGACTTCTTTTTTCGAACCGATGCTGGTTCCCGTAAATACATGTCCGTCTTCTAAAATCAGAAAAGCTTTCATCGTTCCACCCTGTTCCTTTCTACTACATTTACGCCGTTATTTTGGCATAAAACGTCATATGCCCTTTTTTCTAGCCAAATAGTTTAACATATTATACCATATAATTCAATATTATTCAGAAAATATAAAAAATTAAATTTTATGATTGACATTCCGGGAAAAATTCGATAGAATAGTCTTTGCGAGTGGTTCGCAGAACATGCAGGAGTGGCGGAATTGGCAGACGCGCAGGCTTCAGGTGCCTGTGGTCGCAAGATCGTGTGGGTTCAAGTCCCATCTCCTGCATCTTTTACCGAAGTAATGCAGGAATAAATATTTTTTTTATTTTTTTAATTAGCACTTGACATTTTATCAGATATTCGGTATTATATGTTTTGCGAGTCAGCGCAGAAATATGCAGGAGTGGCGGAATTGGCAGACGCGCAGGCTTCAGGTGCCTGTGGTCGCAAGATCGTGTGGGTTCAAGTCCCATCTCCTGCATCTTTTTTATGTCTGAAATTATTTTACTGTTTCTTTATAAATTTTATCTTTCTTTAAGCTCAAAGACATACTCTGGACACATTTTCAAGTTATAGTATATTACAGATAGTTGATTAACCACTCACTATCTCCCCCCTCATTAAACTAAATCAAAAAGCAAAAACAGGAAAGGCATTTTGTCTTTCCTGTTTTTGTTTGATCACAAGTTATTTTTTCAGGTTCTTTTGCAGTTCTCCTAAAATCACAAAAAAGGCGCCAAGGAAAATGAACATATCGGATAAATTAAATACAATCTTACGGAGTTTTTCCCACTCCACATTGAAACTGAAATAATCGGTCACATATCCTTTCTTTTTCCTGTCAAGCAGATTATTCAGACCGCCGCCTGCCACCAGGGCGCACCCCAGTTTCTGCAGCGTGTTCCCTCCATTTTTCAGCAGACGGAAGAAGTACAGAATCACCCCTCCCGTCACCCCTGCCGTCGTCCACAAAACCGTCTTAGGCCGCTTTCTCATTATTCCAAGAGCCAATCCATGATTATGTAATTTACGGATCAGGATGTGATCCTTTGCCACCTCCCGAACCGTATCCTCCTTGAGATTTTTTTCAGCTCTGTTTTTCAGATACCAGTCCAGCGCAAATACAAGAGCTGCAATTCCAAGATAGATCATTCCTTCTCCTGCTCCTCTTCTTCCCTTTCTTTCTCCGGTTCCGTCATTGCCTGTTCTTCCTCAAACACCCCGTCCGGTTTTGGTTCTTCGGAAACAATCTTGCTGCCGCATTTCATACAGTAGATGGATTCTGCCGCCACTTCCGCCTGGCATACGGGACATATCTTCCGTCCCTTTTTCAGCGCCAGTTCTTCCTTCAGCTCGTCCATCACCGCTTTCATCTGGGAAATATCCTCACAGATAACAGCCACTTCAGCATCCACCGCTTCTCCTGCATCATACCGATGATAGATCAGTTCTCCCAGATCGATATAACTTTTTTCCACTGCTCTTTTTGCAGAATGAAGCTGGGACTTCATTTTCTGAATCTCCAGGAACAGCTCCGTTTTCTTTCCCACCGTCTCAGCAGCATTGCTGATGGTCTTGCTTAAATCATCAAATTTAATATCCGGCATTTTCTTTCTCCTTTCTACTGCACTTCTCCTTCCAACATGGGAACCTCCTGACCTCTCAGGAAAATCTTCGGTCCTCCTGTGTGTTCAATATATTCTCTGGTAATAATCACCTGACCGATACTGTCGTCTTTGGGAATTTCATACATAATATCCAGCATGTACTCTTCGATGATAGCCCGCAGAGCCCGCGCCCCCGTGTCTTTTTCCATCGCCTTGCGCGCAATGGCCCGCAGCGCGCCTTCATCAAATTCCAGTTTAACCTCATCCATGGCCAACAGTTTCTTGTACTGTTTCAAAATAGCATTTTTCGGCTCCTTTAAGATGTCCACCAGCATATCTTCCGTCAGACCCTGAAGGGTAAATACAATGGGAAGCCGTCCCAAAAACTCCGGCACCATACCAAACTTGCGCAGATCTTCCAGCGTTACTTTCGACAGAATATCCGGATCATGGTCATATTTATCCTTCAGATCCGAGCGAAAGCCAATGGACGCCTGCTGATTCAGCCTCTCCTTAATCACATCTTCCAGATCCGGAAAAGCGCCGCCGCAGATAAAAAGAATATTCCTTGTGTTTACTGTAGTCAGCGGCACCATAGCATTTTTGCTGTTGGCCCCTACCGGAACTTCGATATCCGCTCCTTCCAGCAGTTTCAGCATACCCTGCTGCACTGCCTCTCCGCTGACATCCCGCTGATTGGTATTTTTTTTCTTGGCAATCTTATCAATCTCATCCACGAAGATAATCCCGTGTTCCGCCCGCTCCACATCATTATCCGCCGCCGCCAGCAGCTTGGAAACCACACTTTCAATATCATCGCCGATATACCCCGCCTCCGTCAGCGAAGTGGCGTCTGTGATGGCAAGGGGCACATCCAGAAGCTTGGCCAGGGTCTGCACCATATAGGTTTTTCCGCTTCCGGTGGGACCGATCATCAGCATATTGGATTTTTCGATTTCCACACCGTCATTTATATCGGAAAATACTCTTTTGTAATGATTATAGACGGCCACCGCCATCACCTTTTTCGCCTGCTCCTGTCCGATGACATATTCATCCAGACTGGCTTTTATCTTATGAGGCGCCGGGATGTCGCGGATTGACATTGCAGGTTTTTCTTCCTTTGCTTTTTTCTTCTTTGTCCGCTGTTTCTCCGGTACACGGTTCTGCAGATTAGACAGATCGATCATGCTGATATTGGGCATATGCTGCATCAGATCTGAATAATTGATATTGCTTCGGTTCATGGTATCAAAGCTTTTCTGCATACAATCTGTGCATATATAAATATTGCTGGGAAGTTCAATCATTTTCCCGGCTTTGCTTTCCGGGCGCCTGCACAGGAAACAGATTTTTTCATATTCATCTTCCTTTGTATTTTCCTGTCCCGAAGCTTCCTGCAGATCTCCGTTTTCCATATCCGTCTGTTCTGTTAATTCTTTATTATCATCTGTCAATATTCTGTCCTCTCTTTCATGGCTTTATTATATCTTATATACCTGCGCCCTACAAGTGAAGTTTTTATAACGATACAATAATGAGGCCGTCATAGGGACAGCCTCATCATTTTCTCCTTTCGAAAAACTGCTAATTCATATCAGCAGGTCTTGCATCCAGCGTCAGATGCAGTTCCACTTCCTTATATTCTCCGCTTTCTGCACGCATTACAATAAGATCCACTTCCTCACCGGCCGCATAATATTCCAGCGTATTTACCAGCTCGTCGTAGGATGCAATGGTGGTTCCATCGAATTCCGTAATAATGTCGCCTTTAATCATGCCTGCCTTTTCCGCTGCGCTGCCTTCATTTACCGTATCCACAAACACACCTGCCGGAAGATTGTACATCTGCTGCGTCTCTGTCGTCACGTTGGTACAGGTAATGCCCAAATAGGCAGCCTGGCTTTCATCCACTTTCTGACGGGTTTCCCGGCTCATCAGATCATCCAGAATGGGCTCCGCAGTACTTACGGGAATGGCATATCCCATCCCTTCCACCTCACTGGAAGCGAACTTAACCGCATTGATCCCGATCAGTTCCCCGTTCATATTCAACAGCGCGCCGCCGCTGTTTCCCGGATTAATCGCCGCATCTGTCTGAATCAGCTCTGCCGTTACATTGTCCACCGTTACCTCCCTGTTAAGAGCGCTGACATATCCGGAAGTCACAGACTGTCCATATCCCAGTGCATTTCCAATGGCCACCACCTGTTCTCCAACCACTAAATCATCGGAATTTCCCAGAGTGGCAACTTTAATTGCAGAAAGGGTGTCACTGGACAGATCAGAAAGACTGACCGCTACCACGGCAAGATCATTGTTGGCATCTGTACCCTTGATCTGTGCCTCTGCTGAAGTTTCGTCGATAAAACTGACCGTAATGGTATCCGCCCCCGTCACCACATGATTATTGGTGGCCACCAGAAGTTCCGTCTCATTCTGGCCCACGATGATGCCGGAGCCGCTGCTCTCACTTTGATATTCCTGTGTGCCGCCAAAGAAATTCTGAATTTCCTGAATCCCCACGTTGCTGATGGCAACTACGGAAGGCATAGAATTGGCCGCCACATCCGCCACCGTATTCCCAGAGGATACGCTTTCCTCATTTGAAGACTGTACCGGTTCCGCCGCAGGAACCGTCTCCTGGATCTGCGCCTGCTGGGCAGGTTCTTCCCCGCCGCCCAACGAAGTAATTCCCAGAATAATCACACCGGAAATCACGCCGAAAACCACAGCCAGAGCTGCACAGAGACCGAATTTTTTCAGAAGACCGCGGGACTTCTTCTTCGGTGCGCTGGCTGTCTCTTCCTGGGGCTGGGAAAATTCATAGGAAGCGTATCTTTTCTCACCGTCATCCCATTCTTTCTCTTCCTTTTTCTCTTTCAATTTTGGATTGACCCAACTGTAGATGGTATCCGTCCCACTTTGCTCATCCCAAGTCGATTCAGAACTTTCTGACTGGTTTCTCTGTTCTTCCCAGGCAGAAGCTTCTCTCCATGTATCTTCCTCCTGCTGACTCCAGGAACTGCCGGATTCCTTTCCATCCTTTCTCCAATCATCACTCATTATCCATACCTCTCTTCTTTCGACTTCACTGCCATTTTATACTTATATTTTAAATGCAAATTGTGTTGAATATGTGATAAAGTCATAAAAAAATCATGAAAGCTTCTGATTCCAGTATTCCTTATTCATCGTAAGCTTTAACACCAATGCTCTGGGAAGCCTCCGGTATCGTTTTCCCAGCCAGAACCCCAGATATTTACAGCCGCTCTGCCAGATCAGTTTGGGCAGAAGCCAGGGTCTGCGCACAGCCAGATAGGCCGCCGTCTTTTTTACCAGGCGAATGCCTTCCCCCTCCGAAGAAACTGTCTGAAAAATTTCCGGATGATCCGCCTGGGAGACTGCCAGGTCAAAATTCCGGTGAAGCTGCCGTATGCCGCTGTAATTGTGGGAGTGGATAACCTGGGCATCCGCCGCATAGGCCACTTTATATCCCGCCTTTATCATTCGGGCAGCCATGATCATATCTTCATTAAATATTGTATGCTTTTCAAAACCGCCCATTTCCAGATATATTTTTCTGTCATAGGCCGCGCAGACGTTGGAACAAAAGTATGTTTTTATCCCCAGCTCCTTTATATCCTCCCGCCCCTTCACCCGGCTTTGAGACGGATAATTAAAGTTTCTCGTATATCGTTCGATGAAACCGCAGTCCTGGGCCGGCAGCTGCCTTGCGTAAGCCGCACCCACTTCCCGGTTTTCCATGGCCTTCATCAGTTTTTCCGTCAGTTCTCGGTCAGCCGGAAGGGCGTCCTGGGTCATAAAAACTACCACATCCGCCCTGGACATCAACAGCGCCCGATGCCTGGTGGCTCCATGGTCAAACTCCTGTTTTTCAATATGTTCTACGATAATTTTTTCCGACATTCCGTCAATTTTTCCGTTCCAGTGTTCTTTCTGCGTATTTACAATGAGAATATGATCAACTGGATAACTCTGTTCCAACAGACTTTTCAGCAGTTTCAGAACCCGTTCATCCGGACGAAAGGTTGGAATTACCACATCAACTGTCTTATTCATCTTTTTCCCTCTGAAATTTCCCAATTGTTCCGGATAATAACAGGGTGCTGCAAACGCATCACCGTCTGTCAGCACCCTGTCATATCATTTATTCATCTGACATATAAGTTAAAAAGAATCAAGAGGAAGGGCTCCATCCTCCGACTGTGCCGGAATATCCTCTTCCCCGTATCCGCTGATCTCAATAATATGGTCGCTGTACTCCTGTACTGTAGCGGAGGGTACGTAGTCTGTCTCCTCGGGATAGAGGAATTCATGAAGATCAATCACATTCTGCTCCAAGGTCACAGGCAGAACCGCATCCGTACCAATGGCATCCTTAATGGTTTCACCTTCCAGATGCTTGGATGGAAATCCGGTCTGATCTTCAATGTCGTAGGTAATCATATTCATGGCCATTTTCAGGATATCTGTTTTGGACAAACTGGTGGCAACCATCGGGCAGACAGTATCAATAATTTTGTTCAGCGTAGTCCAGCTTGAATTTTTTGCCTTTTCTACCATCTTATAGATTACCAGCCTCTGGCGGGCAGCACGGCGGAAATCATTTCCGGCCGTATAACGAATTCTGGCATAAGATACCGCCTGTACGCCGTTCAGATGATGGACTCCGTCTTCCGGATAGATTTCTTCATAACTTTTTCCTGTCCGTTCCGAGGTTTCCACACAGTAATTGTTCATATGCTCCACCTCATCGGCCGTCATCTCAATGTCCAGACCACCCAGCAGATCGATGGCTTCCGCCACTGCGTTAAAGTCCACCGTCACATAGCCGTCCAGATTTAAATCCAGATTTTTATTCATCATATTCATCATCTGCTGTGCACCGCCGTATGCGTATGCCGCATTGGCCTTCGTATAAATATCCTCGCCGCTTTCTGAATCTGTCCCAACATTCAGATAAGTATCCCGGTAAACGGAAACCAGTTTGACTTTTTTCGTGTCGTTGTTGATACTGGCAATAATCATGGTATCGCTGTTGCCGTAGTCAAGCGTCTGAGTGGTGTTGTCCAGTCCCACCAGTGCTATGGTCTGATACCCTTTCACATCCTCCACGCCTTCATTGACTTCCACTTGACTCATATCCACGTCACTGTCCTGCATCGTATCCAGCTTTTTGTTAATCTGGGCATAGACAAAGATCCCCCCTACAAGGATCAGAAGAATCAATACTTCGAAGATAAAAATTATTCTCCTTCTTCTTCTGCGTTTCATCGCCTTTGTTCTCATCTTTTTTGCCATAATAAAACCTCTTACATTTCTTTAGTATGCGTTTTTATTGATAAACCCTTTGAAAATCGTCAGAAACAAAATCTTTATGTCCAAACCCAAAGTCCAATTCTCAATATAATATAAGTCATACTCTATACGCTTCCGGATGGAAGTATCCCCTCTGTAGCCGTTGATCTGCGCCCACCCGGTGAGGCCCGGCCTTACCTGATGCTTGACCATGTAACGGGGAATCTCTTCACGGAATTTCTCCACAAAAAAGGGACGCTCCGGTCTTGGACCTACCAGACTCATATCGCCTTTCAATATGTTGAAAAGCTGAGGCAGTTCATCCAGACTCGTCTTTCGCATAATCTTCCCAATTCCGGTAACCCGGGGATCGTTTTTTACTGTCCATGCTTTTTTCTCCTCTGCCTCCGGCTGAACTTCCATGGAACGGAACTTATACATTTCAAAATTTTTGTTGTGCAGTCCCACACGAACCTGCTTGTACAGCACTGGGCCGGGAGAAGTGGCCTTTACCAGAATCGCGCACAGCAGCATGACCGGAGAAAACAGTACAATTGCCGCCAGCGATCCGAAAATATCCGTAATCCTCTTCAGCACAAACTGAAAAGTATTGCTCAGCGGCACATACCGTATATTAATCACCGGAAGTCCCAGCAGATCTTCCGTATATGGCTTCGTAGGAATAATGTTATTATAGTCCGGAATAAACTTGGTATGCACTCCGGATTTCTCACAGAGCGCCACAATCTCTTCCAGACGGCTGTAGTCGTTCAGCCCCAGGGTTATGGCAATTTCATCCAGCCTGTTCTGAGGCAGTATAATCATCAGATTGTCAATTCTTCCCAGTACTTTAATTCCCCTGTAATCTGTTCCGGCCTCCACGGAATCATCAAGAATTCCTCTCACCGTATATCCCCACTGGGGATTGGCCAGTATCCGGTCGATGTATTCTTCCGCCGCCCTGCTGTAGCCTACCAGCACGATATGCTTCTGATTCAGGCCTTTCCGGCGGATATCCCGCAGAACCTGACGGATAATCATACGGACAATTTCTTCCGCAGCAATATTGACAAAGAAGAAAAGAACCAGCACCGTACGGGAAAAATCAATAATCCTCGCCACATACAATATCACAATCAGGATAAAAAGTCCAATCGTATTGGCTTTTACTATGTTGGCCAGCTCCAGCCTTCTTCCCTGTACCCGCTTGGGCGTATACAGGTTAAATGCGGAATACAGAATCAGATACATCGGCACAATGAGCAGAAGCGCTGTCATATAATACTGGAAAGACAACGTCCGAACTGATTCGAACAGTCCCGTTTCAAATTTAAGAAACCATGCAAGCCAGTAAGACGCCGCAATCACTAAAGCGTCAATCAGTATATGCAGCCGGTTAAAGTACTTCTGGTTGTCTTTTATCACTTGGGATCACCCGCTATACCTTTCCACACTATTCTATTAATATACACTAAGTTACATCATAAGGCAATATCCTATTTTTTACCCTATAAAACGCCGAAACAGATTTATCCACAGCTGAAGCTGGATAATGCCGTAATTTTTCAGATTTTTCCACGAAAATTTTACTTTTTTCCCTTTTTTTCTCCCCTGAAAACAAAGGGAAAAACCATTTTTTATGCCCGCCGCATATTCTCTGCCAAAACCTTTCACTCCAAAAAAAATCAGCTTTATGGCAAATCCGGCCATCAGGAACGGCAGATTCAAAAAGATCTGTCCTAAAGGCATATTCTTATAAATCATATATACATTATTTCTGGAAGAATACCGTACTTTAAACAGATTATATCTGGAACCGCTGGTTCCGCTTCCCGCATGATAGACTATGGCATCTGGAAGAAACCAGTTTTCATATCCCAAAATCCGCGCCCGGTATCCAAGATCCATATCTTCCAGATAAGCAAAATGTTCTTCATCGAACAATCCTGTTTTTTTCAGAAGTTCCTTTTTATAAATCACCGCTCCGCCGCAGGCGGTAAAAATTTTGCAGGGCTTCTGATATCGGTTCTGTGGTTTCCCTTTTCCCCTTGCGAAGGCCCAGCCCAAAGCGTTGTAATAATCTCCGGCATCGTCTATTTTGCTGCGGTCTGCCATCTGGATCATTTTTGCACCGCAGGAAAAGGCCCGGGGTCTTTCTTTGATTCCTTTTTGCATTTCCATTACAAAATCCGGATGAACCTGGGTATCGTTATTCAGCAGAATAACATAGGGGGCTTTTGCCTCTTTAATTCCCACATTAACTGCATGACAGAATCCGGTATTTTCCGAAAGAGGAATCAGTTTCACGCCGGGATACTCTGACTGCACCGTCTCCCGGCTCCCATCTTGCGAACCGTTGTCCACTACCAAAATCTCAAAACTTTGGAACGTCTGCTGCAACAGGCTGTCGAGGCACGGCCTTATAAATGCAATTCCATTATAATTTGGAATTACAACAGATACTTCCTTCATTCCATATATTCTCCTGTGTTTCTTCACGGACGCAGAGAATAATTCCATTTGCTCAGCGTCAGATTTTTATTATAGTAAGGGTCGCCGGCTTTCAGCAGCTTTATCCACCGGGTTCTCATAAATTCAATTTCCCTCTGGAACCTCTGTACCTTTTCCTTACTGTCTTCCGCCCCCCGGGATTTTGACTCATAATGATACAGTTCCGCCCAGGGATAATATACCACCAGATGTCCTGCTTCCACCGTCCGCAGACACAGATCCACATCGTTGAAAGCCACGCTCAGCCGCTCTTCAAAGCCTCCCAATGATTCAAAAACAGAACGTTTCATCATCATGCAGGCAGCCGTTACCGCGCTTAAATTCAGCTGAATCGAAGCTTTATGAAGATATCCGCTCCTGGAACGGGGCATGTTCAAGAAAGCATGACCGGCAATTCCGCCGATTCCAATCACCGTACCTGCATGCTGAATGGTATTGTCGGGATAGTAAAGTTTCGCCCCTACGATTCCCACCTCTCTCCGCTGGCAGTTGCCCAGCATGCCGCTCATCCAGTTTTCTGAAATCACTTCCACATCATTGTTGAGAAACAGAAAGTAAGAACCTGCCGCACGCTCTGCTGCAAAATTGTTAATGGCGGAATAATTAAATTCCCTTTCCCATCTTATCACCCTGATCTTCGGATTTTCTTCCAGCTTACTGTAGCAGGCAAAAGTTTCCTCCTCCACACTGTTGTTTTCCACAATGATAATTTCATAATTTTTCCAGTCTGTTTTTTCCAGAACAGAGTCCACACATCGCTTCAGCATATCGCTGTGATCTTTATTTGGAATAATCACCGACACCAGAGGATTTCCCTCCACCGGATAGTCCACCCGGTAAAATCCCAGATCCTTTGTATGGCTGACGATTCCCTTCACGCCGCAGCGGGCCAGATTTCCTTCTATCGCCCGTCTGCCCGCTTCAAAAGCATACATTTTGCTGACCGGATTATCGGCCGTGGATTCCCTGTGGGTTCGCCAGTGATACAGCACTTTGGGAATATGGGCAATTTTTCTTGCTTCCTCCGTGCATCGGAAGATAAAATCATAATCCTGAGCACCGTCGTACTCCCGGCGGAATCCTCCCGTTTTTTTCACCAGATTTCTGCGCACAGCAAAAAAATGGCAGATATAATTGTTGGATCGTAAAAGATCAATGCTGAAATCCGGCTTAAAATGAGGCTGAAAATGTTCTTTCAGATCCATAGTCACCTTATCCTCATCCGTATATACCGCGTCGATTTCATCATCCGAAAGGATTTTATCCGTCACCTCATATAAAGCATCGGGCGCCAGCAGATCATCGTGATCCAAAAGTCCTACAAAATCCCCCTTCGCCATATGAAGGGCTGCATTGGTATTTTCCGCAATTCCCAGATTTTCATCCAGATTTTTCACCCGGATCCGCCCGTCCCGGTTCCCATACTCCTCCAGAATCCTTTTCATCTTTTCATCCTCAGGACTCCCGTTGGCGATACACAGCTCCCAGTTAGGATAAGACTGGGCAAGAAGAGAATCGATCATCTGCCGCAAAAAATCTTCCGGTGTCCGGTAAGCCGGAACAACAATGCTGAGAAGGGGCATCCGGTCCCACTTCCTGGCTTTCTGCTTTTCCAGTTCTTCCTGCGCTGCCCGGTGTTTCTCAAACCAGGGACCATAGGGCACTTCCTCCGGTTCCATCCGCTCCGACAGGCGCACCATAAATTCTTTCAGGCCATAATGCTTTAAATAGCGAAATCCCTTCTGTATGTTATATGGCCGTATTTTTTTTAAATAGTTCAGCCACTGCCCCATGCTCTCTACCTCTGTTTAAAGAATTTTTCAACGGCGTCCACAACTTTCCATACGTCATCCAGTGAAAGATTATAAAACATGGGAAGCCGCACCAGACGTTCGCTTTCCCTGGTGGTATACACATCTTCTCCGCAGAACCTGCCGAATTTCTTTCCTGCCGGTGAAGTATGCAGCGGAATATAATGAAATACGCACATAATTCCCTGCTCTTTCAGATATTGAATCAGAGCGCTTCTCACCGGTTCATCCTGCACCTTGATATAATACATATGGGCGTTATGCCGGGCATAATCCGGCACAGTGGGGCGAGTCAGATACCCCTTTCGCTCCAGTTCCTCCAGATTTTCATGGTAACAGTCATAAATGGCATGGCGCTTATGATTAATCTCGTCTGCCGCCTCCAGCTGACCGTACAGATACGCAGCGTTCATATCACTGGGCAAATAAGAAGAACCGTATCCCACCCAGGTATATTTGTCGATCTGTCCCCGGAAAAACTTGCTGCGGTTAGTTCCCTTTTCTCTCAGAATTTCCGCCGCCTCCAGATAGGAACTGTCCTGGAATAACAAAGCTCCTCCCTCTCCCATGGTATAATTTTTCGTCTCATGAAAGCTGTAACATCCGAAATCCCCGATGGTGCCCAGCGCCCGCCCTTTGTAACTGGCATGAACTCCCTGGGCCGCATCCTCAATCACTTTTAAATGATATTTTCCCGCCAGTTCCATAATCTCGTCCATGGCGCAGGCTACGCCGGCATAATGTACCGGAACTATGGCTTTGGTCTTTTCTGTGATTGCCTCTTCAATTTTAGTCTCATCTATGTTCATGGTATCCGGCCGGATATCCACATAGACAATTTTTGCCCCCCGCAGTACAAAGGCATCTGCCGTAGACACAAAGGTATAGGAAGGCATGATCACTTCGTCTCCGGGCTGGATATCTGCCAGAAAGGCCGCCATCTCCAGGGCATGGGTACAGGATGTGGTCAGCAGAACCTCCTTTGAACGGTAATGCTTTTTCATCCACAGAGAACACTCTTTCGTAAAAGGCCCGTCCCCGCAGAGTTTTCCATTTTCAATCGCCTTCTGTATATATTTGATTTCGCTTCCCACATAGGGAGCTCTGTTAAATTCAATCATAGTTTCCTCCGTTTGTGTCTTTCTTACACCCCAATATACATTTTTTTCATTACAAGGTGTAAATCAGAATGCCTGCAATAATAATCAGATTACCCAGCAGTTTTCTCTTGGTAATCTTTTCCTTCAAAATCAGTCCGGATAAAATCAGAATAAATACATAGGCAAAAGTATCAATCACCGGGCCGTATTTCATATCCACCTTGGTGTAGGCGTATGTATTCAGCAGCAGCACTCCGAAAAAAATCCCGTATGCCGTAATTACTCTCCAATTCAGATATTCCCGTATGGGATGGGAGTATTCTTTTCCCGCACTCTGCTTGAGCAGAATCTGGGAAAGGGCCGTAAAAAATGTTCCGGCAAACATCAAAAGCATATAACTATTCATCTTTCTGCACCACCATAACTCCGATAAACACTATCAGCATTCCAATCACATTCTTTACGGTCAGATTTTCATGAAAAATCAGCACCGCCCAAAGCTGGGACCAGATCAGATAAACGCTTTTATTGGCATAAGCCGTCGACAGCTCAAACTTTTTAATTACTTTCTGCCAGGCAATGGCATAAACGCCGCAGTTCAGCACCATCAATCCCAAAAACACATACAGCCAGACCGAAGAAAGCCCTGACTGGTTGTACTGTATACTTGCCAGTTTTGAAAAAATACTGGTCAGGGAGAACAATAGAATATTTAAATGCAGCTGTATATATTTTTTCGCTTTTTCCATAAACACACTCCTCCCTGAAACTAATTGATTATATCACGATTCATGTGCCCATACAAGTGTCCAATGAAGGATTTCCCACAAGTATCGGGTTGAAATGGCCCCATGATAATGGTATGATAATACCATAAAAAATCCGGTTTTCCGGAAACGAAGGAGAATGAAAATGAGTTTATATTCTGTGGTTGTTCCCGTCTACAACTCGGAACACACCCTGGAAGATTTATATACAAGACTGAAACGGGTATTTGAAGAGACGCTCCATGAGGACTTTGAACTGATTCTGGTGGATGACAGTTCAAAAGATTCTTCTTTTCAGATTATGCAGAAACTGCGCAGCCAGGATAAACGGGTCCGTATCATCCAGATGGCCAGAAATTTCGGTCAACACCCGGCTCTGCTGTGCGGGTTTACTTATGTGAAAGGCGATTTCGTCATAACGATGGACGACGATCTGCAGCATCCTCCGGAAGAGCTTCCAAAAATGATCCAGGTTATGAATGACCGTCCTGATGTGGATGTCATCCTTGCCCGGTACGAAGGACGAAAACACAACATCATCCGCCGTGCCGGCACCCGGCTCTCCGTCTGGGCTACTTCCAAGATGCTGGGTAAGGATCCTGACCTGGAAATCACCAGTTTCCGGCTGATGCGCCGCTTTATCGTGGACGCCATCATCCAGACCAGCACCCATCTGCCCCAGATCGGCAACCTGCTGGTTCAGACCTCCAACCGGATCATTAACGTAACGGTACACCATGACCCCCGGGCCTATGGCAAAAGCGGTTATTCTTTCCGGCGTCTGGTGAAGGATCTTATCTACGACATTACTTCCCATACGGCTTTTCCGCTGCTGGTGGTGCGCAACATCGGTCTGCTGGGTTTCGCAGTTACCCTGTTTTTGGCCATTTACTACCTGTTTCACTACCTTCTGTACGGTGTGTCTGTACCCGGCTGGACTTCTCTGATGTTAATTACGCTGTGCGGATTCAGTCTGACTTTACTGTCCCTTGGCATCATCGGCATGTATTTGATGAACATTTTAAATGAAGCGAAAAAAATGCCCCACTACGTCATCAGACAAGAAGATACGGAGGATTGATTATTTATGGAAATCGGCGGATATTTCGAACTGGAACATTTTTACTCCCGCCCTTATTACAGTGGATTGTACGAATTGAATCTGGGCCGTACCGCCCTGACTTACCTTTTGTCAGCCTTAACATGCAGGACTCTTTTTGTCCCTTATTATCTCTGTGAATCGGTTACGGAAGCCTGCCGGAAAGCCGGTTTTTTCCTGGAATATTACCGGGTTGATGAAAATCTGGCGCCCCAGCTTCCCCGAATGCTCCAGAAAGATGAATATCTGTACCTGGTCAATTATTACGGACAGCTTACCGACCAGCAGATCCTTGCTTTTCAAAATTATTACGGCAATATCATTGTGGACAACACCCACGCATTTTTTCAGCGGCCGGTGAAAGGGGTGCCCACGCTTTACTCCTGCCGGAAATTTTTCGGCGTCAGCGACGGCGCCTACCTTTCCTGCGATATTGCCCTTCCCCCTGTGGCCAAAAGGGATCAGTCCCGCTGCAGAATGGGCCACCTGCTGGGACGGTACGAAGACTGTGCCAGTCACTATTATCAGGAAATGCTGGACAACGCTCATGCCCTGGCCGACGAGCCGGTCAAAGAGATGTCGCTACTCACCCAGAATATATTGGGCGCCATTGATTACGACGCCGTTCGTCGTACCAGAAACCGGAACTACCGTTATCTCAGCGAACGGCTGGAGCAAAGCAACGTGATGAATCAGCACACTCCGGACGGGCCTTTTGTCTTTCCCTTTTATGCGAAAAACGGCCCTGCCCTGCGCAAAGAGCTGGCTTCCAAGGAAATCTATGTCCCCACATACTGGAGCAATGTGATTGCACAGATGCCGGAGGATTCCGTTGAATATGATTATGCTGCCAATATTCTGCCCCTGCCCTGCGATCAGCGATACGGCCAATGGGAAATGGAACACCTGGCAGACGCGGTATTGACCGCACAGCAGCAACTGGGAGAATAATATATGAAGAAAAAACTTATGATATTGGGATCACTGCAGGAATTTGTCCGCCTGACTGCCATGGCAAAGGAACGGGGCTGCACGGTGATCGTAAGCGACGGGTACCCCGACGGTCCCGCTAAAAAAATTGCGGATAAAAAATACGACGTTGACATTTTTGAAACGGTATCCATTGCCAAATACTGCCGTCAGGAAAAGGTGGACGCTATTATTACCTCTTTTTCTGACGTACTTTTCGAGAGCATGGTTAAGTCTGCCGACCTGGCAGGATTGAAATGCTATTTAAAACCGGAACAGCTTCCCTACTACCGGGATAAATTCGTAATGAAAGAACTGTTGAGAAAGCTGAACATTCCGACTCCCCGCCATGTCCGTCTGGAACGGGGATTTACAGAACAGCAGCTGGCAGATCTTCGCTTCCCTGTGGTAACCAAACCCATCGATATGTACGGCTCCCGGGGATTATACGTTTTAAACACTCCCGGGGAAGTCCGCCGTCATTTCAACCGGGTCTGCTCCACTTCCCGTACAAAAGCTATTCTGGTGGAGGAATACAACAGGGGATATGAATTCAACCTGATGGCCTGGGTACTGGACGGCCGTGTATACATCCTGGGAATCGCCGACCGGGAAAAGTCCCCCACCGGAACGAAGGATATCCCTGTCAGCACACGAAACGTATATCCCTCCCGGCTGATAGAACAGGTATACGAACCTGCAAAAAAGATACTGGAAACATACATCGGTGCCACCGGACAGCAGAACGGAGCCATATCCATGCAGTTTTTCTGGGCGCCTGGCCAGGAACTGGAAGTCTGTGAAATTGCGGGACGTTTTCTTGGATACGAACACGAACTTATCGAATACAGCAGCGGTCTGTCCATAGAAAAACTTCTTCTGGATTATCTTTTCGATGAGAAAGCCCTTCGGGAAACTCTGGAGCGCCATACTCCCTTCATGAAAAACCACAGCGCCGTCCTCTATTTTCACGGAAAACCGGGCATGATCGCCAATCAGCAGGCGGCTTATGATATCGCCGAATGGCCGGAAGTGATGGAATCTCAGATTTTTTATGAAGAGGGAGAACCGGTGGGGATCCACGGACCAAAACCCTACATGGCGCGCTACTGCATTACCGGAAAAAAACGGGCTTATATTGACAACATAACCCAAAAAATCTTTGATGCCATGACCATCAAAGATTTTCAGGGGCGGGAACTTCTGTATCAAAATCAGATACCTTCATATCCCGATTTATGACTGCATCAGCGGCGCGTAATGGGGATATACCACCGTCACGTAAGTAAAGACGGCGGCGGCGGCCAAAAGGATGCACACAGCCAGACAGACCATCTGTCTGGCCTTTTCTTTTTTCAGTATTTTTTCCAGCAGGTTTCCCATCCCCAAGGTGACAAAATACATCAGCGCCGGCAGACCCGGCAGCAGATATCTGCCCTGGGCCTGGAAATCACTGCAGTAGGCATAGTAAGTCAGCAGTCCCATGGGGATCACCGCTGTCAGAACCAGACAAAGATGAAACAATCCTCTGGTATTCAGCTTCCGGGAAATCTGGGTACAGCGGATTTTAATGACTTCTTTTCCCACATTTTTTTTCATCTCCAGAGATTCTCTTTTACGCAGGAAAAAGGTGTATCGGAAACTGATCAGAATGCCCAGAATTCCCAGGGCAAATACCAGGAAATAGCATTTTGAGAGCCAGTAGGGCATAAAAACTTTCATATATCCAAAGGTTCCCACGAAACTGACCGCCACGGTAATCAGCCAATTGTGCTGCCAGTTTCCCGGCACATAGAAGAACATATCCCAGACAGACATACCCGTATTGGAAAACAGATAACGGTTGCTGGGTTTTAACTCTTCCACCGCATACATTTCTGAATACATAGTAGAAGTTTTCATTCCCAGAATATCTCCGTCGTAAATCACGAAGCTCCGGATAAACCACCATCCGGCCAGCGCCGCGACAATCGCCGTGATAACCAGTCCCCGCTGAAACAGAAAAGAAAAATTCCACTTTTTTTCTCTGAAAAACAGAATATCCGCCGCGAAAAAAATAACGCTGGCCAGTATCACGCCGTAAGCATTGTAGTAGGACAGTGCGCAAAGGCTGATCCCCACAGCCAGACCGATACAGTTTTTCCAGGTCCAGCTTTCTTTCATGGCTTTTGCCCAAAACAGCAGGATCAGTACCGTAGAAAAAATGGCCAATCCATCCGTGTTCACATAAGAAAACACGAACAGAGTGCCCGGCAGAAGCATAGACAGCGTCACAAAAAGCCATAACTGCCATTTTCGGAAAAAGTATTTTCCCAGCTTTATCAGCAGAAAGGCAGTTCCGCAGCCCAGCAGTACGTTCACCATCCTGGCCGCCATCACCAGCGTCTGCAGATCACTGGTAAAAATACTTGCTGTTTTTACAAATACTGCCATCGCCATATAAGCCAGTATGGGATTGAAGGCATAGGAAATTCCCCAGTTGGCGTCCCGGATTGCCGGATCCCCTCCATGGGGGAGCTTTCCGTATTCCGCCACGTATTTCACGATATCAAACCGCATCCGCTCATCCGGCGAAGTGTCAAAGGGCTGAATTACTGCCCATAAAAACAAAAAGATGAAGAGAGCTGCCAGAAAAACCAGTTCCGGCAGCATCGGTCTTATCCTGTATTCTCTCTTACTTTCCATTCTGCTGTCCCAATTCCTTCAGATAATGTGACAGAGCTTCCTGCCAGGAGGGAAGACGGCGAAATCCGTGTTCCGTCAGCTTCTTTTTCTCCATCCGGCTGTTGAAGGGCCGTTTTGCCTTGGCCTTATACTCTTCACTGGTCACCGGCACCACATTAACCTCCATGCCGGCCTGACGGAAGATCTCCTTTGCAAAATCGTACCAGGAAATATATCCTCCCTCGTTGGTGGCATGATAAATGCCGTATTCCTGTTTTTCCAGCATATCCACCAGCAGTTTGGCAAGATCGTAAGTATAGGTGGGCGTTCCGATCTGATCATTCACAACGGTAATGGTATCATGAGTCTCTCCCAGTTTCAGCATGGTTTTAATAAAGTTTTTGCCGTTGAGGCCAAACACCCAGGCAATACGTACAATATAATATTTATCCAGGTATTTTTGAACCGCCTGCTCTCCTTCATATTTCGTCTGACCATAAACATTCAGAGGAGCCACCACCGGATCGTCCGGTTCCCAGGGCCGTTCGCCCTGTCCGTCAAATACATAGTCCGTGCTGAGATAGATCATGGGAAGATCCAATTCTTTGCATACCCTGGCGATATTTTCCGTTCCCAGGCCGTTGACTTTCCGGCACATCTCTTCATTGTCCTCCGCCGCGTCCACAGCAGTCCAGGCCGCACAGTGAACTACCTGATCTGCCTTTGATTCCCGGATGACCCGGTCCACCGCCTGGGCATCTGTGATATCCATCTCTTCCACATCTACGCCGACGCCTTCATAGCCCCGCAGAGCCAGCTCATTCATCACGTCATGGCCCAACTGGCCTTTCACACCTGTTACCAGTACTCGCATTTTCATTCCCTCCTGTTTTTCATCTTTTTCCCGGTATTATATCCGTTTCAGCGAGAAGTCCTGACTGTCCAAAGTCAGATTGGGATTATAATAGGGATCCCCCGTGCGGAAAATATCCGGCCATTTTTTCTCAAAAACCGCAATCTCCCGGTTAAATCTTGCCACCTTCTCCGGCGTATCCTCCAATCCTCTGGATTTTGACTCATAGTGATACAGTTCGGCATAAGGATTATAGACAATCAGTCTGCCCGTTTTTCGAATTTTCATGCAGAAATCAATATCGTTGAAAGCCACCTGCAGCTCTTCCGACAGGCCTCCCACTTCTTCAAAGACACTCCGTTTCACCATCATACAGGCAGCCGTCACCGCGCTGTAATCCTGGGCGCAGATAATTCTGTGGCAATAGCCGGTATATCCCCTGGGCTGCATGACGAAACAGTGGCCGGCAATTCCGCCAAAACCGATGACCACGCCCGCATGCTGAATAGTGTCATCCTCGTAATAAAGCCGCGCGCCCACGGCTCCCACATCCTCCCGCATACAGTATCCCAGCAGTTCCTCCAGACAGTCCGGATTGATAATCTCTGTGTCATTGTTGAGCAGCAGGAAATATTCCCCTTTTGCGTAAGTCGCACCGAAATTGTTGATGGCCGAATAATTGAAGATTCCCTCCCAATACACCACATGAACTTTTGGGTTTCTCATCTCCAGTTCTTTATAATAGGCAAAGGTTTTCTCCTGGGTGCTGTTGTTTTCCACAATAATATATTCGTAATTTTTGTAAGTGGATTTTTCTTCGATGGAACGGATGCACCGCTCCAGATCCTCCGTGTGATCTTTATTGGGTATGATGATTGAGATAAGAGGATCGTAATCCCGGATAAACCGGGTGCGGTAAAGTCCCAGATATTCTCCCTTTGTCACTTCCGCCTTTATGCCCATACGGTCATAGTGGGCCTGGACGGCTCTCTGCCCCGCATCAAAGGCATACAGTTTGCTCTCCGGATTTTCTGAAGTAGAATCCTCATGACTCCGCCAGTGATACAAAATCCTGGGAACATGGCAGATGTTCCGGCTTGTCTCCACGCACCGGAAAATGAAATCATAGTCCTGGGCGCCGTCGTATTCCCCGCGAAGCATCCCTGCCTGATCCACGATAGAACGCTTTGCCAGAAACAGATGGCAGATATAATTCACCGTACATAAAAGGTCAGGATTATAATCCGGTTTAAAATGGGGCTGAAAAAACTTATGGCCATCCATGGACATTTTATCTTCATCAGAATAGATAATCTCCGCATCCCGATGAGCGTTCATTTCTTTGACGCAGGAAAAGAGCGCATCCGGCGTCAGTATATCGTCATGATCAGCAAAGGCAATCCATTCCCCCGTGGCCGCCTCGATGGCCGCATTGGTGTTTTCCGCTATTTTAAGGCTTTTCTCATGAAAGACCGCCTTAATCCGCTTCTCCTCTTTCAGATGACGTTCCAGTATTCTTTTCAAAGGAGAATTCTCTCCGCTTCCATCAGAAAGGCACAGTTCCCAGTTTTCGTAGGTCTGATCTTTTACAGACTGAATAAGCTGCTCCAGATAAGACTCCGGCGTCCGGTACAGGGGTACCACAATACTGATTTTCGGCATGTAGTCAAAGGTCGTCTCTTTCTGCCGTGCAAGCTGGGCCGCTGTGGGCAGGTGCTTCGGCAGCCATTTTTCATAGGAGACCGGTGCTTTCCTGCGCCCCGCAATTTTGCCCGCCCCTTTGATTATCAGCGCTTTAAGGCCGTGGGAAGCCATATAACGTCTTCCTTTTTTCGCCAGCCGGAGAGTTTTTTCCGCCAGTATCACTGCCCTTCGCATATTCATCGGATGAATGGCTTTTGTCTCCGACGCGCGGAACACCAGATAAACCACCTTTGTTTTTACATTGGAAAGCTCCAGATAAAAACCGCACTTGGGATCGATGTCCGTCTCCTTGAACATTTCCACCACATCCACCCGGTTGTTCTGCTGAATATCGCAGGGAATCCGTTTCCCGTTTTCATCGTAAACTCTTATGGCTACCGGTTCTTTCCATGCCACCCATCCCCGTACCTTTAAGGTTTCCGAAGAAGGATTGGCCCTTTCTTCTTCTATATAATAAAAAGGCTTGCCCTGTCGTTTCAGTAAATCAGCGGCTGAAATGGAAAACCAGAGAATTCTCTCATCTCCGCAGGCGGCGTATATCTTAAGTTTTCTCCTGTTTTTCAGAGAGGGAAGGTGAATATACATGGTCACCTTTTTTCCCCGCATCATATCCAGATCGGTGAACCGCTCCAGTGCGCTGGTATTTTCCCAGTCTTCCATGGCAACTTCCACCACCGGCTCATTGTCCAGCCACACATCCGGCTCATATTCCTTGGGCCAGCTTCCCTGAAGAATATATATATCCGGATCCAGCAGGTGAAACCGCTCTCTTTTTACCTCAAATAACTCTCTTTGCACCTGTTTCTCCTCCAAACTTTTCCGTAGCCTTCCTAAGGCTGCAGTCTCCCTCCGTCAAAGTGAGATTTACATTGTAATAAGGATCGCCGCTTTGCAGCAGTCCTTTCCATTTCTTCTGAAAATATTCCACTTCTTTCCGGAAACGTTCCAGTTTTTCCGGCGTATCTTCCAGCCCTCTGGATTTGGATTCATAATGATACAGAGTCACATAGGGGTTAAATACCACCAGCAGCCCCAATTCCCTTACCTTCAGGCAAAGATCGATATCATTGAACGCCACGGTATACCGTTCATCAAAACCTTCCGCCTGTATAAAATTCTCCTTGGAAATCATCAGACATGCCGCCGTCACCGCACTGATGTCCTGCATGGTCACCAGACGGGCATTATATCCATATTCCTTTCCATCCGCTTTACAGAGAACATGGCCGGCGATGCCTCCCATGCCGATGACCACTCCCGCGTGCTGAATGGTATCGTCAGGATAAAACAGCTTTGCTCCCACGATTCCCACATCGTCCCGCTGACAGCACCCCAGCATCTCTTCCATCCAGCCGGGTGCAATCACCTCGATATCATTATTCAGCAGAATAAAGTAATCTCCCTTCGCATGGGCGGCGCCAAAATTATTAATGCTGGCATAGTTGAAGCTTCCCTCCCAGGTGATCACTCTCACCCGTTCCTTATATCTGCGCTGAAGTTCTTCGTAGTAGGAAAAGGTCTGGGGATCTTCACTGTTATTCTCTATAATCAGAATTTCATAATTGTCATAAGTGGTCTTTTCTATTATGGAACACACACATTTTTCCAGATCCTCCCGGTGATCTTTGTTTAAAATAATCACCGAAACTTTTGGATTCCCCGCCACCTGGTATACCGTTCGATAGATGCCGAAGATCTCTGTGTTTTCTACCTTGGCGTTTATCCCCAGCCTGCGGTAATGTTCCATCAGCGCCTTTTTTCCCGCCTCCACCGCATACTGTTTGCTCTGGGGATTCCCGGCGGTGGAATCCGGATGGGCTCTCCAGTGATACAGCGCCTTTGGTATATGGCCGATCCGCCGGGTCTGCTCCACGCACCGCAGAATAAAATCATAATCCTGGGCGCCGTCATACTCTTTCCGAAATCCGCCCACTTTTTTTACGATGTCCGATTTCACCAGGAAAATATGACAGATATAGTTGACGCTGCGCAGCAGATCGATATTAAAATCCGATTTAAAATTGGGACTGTAATACTTTTTCCCGTCCATGCTGACCTTATCTTCGTCTGTATAGATAATATCCAGATCCGGCTCTTCATTGAGAAGACGTACCATCTGATAAAGAGCGTCGGGGGCCACAATGTCATCATGATCCGCCAGCATAATATAATCCCCCTCCGCCATGGCCAGAGCCGCGTTGGTATTTTCAGAAATCCCTCCGTTTTTTTCCAGTTTCCGATAATGGATTCTCTTTTCCCCTCCATACTGTTTTTCCATGAATTCTTTCACTTTTCGGTCGCTGCTTCCGTCGGCCAGACAGAGTTCGAAGTTTTCATAGGTCTGAGCCAGCAGGGAATCAATCATCACCTTTAAAAATTCTCTGGGCGTATTATAAAGGGGAATTACCACGCTGATCAGCGGCCGGTAGGAAAACAGATGTTTCTTCTGCTTTCTCAGTTCCTTCGCCGGAGTCTTGTGTTCCTTTTGCCAGATATTGTAATCTCCGTAAACCGGTTCCAGTTCCCGCTTTACGCGGTTTATGAAATTTCCAAGCCCATGTTCTTTTATATACGCCATGTTTTCTTTCCGGTTTTTCCAGGCAAGGATTTCTTTTAACATTCCGCGTTTGGAGTGCTCATAGTCAAATTTTTTCAGATCCACCACAAATTCCTTGGTTGTCAGATGATTGGAAAATTTCAGATGAACCTCTTTGCAGTTCAGCTCTTTTCGCCGGATGCGGATCTGGAAGCCGCACTGATCATTTTCCGCTTCCTTGCCCACTGCATAGGCTTTATTTACGTCGGTGCGGATGATCCTCATCATTTCATGGGGAATTTTCCCGCCCTTTTCATCCTCCAGGGAAATTCTCTCATCATGGAACATTCCAATCACCCATCCCTGGATCGTCATCAGCCCTTCCACCTGTTCCAGCACATCAATTTTCCAGGTGATGGTCTGATCATAATAAAGATTTCGGATTTCCTCTGTGGCTCTGTCCAGAATCTTAATCTCTGTCTTTCCATCCGACAGCTTAAGCTCTATCCTCTGATACTTCTCCCATAAAACAGGAGCATCTTTTATACAGAGACGATAGCCTATATCCGTTCTGTCCGTTACCTCCGGTATGGCTCTCTGTACGTCCGGCCGTTCCTCCGTCTTTAAAAGGAAGGGAATCTCTTCTGTCTGATCCGCCAGCAGTCTGAACACAACCGGTTCTCCTTTTTCCCCCACGGCCCAGCCGCCAGCCTCATATTGAATTCCATCCTCACAGTGAATTTCTTCAAAATCCACGCTCCAGAGTATTTTGCTCATCGGTTACCTGCCCCTTCCGGTCATTTTCTTAACTTTCTGATATGCCTTCCAGACCTTAGTGTTTTCCATCTCATTTATCAGACGGTCTCTTTTGTCCAGCTCCGCTCTCAGCCGCGCCAGTTCTTCTTCCTGCTGTCTGGGCAAACGTTCCAGCTCCTGAAGAAACCTTCCGATCTCCCTGGAAGCCGTATCCATGGCAAAATCCACCTCCAGCACGGCGGCCCCCTCCGGAATGTCCAGAATTAAAATCTGCGGATCCATGGTGTCGAATACGATCCGGTTCTCGTCCATCACAAAACCGTTTGTGACAAAATTCACCTTTTCTTCGCTGCCGCCGGCAAAGGCAAGTTTGTTTATGGTCAATACGCCGGCGTAAGAACAGGGATCCAGCCGTATTTTCCCAATCTGTTCCGGTATGGAAATACTCAGAGTGATTTTCCCCTCCGGCATGGAATAATAAGAAGACTTTTCTTCTTCGAATTCTCCCTCCGAAGCGTAAAATACCTGCAGCCTCTGGGCCGCCTTTTTTTTTCGTTCCTCCTCAGCCATCCGGTACACATTCAGCACCCCCGGCGAAATCTGTTCATACATCTCCCGGACAGGCACGTGGTTTCCCTGAATATATTCCTGGAAATGTCTTTCCATCTGCAGATAGAGATCCGCCTCCTCCTGGGAAATACCCACTTCTTCATAGAGATTCCAGTCTTTCACGCACTTTCTTTGGTCGCTGGTCTCCGCATAATAATGAATAATGCGGAAAAGAACAAAGGATATGGGAACAGGAAATTCAAAGGTCCATTCATAATCGATCAGGTTCCATCCGTCACGAATCAATACATTTTCCAGCACCATGTCAATGTCCGTCACTGTCAGCGACTTCAGTCCCCGGGGAAGCGCCGGACTTCCAAATACGCGGCAGAATTCTTCCGTCATCTGGAAATCTGTCTGGCTGCCGGTATCTTTTACCGTGTCCAGATAATCCAGCATCAGTTCCCTGGCCTGGCCGTATTTCTTCTCCCGAATCAGATTATCCATCTGTTCTTCCAGAGATATTCCCTCAATAAATTCCAGCTCCACGCCGTTTTCCGACACCCTGCACCGGTTTACATGAATATCCGTCCCCTCATACTGTCTGGCAAGCAAATCATAGCATCTGGCCACCGCCTGAATGTGGCTCCGGCCTTCCTCCCGCCAGGGCGTCTTTCTTACCCACCGCTGGCCTGCGGCTTTTTCAACAATATCTGTCCGTATGGCCAGCGGAATAGACCGTTCGTTGGAATACTTGATATAGATCGTCTCCTCCCGGCTTTCCTTCTCTCCTCCCGGCGCCGTCAATACCACCAGAAAAGAGTTGGAGAACTGGGGAAACAACTGGCTTTCCACCAGCGTATCGAAAACCTTTGTCTCATCAAACACCTGCAGCCGTTCCCTGTCGTAATTGCACATATTCATGTTCAATTCCCCCGCTGACGGCAGATGACGGTCAGAATAGATTGTCATGGGGAACTTGTAATCGGGATAGGGGTAATAAAATTCCGTATGGAAATCTCCAGCCGAACGGATCACCCTTTCCAGCTCCCCTTTGGAGAAAGTCCGTACTCCTTTTGTATGGGGATATCCCTCCAGACCTTCAAAACACTGACCCACATGATCTTCACGGCATCCGGCCCAGTATTTCAGCCCGAGACGGTTTTCAATGGCGATGACGATTTTTCCGCCGGGTTTTAAATGGGCGGAAATTTTCTTCAGCATATTTACATAAGGATCTTTTCCGCCGATATACCCTTCCGAATACTCAAACACGCCGATCAATGTAATATAGTCAAAAGTTTCTGTCAGATTCTGTTCAATATCCTGGAAATTCCCCACATCAATCCGGATATTCTCCTGCTTGCGATTGCGGTAGGCGTTAATATAACTTCTTTTTTTGGACAGCTCAATACAGCGTACGAAACCGGCTTTCGCTGAAAGAATCCCGGTAACCGCTCCGCAGCCGGAACCGATTTCCAACACCTGATCGTTTTTGGATATGGGAAGCCACTCTACTATATTCTGCCGAATATGAGAAAAATGGTACAATACCGGCCAGCTTTTTTCCCGTACAATCACTCCGTTATAGAGATTCTCCCTGCTGTCCATGGCAATCTTCAGCAGCTGATCCTCCACTTTGCCATCGCTGTAAAGGTCTTCCCCGGAATAATACGTATAATCCAGAGTAATATTTCCAATAATCTCCTGCATACCTTCACCTCTATTCCACCGTAACTTTCGAATTCATATCATAAAATCCCACTGTATTCTTTACCGATACCACGGTAATATTGCATACGTCGTATAAACGGTGATATACATGGAATTCGCCCTCTCTGTATCCGGTGCATCCAAAAGAGAGCAGATATTCGCCGCCCTGCAGATCCATTTTCTGGACAAAAGTAATTTCCCGAACGTCTCCCGGATGCTGTGTATCCACATTTACTTTTTCAAACATGGTATTTGTCCCGGTAATCTCCGTCCCTTTCAGATCTTTCAGGGTATAAGCAAAGATGGGATCTTCCACCGTTTCCCGGAACGCCACCTTCATTCGGATAGTAAATTCCGTCCCTTTTTCCACGGTATTTGTGATCCTTCCGTTCTGATCCAGCACGGCAAAATCCACAACTTCCGCCTGCTTCTCCCCGTATTCCAGTACTTCGGGATTGGTCACCAGAGTATCCTTCCAGCATCCGCCCTGTACCTGCATAAGAGAATCTTCCTCTTTTTTCTCCCTCTCTTTGACTGCTGCCTGGGCTTCCTCTTCCTGATGAACCAGAAGTTTTTTGTATAGATCCACCATGGCTTTGGGGGCACCTTCATCCATCTTAACTCCCTGATTCAGCAGCACAACCCGGTCACAATACTTGCTGATGCTGCCCAGATCATGGCTGACAAAAAGAATCGTTTTCCCCATTTTTTTAAAGTCTTCAAATTTACGGTAACATTTTGCCTGGAAGAATACGTCTCCTACGGACAGCGCCTCATCCACAATCAGGATTTCCGGCTCAATATTAATGGCTACAGCAAAAGCCAGCCGTACGAACATACCGCTGGAATAGGTCTTCACCGGTTGATAAATGAAATCGCCGATATCCGCAAAACTTAAAATCGCATCCAGTCTTGCGTCTATCTCTTCTCTGGAAAAACCAATCATCGTACCGTTCAGGTAAACGTTCTCCAGTCCGGAATATTCCATGTTGAAACCGGCGCCCAATTCCAACAGAGCGGAGATTCTGCCGTTTACCTCCACATTTCCGCCGGATGGATTTAAAACACCGGTAATGATTTTCAATATGGTGGATTTTCCAGAGCCGTTGGTGCCGATAATCCCCACGGTTTCTCCCTTATATACGTCAAAACTTACATTGTCAAGAGCGTAATGTTCCTTTACCGGCACTTTCATCCCCAGTGTCTCTTTCAGCCGGTCAGTGGGTTTACGGTATAATTTATATATTTTACTTAAGTTATCCACACGGATAGCAATATCCTTCATCTGTCTCTTCCATCCTTATAATACGTCTGCAAAATGGATTTTCAGTTTTTTAAACAAGCGCGTTCCCAAAAAGAAAACTACAATTGTAAAAATCCAGAAATAAATGGTCAGTGTGCCGTGTTCCCAGAACCAGATTTTATCAATCAGAGAATCCCGGTAACCGTTTACGATATAATAAATGGGATTCAGCTTTAAAATTCTGGCAATGGTTCCCGTCTGCTCAAGGCCAAGATCCTGAAAGCTCCACATAATCGGCGTCATCCAGACCCCCACCTGAAGTACAATGTTGATAATCTGAGACAAATCTCTGAAAAATACCACAACCGCGCTGGTCAGATAGGAAATCCCCAGAATCAGAACAAACATGCAGAAGCTGTAATACAGAAGCTGCAGCACATAGATATCCGGAAAATATCCGTGACACGTATATAAGACCAGTACAACCAGAATAAAAAACAGATGGACAAACAATGCGGAGATAACCTTTACCATCGGCAGTATACTGATCTTAAATACTACTTTTTTCACCAGATAATTATATTCAAGCAGGGCATTGGTGCCGCTGGTCAGTCCGTCCTGGACAAAGAACCAGGGAACCAGCCCCGCCACCAGCCACAAGATAAAAGGAACCGTCCGATCGGCGCCGGACCGCAGCGCCAAGCCGAACACAAACCAGTAAACCAGCACCGTCACAATCGGCTGAATAAACGCCCAGACGATTCCAAGATAAGAACCCGCATATTTCGTCTTAAAATCATTTTTTGCCAGTGTGAGTATCAGACGCCTGTTCTGATATAACTCCACCGGCAGAGAAAATACTTTTTTTAACATTGATTACTCCTGACGCTCTTTTCGGTATTCACAAAAGCTGCCCCATTTCTGATCTTTTTCAGAAATCGTCAATTTCATCTCCTCGGGAATGGGCCAGTCAATGCCAATTTCCGGATCGTTCCACATAAGACCGCCCTCGTCATTGGGATGATAAAAGTCGGTGCACTTATAGGCGAATTCCGCCGAATCGGAAAGGACAACGAATCCGTGGGCAAAATTTTTCGGAATAAAAAACTGCTTCTTATTTTCTGCAGACAGAATTACCCCGTACCATTTTCCGTAAGTGGCGGAACCTGGACGCAAATCCACCGCCACATCAAACACTTCGCCGCTCACCACCCGAACCAGCTTGTCCTGGGGATAGTGAATCTGAAAATGGAGTCCCCGCAGCACTCCCTTTTTGGAGCTGGACTGATTGTCCTGAACAAACTCCATGTCAATTCCTGCCGCTTTGTAGTCATTATAATTATAGGTTTCCATAAAATATCCCCGCTCATCGCCGAATACCGTCGGAGTAATCACCTTCAGTCCTTCAATCTCACATGTTTCTACCGTGATTTTTCCCATTTTCTTTTCTCTCTTTCTTATAATCCTTCTGCCACTTCCAGCAGATATCTGCCGTATGCCGTTTTCAACAGCGGCTGTGCCAGTTCAATCAGCTGATCCTTAGTGATAAATCCTTTCTTGTAGGCAATCTCCTCTATACAGGAAATATAAAGGCCCTGCCGTTTCTGGAAGGCGGAAACAAAGTCTGCCGCATCCAGCAGCATGTCATGACTTCCCGTATCCAGCCATGCAAACCCTCTTCCCAAAGTTTCCACCTGCAGCGTTCCTCTCTGCAGATATTCGTTGTTCACACTGGTGATCTCCAGTTCGCCTCTGGCGGAAGGCCTCACATTTTTGGCAATGTCCACCACATCATTATCGTAAAAATACAGTCCCGGTACTGCATAATTGGATTTCGGCTCCCGCGGTTTTTCCTCGATGGAAAGGGCCTTCCCGTTTTCATCAAATTCCACCACTCCGTATTCTCTCGGATCTCTTACGTAATATCCGAATATGGTCGCTCCCTTTTCCCGGGCCGCCGCCCGCTCCAGTACTCTGGAAAAACTCTGTCCATAAAAAATGTTGTCCCCCAGCACCAGCGCCACCTTATCATTTCCGATAAATTTCTCTCCAATGATAAAGGCCTCCGCCAGTCCGTTGGGCTGCTCCTGCACAGCATAGCTCATGGAAAGCCCCAGCTGCTCTCCCGTTCCGAATAATTCCTGGAATACCGGCAGATCTCTGGGCGTGGAGATAATCAGAATCTCCCGGATACCCGCCAGCATCAGTGTGGAAAGGGGATAATAAATCATGGGCTTATCGTACACCGGCATAATCTGCTTGGAAATCGCCTTTGTCAGCGGATACAGCCTGGTTCCGGAACCGCCTGCCAAAATAATACCTTTCATCTCTTTTCCTCCTGTGAATTGTTTTCATCCCATGGCAAAAGAAGGCTTATCCTGGGATAACCCTTCTCTTCTCTGGGTTTTATTTGTACATTTCCTGATAATATTTCTGATAATCGCCGCTAGTGACATGCTCCATCCAGTCTTCATGTTCAAAATACCACTGAATGGTTTTCCGGATTCCCTCTTCAAACATCGTCTCCGGATACCAGCCAACTTCCTCTTTGATCTTATCCGGTGCAATGGCATACCGTCTGTCATGACCCTTTCTGTCGGTCACATAAGTGATCAGCTTTTCACTGACCAGCTCCTTTCTGGGATCGCCATCCGGCAGCATCTCCTGAAGGGTGTCCAGTATGATATGGATAATCTGAATATTCTGTTTCTCATTATGGCCGCCGATATTATATGTCTCAAAGAGCCGTCCCTTTTCCTGCACCATATCGATTCCTTTGGCATGATCTTCCACGTACAGCCAGTCCCGGACGTTCTTTCCGTCTCCGTACACCGGAAGGTTCTTGCCGTGAAGTGCATTATTGATAATCAGCGGAATCAGCTTCTCCGGAAACTGATAGGGACCGTAATTGTTGCTGCAGTTGGTAATATTTGCCGGAAAACCGTAGGTGTCCATGTAGGATTTCACCAGCATGTCAGAAGAGGCCTTGCTGGCGGAATAGGGACTGTGGGGATCGTAGGGAGTCGTCTCGTAAAAATACTCTCCCTCCTTTTCCAGGGAACCGTATACTTCGTCGGTGGACACGTGAAGAAACTTCTTGTTTTCTTTAAACGTACCGTCGGGAAGTTCCCAGGCCGCTTTGGCCGCGTTGAGCATAACCAGCGTGCCCAGTACGTTGGTCTTTACGAAAACCTCCGGATTGCGGATGCTGCGGTCCACATGACTCTCCGCTGCAAAATGAACCACGCGGTCAATGTCATTCTCATCAAAGATTTTCTCAATAGCTTCACTGTCGCAGATGTCTGCTTTCACAAAGGTATAATTTTCTCTGTCTTTTATATCTTCCAGATTTTCCAGATTCCCGGCATAAGTTAACTTATCCACGTTAATAATGCGAATCTCATCTCCATATTTTTTAAACATATAATGGATATAATTCGAACCGATAAAACCGGCGCCTCCGGTTACCAGATATGTTCTCATCGATTTGTCCTCCAGATTTTTCTTCTTCGTGTATCTCAGGGCAAAAAACATTTCGCCCCCTACACCAATGTATGGTAAGTATACCATTTTATATCCCATTATTCAAGGCCGGGATAGCCATCCAAACCTCCTCAGAAGGTATTGCAAATCACACTGCCGTAAACGCAGGTCAGCAGCAGCAAAACCGACAGGGCCGTCACCAGAGCCTGATCTATCCGCCCGGACATCCTGTTGACAACCACCTTTGTACGCAGAGCCAAAAGTCCCATCATGGTCACGGGCAGATAATACCGTCCCTGTACGCCCCGAATGGTATCAGCCCCCACAGGAGTAAAGCTTAAATACAGCGCCGTCCATATCAGACAAAGAGTGACAAAGCAAAGGATCAATGCTCCTCCTTTCTGCAAAAGGGACATATCCTGTTCCTCCCCTTCTCTTTTATCTGTCAAAACAACGCCCGCCGTCATCATGGCGGCAGAAATCATCTCCTCATTTCCTTTAAGATGGCCCATCTGTCCCAGCGCCTCATATCCAAAGGTGAAGGAAAAAAATTTCTCCCGCAAACTGGAAAGGAGAAGTCCTACGTAAGCAAAGGGATGGGCAAAAATGTAGCGCAGCTGGCGCCCCACACTGGTGTCGCCCCCTCTGGCATCCCCGGCCTGATTGGCATTCAGCAAAGGTTCCAGGGCAAAAGTGGACAGCATCATAAGGAAAACCGCTCCGATTCCCACTTGAAACAGACGATGGGCTTTTTTGCTGGAAAAACGGGAAGAAGGAATGAAAAGGGCCAGCAGCAGCATGGGAATATACACCGGTTTGGGCAGGCTGGCAATCACAAAGGACAAAACGAAAATCACACAATTTTTCCAGGAAATTTTTTTCCCGTCATCCAGAAGTTCCGGCACCAGATAAGCGATTCCAAGGAAAGTAAAAGCCGTCACCGTCGTGTCATAGGTGTAGGTCACCGCCGAAAACATCGCTGTGGGCATCAGCGCCATCACCATCATCAACCGTTTTCCAAAGGGAATTTTCCGGATAGCCAGATATATGACTCCGCAGTACAGCAGCAGATTTCCCAGACGTCCCAGACGGTAAATCGCCGTAAAATCCAGATGAAGCAGTCTTCCGATCTGAATCATGACCGCCTGGGGAATATAACTGAAGGAATACAATTGAACCTTATAATTTTCCTGCTGATATTCCGTTGAAGGATTTGAAGAGGCCCAGGATAAATGAGTATTCCAGAACTGATCCTCTTCTTTTTGTTCCTCTTCCGACTGGGGAATGCTCCCCGGCCAGTTATTCATGCTGGCCGTGATCAGATCATTCATCAAAGGCGGCACCGTCACCGTATCCTTTCCTGCAAAAGTATCAAACAGGTAATAAGCCCGCCCAAAATGGATCTCCTCGTCCATTCCCACCTTGTGGGCGGGCAGCGTTATGATCAGCAGGCCTCCCACAGACGCGGCTATGACTAAGAAAATCCGCTCCGGCTTCCAAAACCGGCTGTTGTGAAACAGATGATAAACCAGCAGCACCATCCCCGCCGCCGTACATACGAAAAGGAAACGGCCCAGAGAATAGTTTCCCGTATTATTCAGGGCAACGGCGCGTATGTTCACATGTTCTGCATCTTCCGGCATTTGTATGATAATCTTATCAGTTTTATGGCGGATATTTACGGTGGAGGAACCCGCCAGATGATTGTTATGATCTTCAATCAGGCGCGAATCAGAAGAGTCCTCCTTCTGATAGTCCCCCACATAGATTGTGGCATGGAGCTGTCCCTCGTATTCAAATTCATAATAGAGCTTATCCACATACTGTTCTTCAAATTCCAGAGTCAGACTGGCTCCCCCTTTTGTGCTGACATAAACGCCATCCTGGAGTTTAAACCCCTCCGTCTCAATTTGCGACTCCTCCAGATACTGATAATCTTTTTCCTTTTTTACCGGAAGATTATACATAAATTCCGCCAGGGCTCCAACCGCCGCCACCAGACATAACTGCAGAAGAAGGCGGATGATAACTTCCGCCTTTTTATTGGGATGCTTCCTCATGATGATCTCCTTTTATCTCCTCCAGCTCTTTTTTCAAAAGAGCCATTTCCTGCGTCATCCTCTTCTGTCTTCCCGACAGCCGCGAAACCGCCGCCGTCAGTGAAAAAATAATAATCAGAGAAAAACAAAAGCCGGCAAAAAAAAGCATATTTATGGGTGTTCCAATGCCGAAAAATCCTGCCAGAGCAGACGTAAGGGAAGGAAAGCAGCAAAAGATCAATACTCCCGCCGCCAACAGAAACCAGGTGAGCGCATATTTCATTTTCATCATGCTGCCGTGGATCATATAGATCAGCACGGCCAGTGCAATTACAACTACCACAATCACCAAAATCTGCGTTCTAATGTTCATTCTGCTCCTCCTTCCGAATACATTCCATCAATATGGCCAAGGTTACTTTTATCATATAGTAAACAGATTTTTTCCCGGATATGGACGAAACTCCTCCCTTTCGTTCCCGCATAATCACCGGAATTTCTTTTACCCTCCAGCCCCGTTTCAAAACAGCCGTTACGCTTTCCGGCTCAGGATAATCTTCCGGATAGTGATCGGCAAAGAGAGCAATGGCCCTTCGTCCCACAATCCTCAGACCCGACGTGGGATCTGTAATTCTTTTTCCTGTCACAAGACGGATGAGCCAGGAAAAATACCGGATCCCCACGCGGCGGATCACCGAAGACTGAAACCCTTTTTTCTCCAGAAACCGGGAACCTATTACCATATCGGCCCCCTCTTTTTCCAGTTCATCCGCCATCTGCCGCAGAAAAAAAGGATCGTGCTGACCGTCTCCATCCACCTGAACCGCCATATCATATCCTTTTTTCTTTGCATACTGATATCCCGTCTGCACCGCGCCTCCGATGCCCAGATTAAGCGGCAAATCAATGACATTCAATCCCTGTTCCCGGCAAAGTATCCCCGTATCGTCGGTGGAACAGTCGTTAATCACAATATAATCAAATTCCGGCGCATGTTTTTCTATCTCCTCCACCGTTTTTACGATGTTCTCCCGTTCATTGTAGGCCGGAATAATAATCAGTTTCCTCATACCTTCTCCTGTCGTCATCTCCCTGCGCCAGACGATGTATCTGTTCCGCAGTTTTCTCCCAGGTAAACCTTTTAAGCAGCCGTTTTTTTGTTCTGTCCGCCGCCTCTTCCCTGGCCCCGCTGTCCGATGCCGCTTCCAGAATAGCCCGCCGAATGGTCTCCGGATGGTTATCCTCCATGACAATTCCATACCGCCTGTCCAAAATTAATTCCTTTGACCCGCCCCGTTTCGTGGTGATCACAAAGCACCCCGCCGCCGCTGCCTCCAGCACGGCAGTGGGGAAGCCTTCCGGATAATCCGTCGGCAGACAGTAGATATCCGTCTGGGCCAGCAGCGCAGCCACCTCTGGAAAAGGAATACGGCCCAGCAGTATTGTATATTTTCCTTTTCTTTGCCTTAAACGCTCCATCTCTTCCCCATCTCCGGCAACAAAAAGCACTGCGCTGCCTTCCTGCGGCAAATGCTGGAAGGCTTCCAGCAGATTCACAACACCTTTCTCCTTTACAAGCCTTCCGGTATAAGTAATTACGGTACTTGCGGGACTGATCCCAAACTCTTTTCTGAAATCCCGTACCGGATGGGAAAGCAGTTCTTCCATTTCCTCCGGATCGATTCCGTTATACAAGACTCCCGCAGACCTTATGCCAAAATGGGAAAGCCATCGGCTGCAGTCTTTCGATACTCCGTAAAAGCTTTTGCATCCTTTTTTCAGCAGGGCCGTTATCCCATGCTCATACCAGGCGCCCAGATGGTCCAGTAGAGGGTTCCCCACTGTCATATGACTGGTTCCATGGTCAATGACAATACATTTGGCCCCTTGCTTTTTTGCCAGCCAGACTCCATACAGGCTGTGAATATAGAATCTGGTCTGAATAATCACCAAATCAAAGGAAATGCTCATCAGTTTTCGGTGAATCTTCCAGAAAAGAGAGTCGGGCCGCGATACGGGAAACCTGCCTTCCAAAAGGTTGAAACAGGGCATCCGCAGTACCGGAATTTCATCCATCCATTCCATGGTTTTTCGCCCCATGTCATTGGAGGTGACAATGACCGGACAGTCTCCTTTCTTTCTCAACTCTGCGGCCAGATGGCCGGTGTAGCTTTCCACTCCCCCCAGATAGGGAAAATAATGGGAACAGAAAACAGCAATCTTTTTCCCCATAATTATTCCTTTCTCTCCATTTTCAAATAGTACAGGAAGAAAATCAGCAGTATGACAGACATCAGCGCCATGGAGCAGAAGTAACTGACCGCTCCTCCGAAAACTGCAAACTTTCTCACTAAGACAGGCGTAAACCCAAAGGTAAGCGCCGCCGTCACAATACAACCCGTCAGACATCCCGCCTGATGGCGCATGATGACAATCCCGTACTGCAGAAGCTGATAAATGGCCGTAAAGGCTCCCCCGGCCAATATTACGCACAGCGCCGTCCTGTATCCGGAAAGATCGATGCCAAACAGCCAGGTCAATACCGGTATGCCCAGGAAATATGCTCCGAGAATACACACCGCCGTAATCCCCGCAATAATCAGCGCCTGGCGTTTCATCACCCCGGTAAACCCTTTGAAATCACCCTTATTGAATTTCACCGACAGGGGCATGATAAGAGGTTTCAGGACGAAGCTTGAAAAAAGATTTACCACAAAGGCCATCATATAAAGGGCGTTGAAAATCCCCAGATAATCGTCACTGTAATAACGCTCCATGGAATATTTGGACGCATTGACGATGTAAGTCATAAAAAAGGAATTCACAAACAGAGGCATGCAGCCCACCGTCAGCGACCGGATCACCGGAAAAGAAAAACGAACCCGGATACCTCCAAAGGATTTCATCAAAACGCCGTCTATCACCAGAATACTGATTCCATACAGGGACGCCATGGCAGCCACTGCAGCGATGAGATTCCCTGTAATCAGAAGAACCAGAACAAAGCACGCCAGATACAGCAGCGTTTTTACAAATACGCCCCGACAGGATACATCATACCGCCCTTTCTGCTGATAACGGCCTTCCAAAAGGTCAGAAACCGACTCACAGATCTTAAAAAAGATCATCAGACAGATAACCGCCCCTTTCTCCCTTTCGTATCCTCCAAAAAGAATCCACAGAATCCCCACCGCCGTCATCACCGTCACCGTCACCACACGAAAGCCGGCGTAATCTTCAAAACCGTATTTTTCAGTTACATCGGACACCTGAAAAGTACGCATATTGTAATACCCGATGGTCACCAACTGATTTCCGATGGTCATGGCGATGGCAAAAACGCCCGCCTGATGGGCACCCAATATGTTGGAGACCGCCATGGACATCAGAAAAGAGCTGCCGGCATAGAGAAGCCCAGCCAATACCGTCCACAGATACGTTTTTTTCATGGACTCTCCACCGGGCGGCATGAAAATCCTGTTAATCATATATTAATTACTCCTTTGTCCGAAAAGAAAGCTCTGCCGGAGGATGATTATGACGTTTGTCTTCCGGCGGAAGCTGCATGTAATCCTTTCCATAACGTGTCCGCAGATAAACTTCCGGACGATGGGGAAATTTAAATTTCATCTCTTCGAAGAAAAGTTCCCTGGTGGGATAAATATCCCTTCGTTTCAGCATACTGGTGTATGGGGTTGGATCAAAGAGGAAGGCGACGCGTTTCGTTTTCCGTCCCCGATATCGCAAGGCCGCTTCCTCCGCCTGCCGATACAGACTGAAGGGCGAAACCTGCAGCATTTTTAATCCCCCGCTGGCCAGCCGGGCGGCCAGGGACGCCATTTTTCCTTTCCAGCCTCCTTCGTAAATGGTCGGACTGGATATCTGCCGGAGAATCAACAGTTTCCCGAAGCACCAGGCTTTCATTGCCTGACGGCGCAGTTCTTTTGGATCGTCGGCCACATTGTCGAAGCAGAAAATATCAACGCCGATCCCGCAGTGATAGCCGCAGACAAGGGCGTCCTCATCCCGGAAAACCGTTCCCTTTTTGTACCATTTGGTAATCATCACCGGAAATGAGTGATCCGTCCTGGTATTCAAAACGGCGTAATCCCCTTCCTCATCTTCCATGGCGGCCTTCAAAAATCGTTCATAATGTTCCCGGGTCATCCCCACATCCAGATCGTCGTCCCAGGGGATAAAACCCCCGTGCCGGACTGCTCCCAGAAGCGTACCGCCGCATCCGAAATATTCAATATTTCTTTCCCGGCAAAAACAGTCAAAATCTTTCAAAATGGCCAGCTCCGTTTCCTGCAGCCTTTTTAAAACTTCCGGGTCATATTCACGATACATCATGTCCCATTCCCTCCTGTCTTTCTGGAAACACCAGCTTTACAATATCATGGCCCCCCCGCTCTTCTTCAGGAGGGAATTTCATATAATCCCCATACTGCCGCAGCAGCATTTCATGGTTTTTCGCCGGAAGTTTGATGGTCAACGTTCCAAAGGTTCCCTCCTGCATGGGATAAAGTTCCGATTTACGGATTACCCACAGATCCGGATTCATATCGTCCAATATGGTATAATAATCCGACTGTCCCTGAAAACTTCGCATCCCTTTTTCATACTGTTTTACAATAAAATTCACCGACGGCCCGATCTTCAGAAGATAGTAGGAAAGAAAACACAGGATTTTTGCCAGTTTGGTTTTCCATCCTTTTCCATCCAATTGAGGAATTTTGGTGTTTTTTATAATGTACAGGCGATTCCAGAATCTTAAACGGCGATACAGCCCGGCTCTTCTGCGTCCCTCTGCCGGAACACTGTCATAGGGAAAAATATCCAGCTTAATCCCCGGATGCAGGGGCCATCTGGCATTTCGCCTGGTCATGAACACAGATCCCTTGGGAAACATCTGCAGATAGAAACCCTGAACCCGTTTTTGGAGAGAAGCGCTGTACAGTTCATATCTTCCCTTCAGCTCCCGGGGAGCAACCTGTAGAAAACGATCGTAATCTTCCCGCAGCATCCCCACATCCATATCGTCATCCCAGGGAATAAACCCTCTGTGCCGCACAGCGCCGATGGCCGTACCGGATATGGCAAAATAATCCAGGCCGTATTTCTCACATATCCGGATAAATTCCTTAAGTGTTTCCATACTCAGCGCCTGGATTTTTTCAAGTTCTTCCTGTGTATATTTTCTCATGGAACCTCCCCGCAGTTTATCCCTTATACTCTTCTTTCAAAATAGAAACGGTATGTTTCAGCCCCTCCTCTATAGAAAAGCGGGCACAATATCCAAGATCTCTGATTTTACTCCCGTCCAGAATGGCCTTGGTAGCCGTGGAATACCCCTTCTGTTCTTCCCTGTCCGGAACCTGAAACACCACGCCGGTTCCTGCAATCTGAGCCAGCTTTTCCGCCAGCTCCTTCAATGTGACATCTGATCTTTCATCCGCCACATTGTAGGCTTCTCCGGAAACCCCTTCCAACAGAAGCAAAAGCAGCGCGGCAGCGGCGTCCGCCACATAGGTGTAAGAGTAGTATTGCTTTCCCTCGCTTTTCAGTACGATATTCTCTCCCTTGACCGCATTTTTAATAAATTGAGACAACGCTTTGCTGTCTTCCGGTCTCATGGTGGGGCCGTATACCCTGGACAGTCTGGCCGTCACAAAGTCAATTCCGTACTGGGCCCGAAAAGCCTGACAAAGGCTTTCTGACAGCCGCTTGCTTTCTGGGTATCCCGCCCTTACGGTGTTGCAGTCCAGATATCCCAGATCATTTTCCTTAAACGCCGGAATCCCCGTCACGTTTTCCCCGTAAATTTCAACGCTGGACATCAGAAGAAATCTGCTGGAAGTATGGCTGCTTCCCAGGTTCAGAAGCTGCCACAGCCCCATCACATTTCCTCCGATGGTGCCCACCGGATCGGCTCCATAAGCCAGCGGATGGGTATTGCTGGCCCCGTGAATCACATAATCATAAACGCCGGCTTCCTTTTCAGGATAGGGCTGGGTTACATCCCATTCCAAAAACGTAAGCCCCTCCTTCAGATAGGGAGCAAACCTTTTTTGGACTTCTGCCTTTCTGCGCGTCACGCCGCAGATTTTAATGTTGTCATTCCACACTCTGTTCCGATACATCAGTACGTCAATCAAAAAAGTGCCGATCATGCCGCCGGCTCCGGTCAGCAGTATACTGGCGCTGCGCAGCTTCCCCCAATTCAGTGGAAGCTGCGCAGTCATTTCAACATCACTTTGATACTGTTTTGATTCTATCATATTACCCCTTATTTCAGCCAAGTATCTTTCTCCAGATTCAGATACGCCTTAAACAGCTCCAGATCATCTTTCGTTGTCAGTTTGATATTTCGGTCAGATCCCCTGGAAAAATGGAGCACTTCACCCAGATCCACCATCATAGTATTGGCATAGGCAGAACCGTATATCCCGATTTCTTCTGCAAATGCCTTTTCGTACGCCCAGGTCAGCTTGCCGAAGGTATAAGCCTGGGGGGTTGCCACACGGCGGATTTGTTCTCTGGGAATATATTCGCAGGTGGTATGCTCGTCGCGGATTTTAAAAATCTGTTCGTTGTAGGGCATAGCCGTCACTGCATTTCCCCAGGTTTCACAGGTTTCAATCACATCAGTCAGCACGCTCACATCCACAAGGGGACGAATGCCGTCATGGATAATGACAATATCATCCTCCCGGCAGAATCCTTTCAGCTGTTCCACTCCGTTGCGGATTGATTCCTGTCCGGTGGCGCCGCCTGGGGCAATCCATTTCAGCTTGGTAATATTAAACTGTTTTCCGTACGCTCTTAATACGTCATGCCATCCATCCAGGCATACCACTTCTATGGCATCAATTTTTTCATGATGCTGAAAGGCCTCCAGCGTATAGACGATCACCGGCTTATCATAAATAGGAATGAACTGCTTCGGGATATCCTGCTGCATCCGCTGGCCGCTCCCCCCTGCCAAAATCAATGCCACATTCATATCTTACCTCTTTTTCCCTTTCCGTCTCTTTTTTCTCTTCACACCGTTATAAATCGCCCGGATAATCGCCACAACAATAAGCACAAGAATTACGATAGCCATCACCCGGCTAATCATCCGGAGGGTTTCATTCATCTGCTCTTCCTGGGCATTTTGCTCCGCCTGAGAATCCGTCTGTTCTCCCTGCTGCTGTTCCTGCTGAGCCTCCTGCGCTTCCTCTTCCTGCTGTTCCTTCTCTTCCGCAGAAACAGAAGTGACTCCCAGGGTATAATCGCCGAGAGAATAGCTTCTTACTATTTCACCATCCACTTCCGCCTCAGTCACCGTCAGATCATCCTCCGTCGTTCCCTTGGGAATCACCAGTTCTCCGCCTTCCACCTGCAGCTTTTCAAACTGGGAAAAACCATAATCAAACAGAGCGGTTGTATCAGCGCATACCTGCCCCGCATCGGCCCGCATCACCACCGCGATCAGACACATGCCGTCACGCTCAGCCGCCGTTACCAGCGTGTTTTTTGATATCTCCGTGACTCCCGTCTTTCCTCCGATGCAGCCTTCATAATACTCCGGAGCTGAAGGTACCAGAAGTGCATGATGGCTGGTAAGCGTTCTGGACTCGGGATTCATGTTGGTAGGCGGTATGGTATAGGACAGGGTGCCGATGATCTTGACAAACTCCTCGTTTTTCAACGCCTCCCGGAAAATCAGCGCCATATCATTGGCTGTAGTCCAGTGATTTTCATCGGGAAGACCGCTGGGATTGTTAAAATGAGTATTAGTACAGCCCAGCTCCTGGGCCTTTGCGTTCATCATATCGACAAAAGCATCCTGGGTGCCTCCTACATGCTCCGCCACCTGAGCCGCCACTTCATTGGCAGACTTTATCATAATGGCATAAAGGCACTGCTCCATGGTGAGAACCTCGCCTACCTGCATGTTGATGTTGGTTCCCTCATAAATTCTTTCCAGCCCGGTCTCCGTAAAAGTTACTTCTTCATCCAGACTGCTGTTTTCCAGGGCCAACAGCGCTGTCATCACTTTCGTGATGCTGGCTGGATACCTGGGTTCATCTTTTCCTTTGTCATACAGTACCAGTCCCGTATCCGCCTCAATCAGCACCGCCGTCTCCGAATACACGTCCGCCCCCTGGGGCCAGCCGGAAATCTCGTTGGACGCAATAGAATATTTTTCATCGTTATTGACCTGGGCCCAGACCGGCTGCCCCATCAGAAAGCAAACCACCAACGCCCAGATTACCATAAGTTTTTTTCTGTTTTTCATGATCCTTCACCTTTAGTTTTCATTCTGCATTCTGCCTCTGTCGTCAAAGAGGTATTTTTTTCCCGAAATCCACACTTCACCCCTATAAGGTCTTCCATTTTCATCCATAAAATAAGAATTCCCTTCCCAGGTGAACCATCCGCCCTCCGTCCGGCGCACAGATGTGGTATATCCCGCCGGAGAAAACTCGTTGACCAGAGCGGCGCCGCTTAGATGAACAGTCCGGATATCCGTCCCCATATCTTCCAGCAGAGAAATAGTAGACGTATCCAGGTTGGACAGCGGTCCTGTCACCACGGCAGTTTTGGGAGCAAATTTCTTTAATATATCCTCCGGATTATTCTGCAGATACCCATGATGAGGAAGCTTCAATATATCCACTTGGCCCAGGGAACCGCTGTTCAAAAGTTTTCTGGCCGTCTCCGGCTCCATATCTCCGGTAAGCAAAACCTCGTTTTCCCAGAATTGTCCTTCTATCACCAGTGAATTGGCATTTTCATCCTCCACCTGACTTTTCACTTTCGTATTATACAGCGTCAGCGTTGTGTGATTTCCCAGAGTCAGTTCCATCCCCTCCGTGAGATCCTGCACTACCTCCGCACCTGTTTCCCTGGCCGCCGCCAGCAGAGTGTGATATACATACAGATTATCCCACCAGTTGGTACGGCTGGTTACATTACCATCGGAATAATATTTCAGATATACCTTTTGAGGCTGAAACGTGCGGATAATCTCATCGCCGCTTCCAATGTGATCGCTGTGGGAATGGGTGCCTATGTAAAAATCCAGGTTGGAGGAATTGACTCCCACTGATTTCATATAATAAATCACCTGCTGCTCAAACCCCTGATTCATAATCACGCCTGTGCGATAAGGATAAAGCAAATGATTTCCCTGGGGATAATCCCAGTCCTCTCCTGAATCCACCAACGCAAAGCGGCCATTGTCCTCCAGAAGGATGGCATCCGTAGATCCCAAAAGGCCGATATAATGGATTTTAACCGCCCCTTCCTCCTTCGTCTTCCCCGTCCAACAGCCGATCAGCAAAACAACAGCAATCACACCAATCATGCTGACAGCAAAGTTTATCTTCTGCACCATGAACAGCTCCTCATCTGTTATTCTCTACTATACACAGAAATCCTTCATTTTACAAGTATAAGTATATCCCGTTTCATTTCCTCCGGACTCTTATCCCCGTTTTTTGCATTGCCTGCAATGCGCAAACCGCCGGCCTTAGCCAGCGCCAGACTGCGGGGGCGTACCTGCCCTGCCACAAAGGCGCATGAAAAGTTCTCCGCTGGAAAAATCCGCTGGAATTCTTTTTTCATCATTTTGCTCATTTTGGCTCCTGCCAGCCGATTAAGCCACGGGAACTCTTCCGTCAGCGCCATCAGAATTCTCTGGGCTTTCGTCAGCGAAGAAAAGGGATTTTCCTGCTCCCTGCAGGGGATTATATCCGCCAGTTTCTGTATCATCTCCTGCCGTCCCAAAACCCGGCTTTTTTCATAACAATAAAGACATAGAACCCCTTCCCTTTTCAGGCTCTGAACCAGTTCCAGCAGTTTATCATAGGCCGCGGGACTTAAAGCCGGATCCCAGAAAAGCAGCACAGAGGCCTTCTCCCCTTCCTTCCACTCCGGCAACGCCAAAAGATTCCAGCCTTCTCCGGCGCTTTTCCCCAGGCAGGCCGCTCTTTTCAGCTTACCCAGCTTTCGCCGGATTTCCGGAATCCAGGGGAATACCGTCCGGAAATACCAGTAACCTTTGTTCTCATATTTGGACTTTTTGTTTCCATAGGCGTCGTAATACCGGGTATAAGTTTCCATTTTGGGATACACCTTTCGCAGATAGGCGAAGCTTTCCCGGATATACCGGAATTTTTCTCCCCACATCTTTATTTTTGCGTGCTCCTCACAGGCCACATAAACATGTTTGATTAAAATAAAGAAAAGCTCATCCAGAAACCGTTCCCTGACTCCCTCTTTTTCATAACAATCCAGCAGACAGTCAAAGGCCGCAAACAAATCGAAGCGTTTCCGAGAAAAACTGGAAGTGAGGGCTCCTTCCCGGGAAACCACATACTGATACAGCGGAAGGGGAAGGTATTGAATCTTTTTGGCATATAAAAACGACTGATACGTAAACACAAGATCCTCGTAAATGCGAAAATCCTGAAATACGATCCGCCGTTTTTCAATCATGGAACGACGAAAAATCTTATTCCAGAGATATGGCGTGGACTCCGTCAGAATTTCCGGCTTCTCATATATGCTCTGTCCGTACAGACCGCACAGTTCTGTATCCGTTCCTCTGTTCTGAACATCCTTTCCGTCCACTCTGAGATAGCCGCAGCAAACGATATCCGCCTGCGTCTGTCTGGCCATCCGGTACAATCTTTCAAACATGGCGGGACAGACCGTGTCGTCACCGTCCACGAATCCCACATATTCTCCCCGCGCCAGTGCAAGTCCTTCGTTTCTCGCCCTGGCGGCTCCCTGATTTTTTGTCGTCTTTATTATTAATTTACCGGGATATTCCGCCTGTATGCGGCAGGCCGTTTCCCCGGTTCCGTCTGTACTTCCGTCATCAATCACGATAATTTCCAGCTCAGTTAGCGTCTGCTCCGCCAAGGATCGAAGGCATCCTTCCAGATAGGGCGCCACATTATAAGCCGGAACAATAACCGATACCTTAATCATGACCTGCTCTCATCCCTTTTTATTCAAGTCCTGCTTGATTTGACTTGTGGAAATCTCCGGGGTTCTGGGCAGATATACTACATCGCAGTACTCTTTAAGGAAATCGAACTTTCCTTCCCAGTCGTCGCCTATGACAAAGGTATCGATATGATATTCTTTTACGTCCGTTATTTTCTGTTCCCAGTTTTCCTCCGGAATCACCAGATCTACATATCGAATCGCCTCCAGAAGCTGCTTTCTCTCCTGGTAAGAAAAATAGCACTTTTTCTGTTTCATATTCCAGTTAAACTCATCGGTGGATAAAGCCACAATCAGGTAATCCCCCAGCTGTTTCGCACGCCTTAAAATGTTAATGTGCCCATAATGAAGCAAATCAAAGGTTCCGTAAGTAATTACTCTTTTCATCCTGCTTCCTCCATCTATTGCATAAATTCTTCATATGCGTCCATCACTTCATTGGTATCTCCCATCATCCGTACTTCTCCCTCATGGAGCCAGAGAACACTGGTGCAGAGATTCCGAATGGTGTCTGAATTATGGGACACAATGATAACTGTACGGTTTTCGTCCATGATAAGATCTTTCATTTTTCTATAACTCTTCTTTTTAAATTTGGCGTCTCCCACACTGAGCACCTCATCAATCAGCATAATATCCGTTTCCAGAATAGCTGTGATGGAAAATGCCAGCTTGGAATACATGCCGCTGGAATAGGTCTGCACCGGCATGTCGATGAATTTTCCCAGGCCTGCAAAAGAAATGATCTCATCGATTTTTTCTCTTATCTGTTCCTCGGAAAATCCCAGCAGCATTCCGGAAAGATAGATATTCTCCCTTCCGCTCAAGGCTTTCTGGAACCCTACGCCGATGGCCAAAAGAGAAACCGTATAGCCATGAAGATTGATCTCCCCGGAATCAGGCGAAAATATCCCGGCCAGCGCCCTCAAAAGCGTAGACTTTCCGCTTCCATTTTTCCCAACTATGCCAAGAATATCTCCTTTTCTCACCTGAAAGGAAACTCCTCTGACCGCCTCGTAAATTTCCGGTTTGCTCTTCCTTAATTTAAAGAAACTTTTTTTGACAGAAAAGGATTTCAGACAGCGATAGCTGATATGAAGATCCCTGACTTCAATTGCATATTTCTGATTATCCATTTTCCATTAAACCACCTTTGCATAACCGTTTTCATACCGATAAATAATTTTGACTCCCACAGCCGCCACTAAAATTCCGATCACCAGCCACACTGCAAAAATCCTCATATCCGGTGTCTGTCCATACAGCAGACATTTGCGCAGTCCGTCTAAAATAAACGCCATGGGATTCAGACGCAGCGCCCACATGCCGTAAGGTTCAGGCAGCCTTTTGTACACAGAATAAAAGATACCGGTCACATAAAACAGCAGCCGGAACAAAATTGTGACAATGTTGCTCATATCCTCCACAAATACCCCCAGATGCATCAGAATCGTCATAGCTGCAAAGGTAATGATTAAAAGCAAAAGCAGCAAGGGAATTACCAACACCACATTCCAGGTCAGGGGAACCCGGTATACCACCATCATGCAGACGATAATTCCAAAAGAAATCATCATCTTAAATCCATCCACTCCCATTCTGGTATAAGCCAGCACATATTTGGGAATATACACCTTATCGATGATCGCTTTATTTTTCTTTACCATTTTCACACTGGCAATGGAACATTTGTTGAAAAAATTCCATGCAGTCAGACCTACGAAAATAAATGCAGCAAAATATTTTTCCCTTCCGTCAAATACCACACCAAAAATGAAGGCGTAGATCAGCATAAAACACAGAGGATCCAAAATCCACCAGACCCAATTCAGATAAGAGTTCGCCACTTCCGCCTTCAGTTGTGACTTCGCCGCGCGCACGACATAGGCGGCATATTTTTGGGTGTCTCTGAAAAATCTCATACCATACCATCCTCATCTTATAATCTGATGCAGCCCTGGACACTGATCCCACTGCATCTACTGCGCCAATATATCACTTTTTCTTCCGAAAGGCAAGAAAAAACAGCGAATTTTACTTTTTTACGTGCTCTTTTGATATCAACTCCTCCAATTGTTCTTTGCTCAGGCCCTCCGTACTTTCTTTCATAAAAATAACTTTGACCGTCATAAACAACAGCCTTATGTCCATCAGCAAAGAGTAATTCTCAATATACATCAAATCCATTTTCAATTTATCATACGCCGTGGTATTATATTTTCCATAAACCTGCGCATACCCCGTAAGCCCGGCCTTTACTTTCAGCCGATAGGAAAACTCCGGAATCGTATCTTCATATTTTTCCATAATCTCTGGGCGTTCCGGGCGGGGGCCCACAAGACTCATATCGCCTTTTAATATATTGTAAAGCTGGGGCAGCTCGTCCAGACGAGTTGCCCGGATCACACGGCCCACAGGAGTGATCCTGCTGTCGTGCTGGGTAGCCAGCACCGCCACCCCGTCTTTCTCCGCATTGACAATCATACTCCGGAATTTATAGACATAAAATCTTCGTCCATCCACCGTCACCCGCTCCTGTTTAAATATCACCGGCCCTCTGTCATAGGCTTTCACCGCTATGGCCGTAATCAGCATGAAGGGGCTGGTCACCACCAGCAGAACAGCAGAAATCACGATGTCCATCATTCTCTTTACCAATTTCTGTTCGAAACTTAAGCCCTGATTTCTGGACAAAAACAAAGGCGTGTCAAACAGCGGAAGAATCTCTGAATTTTTCAGAATAATATCCGATATTTTGGGCGTGGTATATACCCGAATTCCATACTTATAGCAGTATTTCAGCAGATTGTTCCGTTTCTTGGCGTGGATATCACAGAGTATGACTCCGTCATATTTTAAAATCAGTTTCTTTACCCGGTCCATGCCGCTTGCAATGTTCACATGCTCGCATATATTGTATTTATCCCGGCGGGCATACATTTTCTGCATCAGCGGCTCCGGAGGCCGATCCTGATAAATCAGAAGCATTTTCCGCGGAGGAAACAGCCGATAATAAAGCACATGAAAAATATGGATAAACACCACCGCAATAAAGATATCCACTAGAGTCATGACAAATGTTACGCCGGCCAGTCTGGGAAGCCGGTACAGCTTACCGGAAATCAGCAGAATCTGCACCAGAACAATCACGTGCATCGCAATGATGGACAGCACCTGAGAGAGGATAATATTCCCCTTTTTCATATAGCCGATCTTAAGCCCCCCGAATGCTGCAAGAAACACCAGAAGAAGGGCCAGATATACGGCGATCATCAGCAGGTTTCCTTTATTTTCATAGGGCTTTCGTATTTCCGGATTAAAATAGCGGTACCAGCAGAATGCAAACACGGCAGTTTGCGCCGCCACCAGAAGCATTGCCGCAAAAAATCGCAGCATCCGTTTGTATTGTTCAAAATTTTTTCTTTGGTTCATATTTTCCATCCTGTTCACGCTCTCTGAAGTTCTGCTTCATTATACTACATACAGTATGTCAATAAAAGAAATTTTTATGAATTCTGTCCAGCACCTCTTTTGCGCCGTGTCCGGATTGCTCCACAAATCTGGCTTTAAAGGCTCTGGTTTTTTTCACAGATTCCCTGTTGAATTCTTCATCTTCCAATTTCTTCAAAATGGCCAGCACTTCCTCCTGGTCCGCCCCCCAGTCCAGCATTTTCCGTATATCGAAATACATGCCTCTTTTCTTTTCATATTGGTCGAAATCATAGGCAAAGCAGACCATGGGTTTTTCCAGTATGGAATAATCAAAGAACACGCTGGAATAATCCGACAGCAGTACATCCGATGCAATCATCAGTTCATTGAGGGAAGGATAGTCCGATACGTCCCACACTCTTTCCTCACGTTCCAGGTTCATGGCCTGCAGCGCTTCGTAATGGGCCCGCACCAGAATCACCGTGTTCTCTCCCAGCGCCTCCTGCCAGCGATCCCAGGACACCGGCGGCGCAAAGATACATTCCCTGGCGCTGTTTTTCTCATATTCCCGAAAGGTGGGAGCATACAGAATCACCCGTTTCCCCGAAAGCCCCAGTCGTTCTTTGATTTCTTCGCGCCGCTTTTCACCGGCGCGGCAAAGCTCATCGTTTCTGGGCAGTCCCGTTATCTGGCAGATCTGGGGGGGCAGCCGAAACACCCTGGTAAAAATCTCTGATTCATAAGCCGACTGAGTGGTGAAAAGATCCATATTCCAGCTGTTTTTGCTCTTAAATGAGGTATTATCCTGCGCCAGATCACTGCCCATCTTTTTCAGCGGCGTGCCGTGCCAGGTGTTTACAAAATACGTATGTTTTCCCCGGATCCCCAATCCTCTCTCCAAAGAAGAATTGGTAACCCAGCATCTGGCTTTCATTGCGGTGACAAAATACCGGAAAGTATCCGTCTTAATTTTTTCTCCTTTGGGAAGATGATAATCCTCCGGCCGCTGGAAAGCCCAGACAAAACGGCAGTCCGAAAAACGGGGGTCCTGAATCATCTGATCATAAACCGCCTTCGGGCTGTCATTAAAAAATTTTCCTCCAAAGCTGTTAAAGAGAATGAGTCTGTCATCTGTACGGACAAACAGCCGGATAAAATTAAAAAAGCAGGTTCCCAGATAATAATAAATCAGGTAAACCGGTTTGCAGTATTTTAAAAAAGAGATCAGTTTTTTCTTCATGGCAAAACCTCATGATATACCTTTTCCATCACGGAACGCACGCGGGACTTGTCAAAAGAGCGGACATAATCCCGGTTTCTTCTTCCCATCCTGTCACAGAGAACCCGGTCTTCCAAAAGTCTTTGAATTGCCCCGGCAAACTGGGAAGGGCTGCGGGAACCCACCAGAAGTCCTCCCTTTTCTTCCTCAATCAGATCCACGTTTCCCCGAATCCGTGAGCAAACCACAGGGAGTCCCTTGGCCATAGCCTCCATCAGAGCTGCAGATAATCCCTCTCTGTGAGACGGAAAGACAAACAGATCTGCCGCTTCATATATCGCCGGAACATCATTCCGAAAGCCCAGCAGTTCCGCCTTGCCTTCCAGACCGTATTCCCGGATTTTTTCTCTCAGTTCCCGCTCCAGCTGCCCTTTCCCGCAGATCAGATAGCGAATATGATCACAGTTCATTTCCCGCAGCGCTCTCAGTACCGTCTCGTGATTTTTATTCGCATCCAGCTCTCCCACGGACAGCAGACAGAAGTCATCTGCTTTTAGCCCCAGCGAAGCCCGAAAGGCATCCCGGTCTTCCAACAGCCGCCGCCCCAATTCTTCCGTGTCAATTCCCACTCCGGGTATCCGGACAACTTTTCCCGCATGAAAATGCCCGGCCCGTTCAAAATCCTCCCCATTGATGGTAATCTGCACGTCGGTGAACCAGGAGAGGAACCATTCCGCCGGATAATAGATCAGCCAATTCACCAAAGGAGCTCCTTTAAAAAAATGAAAACCGTGGGCCGTGTAAAGAATTTTCAGCCCTTTTTTCCGATAAGATCTTCCCGCCAGCCTGGCCATAGCGCCGCCAATGGGCGTATGACAGTGAATCATGGCAAAGGATTCCCTGCGCAAAAGCTGCTTCAGCATCCGGTAGGCCCGGATATTCCCCTTTTGAAAAGGAGATCGAAAAAAAGGAATCTGGTGACAGATTACGCCGGAATCTTTCAGCTTTTCCCCCTTCTTGCCATAGGAGGAAAGGGAAAAATTGGCGGCATAATGAACTTCATACCCCATTTCCTGAAGGCATCTCACATTGTCCATTTCAAATTGCGGTATAAAATCTCCCACATGGGTGACCATCAGTACTTTCTTCATCTTTCTTATTTCCTTTTATTCAGCATCCAGTCTGCCACTTGACGGCTGGTATGGGGGCCGTCCAGATAATTGTATGTTTCATGAAATTTCTGATACCGTTCATCGTACGCTTCTTCCAACGAAAGCTTTTTCAGCGTTTCATACAACTCATCTTCTGTCCGGATGACCGGTCCCGGAAGTTCCTCCAGATCCAGATAAAAATCCCGGATATGATTCTGATACTCCTCCATATCATACATAAAAAACAAAATGGGCCGTTTTAAATTGGCAAAATCGAAGAAAACGCTGGAGTAATCCGTAATCAGCACATCGCTGGCCAGATACAGTTCATTGATGTCATCCCAGGAAGTCACATCAAAGACAACTCCCTGAAACTTTCTCAGATCAATCTGTTCCGTCACAAAATAATGGGTGCGGAACAGCATAACGTACTCTTCTCCCAGTTCCTTTACCAAACGCTCCAGGTCAAATCCCAGCGTAAAACCGCAGCCATTCTTTCTGTGCTGATTATCCCGAAAAGTGGGTGCATAAAGAATTACCTTCTTTCCCAGCGGCAGGCCCAGTTCTTTCCGCGCTTTTTCTTTTTTTTCTTCTCTGTGCTCAAACAGCGCGTCGTTCCTCGGGTACCCAAGCTCAATGACTTTTCTCTTTTTCTCTTCTTCGTTTAATCCGAAAGCAGAGGCGATCTTCTCTGAATAAAAGGAAGAGGGGGAAAGAAAATAAGTCACCCGCTTTCCTTCCTTTCTGTAATCCTCCTGCATTTCTTTCAGTGAAACCAGGTTATTGCCTTCCACCTCAATATCACATCCCAGCCGTTTCAGCGGCGTGCCGTGCCAGGTCTGCAAAAAACACTGATCCTTTCCCGGGACCAGACAATGACGTGTCCGGGAATTTACCACCCAGTATTTTGCCCGGGCAAAGGCTTTGTAATAGGCCCCGGTCCCCAATTTTACCACTGTGGTTCCGGGTTTTTTCTCCAGCCACCGATAGTCTTCCGGCTGGCGGAACACCCAGATAAAACGATACCCTTCTTTCCCTTCCTTTTTCAGCATTTCCTCATAAATAGCTCTGGGACTGCAGGTATACTGCCGTCCCTGATAGACTTCAAAGACCAGAAGGTTTTCCTCAGTTTTGCTGCAGGCGCGCACGGCCATATACCGAAGCCGCCAGAAGGTCCGTACGCCTCTTTTAGCCAGACGCCGCACAGCAGCATTCTGGTTTACCATGCCCAGAAGCATGTTTTTTACCCTTTCCATATCCTATCCCTCAATCCGATACACCCGGTACTCGTCCACATCGCCTACGGTCACATACCCGAAATCTGCAAACTCTGCTCTTCTTTCTTCATCCTGCCTGTCCCAGACAAAATAGTTGCATTTTTCATTTTTCAACAGCATGTTCAGCGTCTCCGGATCAGCCCCCTCTTCACTGCTCATCTGTGAAAACAGACCTGCCTGATTCTGGGTCAGATCTTCATATTTAAATGCATTTCTTCCGTAGGGCATCAAAAAAGAGGCTTCGTACTGACGTATGTAGCATAACAGATCGTTGGGCACCAGCACCTTCACCTGTTCTATGCCGTTTTCTTCTGCGTCCTCTGATATCATATCGCAGACCGGCACCGTGGCCGCAGGAAGTTTATACAGATTTTCCCCTGGGGAATAATTTCCCTGAAAATACATACAGGTGCCTCCCAGAATCACCGCAGCCGCCAAAAAAGCGAACAGCGCGTTCTGCATCCACTTTTTCTTAAACATTCCCAGAAAAGAAACGCCGGCCCAGGCGATAATCAAAATCGCCGGAAGCACCCACAGCATTCTCCAGTATACAGAACGGCCAATGAAATTCTTCATGATAATTCTGGCCGTTACAGGCCAAAAGTACAAAAGGGCAAACAGCAAGGTTATGATCAGAAAAAAGCCGTTTACCTTCCGCTTCCTGCACGTAATCAGAAGAAATAAAAGAGCTGCTCCCAACAGATAGACGTACCAGCTGTCTGCTATATATTGTTCAAACATTGCAACAATTGTATTCCACGTTTCCTGCATGGCCTTCTCTCTCCTTTATCGAATCGTCAGATAAATGGCCGAATAAATAAGATTGGGGATACAGCTTACGACACCGTAAAGCAGAATTCCCGGTTTTCGGTACCGCAGCGCACAGGCAATCCCCGCCAGCCCCATGGCAATGGCCCCCAGCATGATCCCCATGGAGGATACGTGACAGCATGCCAGCATCAGCAGCACCAGCATCACACAGTTGGCCGCCACTCCTTTTTTCTCCTGGGCTGTCCGCAGACAGTAATAATAAACCGCCGGTATCAGCGCCGCCGCCAGGATCGCCTTCCCCTGCCAGATCCGTACCAGCAGAAACGTCCCCTGGGTGTATACGGAGTAACCGGAAAAAATATGCAGAAGACATACCAAAATCAGAAAGAATCCCGCCAGCCGCCGTTCTTTTCCAAACAGCCGCCTTCCCAGAATACCGTATATCATATAGGTAAAAGGAATGAGGAACAGTGGAAAAACCGTATGTGCCAGAATTGTAGGATGCACCCCTGTGATTTTTCCGGAAGAGGCAATAAAAATGGGAAATGGCGACAAGATATAACGAGCCGGCAGTTCCTCGTACTCTTCTCCCGTATAGGGATCCACCGTATACATCTCATCCGTCTCCTGGGCCGCCACTGCCACTCCCACATAGAAAGCGTCGTCATCATCGATATGACGCCCAACGGTGATCACCATAGTCTGAATCACAATCAGCACCACCGCTGCCCAGATAGTCCAGGGACATCCTTTCAGGCGGTTAAACACCGCCTGAAACATTCTAATATAAAAAGTAATATTCAGCACCAGCGAGAGCAGGCACAGCCCCACGACAATTCCCGTATACAAATTGGAGACAGCGATAAAACTTCCTCTGTTCATAACGTAGGGAACCGTCACCAACTGGCAGATAGCCAGCATGGCAATCAGCCCGGAACAGTAATTCAGCATCAGGGAATCTCTGTCCCTCCCTGAAAATTTCGTATACAGCATTCCCAACATCACCGGCACAAGTCCAAACCATATGACCAGCATCGCAATCTGTGACAATCCCATAATTACTTATCTTCTCCCTGCATTTCTTTTACTTCATCCTTCGAGATATTTCTCTCTACCTTCATCTGTCTCATTTTTCTTTTACGCTTCATCACCAATACCAGATAACATGCCAGCAGACAAAACATACCGCCGGCAGCAAACCAGAACAGATTGCGGTATTTCCACTGATAAACCACCTGGATATCATGGTGCTCCGTCACATTTTCAAAGGTGTAGCTTTCCTCTTCGGGCAGCTGCTCCAGTTTCACCCCGTCCACATAAATTTCCGTCAGTTCATAATCCTGATTTCCGGAAAAATCAACGGTATAATTTTCATCGCGATAAACGCGGCTTACAGAATCTGATACCTTTCCGTTTTTCACCTCGGCCGTTATCATAAAGGCCGGTATCTCTTTAAAGGACGCCTGAATCTCATGGGGGCCCTGAATATTTTTCAACGTTACCGAAGCGCCGTCCTCATCAGGACTGGCTTCCTCCCCGTCCACCAGCAGTCTATCCAGTTCATAATGCTCCTCCGGTTCAAAATGCACCGTCACATCTTTATCTCTCCGGATAAGCTGGGAGGCGTCGATTGTACCGTTGACCGCGGCTGTGGTTATCTCAAACTGGGGGATTTCCGTACATTTCACATGAATTCTATGATCCTCCGTAATACTGCGAAAGGTATATTCTTCCCCATTTTCCTTTGGATCAACTTTCTCGCCGTCCACCACAACTTCTTTTACTTCATAATTTTCTATGGGCTCATATTTAATTTTACAGTCCGACCCCAGATCGGCTCCTTCCACCGAAGCGGTGATATTTCCATTGTCGATGGAAGTCCACACATTATATGCCATAGGCAGTGTGGCTCCGTACAAAGCGATTCTTCTGGGATTTCGAATGGCACATCCCAGTACGAAACTGCCCGGGGACAGTTCGGATATGGCTTCCGCCTCAACAACCTCGGAATCAGAAGAAAGGTTCAGCTGATATTCCCCCAGAAGCTTCTTTTCTCTTCTGGAATAAACCTGTATCGTTCCATTATATTTTGCATTCTGGTTATAGGGCACAGAAACAATATCATCCCCGCAGACGCAGAGATCCTGAAAAGTATTTGCTTCTCCCATCTCCACCATATTGTCGATTTCACTGGTGATATTAAAATCCAGATCGGTTTCCACAAAATCGTAACCGCCGGCGCCGCCCTTTTGAATCAGGTAATTGTCATTGTTGGCGCTGTAGTCGATGGCGTGAATATTCCAGTCGTCCGACACTTTAACTTTCTTCTTGAATTTCAGCGTATCGGCATCTACGATAAACACACAGCCTTTGTTTGCCGGATTCAGATTTTTTCCGCCGGCAATAATGATCTCTCTGGTGTTGGGATTATAGGCCATACCGTTTCCATGCTCATAATCCATCTCTGTCACTTCCATAGCCACACTGTAGGGTGTTACGGCATTGCCCTCTGCATCGGAGCCGCCTTTGTAAAAGGCCACCAGTGTGTCCGGCAGTGCTTCGTCGTTGGAAGCGTTAATCAGACATACAATGTACGTATCCGTACTGCAGACCGCCTGCAGATTAGAAGTATCATTTCCTATTTCGTATTCCGTCAGCAGCGTCCATTCAGAGTTCCGGAAAGCATCCGAAGTTTTCAAATCTGCCAGACACTCCGTCGGAAGGCACAGAAAAAACGCCGCCGCAATACAGCACAGCCTCCTCATCCATAAGTGTATTCCATGAATGTTTTTCATAACCCTTTTTAACCGGTTTCCCGGTTTTTTCGCACTCCTGTCAATATTAATAGATTCCCCTCACCAATATATGCAGCGCACACATATTCGTTATTATATCACAGGTAAAGCGCTTATGCAAAAAATCCTTTTTACTTCTTTTTTACATTTCTTTTCGCAGCTCCTTGATAAATCCGGCCACCACCAGAATCATTATGATCCCCAGGGGAAAAGCTGCAATGATGGAAATGGTCTGCAGATTGGACAGCGTACTCTCGGAAAATAAAAGTCCCACCGGAAGCAGCAGGAAAACAAAAGCCCAGAACGCCCGCAGTTTCTTCCTCGGTTCACTCCCCTTCAGATTTTCTTTCTCTGAATATCCCGCCACCACTAAAGTGATGGCGTCAAAGGTACTGGCATAAAAAGCCACCATCGCCACAATTAATATAAGCAAAGCGATCTCCGTAATGGGAAGCTGCTCAAAAATTTCAATGATTACCTTTGCCGGAGTCTCCCCCTGTTCCAGCATTCCTGCCAGATCTATCCGCCCTGAAGTCTGAAGATGGAGGCCGAATCCTCCAAATACGGTAAAGGAAGCATAGGTTCCCAAAAGGCCGCAGGAAATTCCGCCCAATATGGTCTGTCGGATCGTCCGGCCCTCTGAGATTCTGGCGATGAAAAATGGAGTGGCCACGAACCAGGCAATCCAGTAGGCCCAGTAGAAAATGGTCCAGTTCTGGGGAAATCCGTCACCGCCGGAACCCGACAGGCGCAGCGGATCCATCCAGGTAGCCATATGAAAAAATTCATTTACCATCTGCCCCACTGCCGATATTCCCGTCTCTATGATATAGATTTTTGGACCGAAAAGAAAAAATACAGCCAGCAGCACCACAAAAACGGCCACGCAGGCGGTGGCAAGATGAGAGATGGCCTTCATCCCTTTCATCACTGCCAGAATAAAAACCGCTCCGATCACGAACAGAATCAAAATCGACGTCAGCTTTGACGTCTCCACGTGGAAAACTCTGCCCAAAGCTTCCGCCATCAGCGGCGTGGCCAGAGAAAAGGTGGTCGCCGTACCTGCCAGCAGCCCCACCACGGCACAAATATCAATCACTTTTCCCGCGGCTTTCCCGGCATGTTTTCCCAGCAAAGGACGGCAGGCTTCCGAGAGGGTCTGCCGTTTTCTGTTTTTGACAAACATCATATAGGCATAGGCACAGGCCGGCACAATATAAAAGCTCCAGGGAATCGGCCCCCAGTGAAACAGAGGATATGTACTGGACCAGTCCTGCTTCTGCGCCAACGTCATGGACTCCATGGCGAAGGGCGTGGAATTATAATAATAGCACCATTCAATCAACGACCAGTAAAGAATATCCGCCGCCATAGTAGAGGTGAAAATCATCGCTCCCCACTGGAAATTTCCATACCTGGGCTTATCCATCTTCCCCAGCTGAATGGAACCGTACCGGGAAAAAGCAATGATAAAAGCGGTCAGAATCATCCCCAGACCTATTAAAATATAAAAAAATCCCATGTCATTGACGAATATCTGCCGCAGAAATGAAATTACATGGGAGGCTTTCTTTGGAAAACACATCAGAAGGCCAGATATCACTCCTATAATCGCCAGCGGCACAATGGTAATCACCCAGTCTGTTTTAGACTCTTTCATTCCTTTTCTCATAAATGTTCCTGTACTCCTCTCCCAGTATCGCCGCACGTTTCAGCCGGTCCCGGCCGTAAGTGCCAAAATCATCTCCGTCATTTTCCTTCAGAATTGTCCAGGCACTCCAGAGAATATCCTGACAGATCTTATAGATCAGGATTTTCTCCGCCTCCTCTTTTTTTATCTCCCGCCGGAAATAGTACTGAAAAAACAGTTCTTCTTCCCTTCGGTCGAAATTACATTCCAGAAGATGAGAAGCCAGATCCCACATGGGATCATTGTACCCGGAATATTCCCAGTCGATGAGATACATCTTTCCCTCTCCTGACATCACAAAGTTCTCCGGCACCAGATCATTATGACAGGGGCGTCTGTCCGTCCCCATCTCATCCAGCCGGTCCATTAAACGGTAAAACAGCCGGTCCATCCGGTCAAATCCTTCATAATATGGAGTCTTTCTCCTTTCAATCATCTCTTTATACTTTTCATATTCTTCTTTTACCGAAAATTTTCCCTCCATCTGGATCTTGGCATTATGGAGTCTTCGAAGAATTTCCGTCGTCTTTTGAATACTGTACTCCAGTCTGGCTGTTTTTCCGTTCAGCGTGATTCCATCCTTGATGTACTTGGTCACTTTTATTCCCGTTTCCGGATCAAAATAGATATTTTCCGGATTCAGCCCCAGGCGGCAAGCCTCGTCACTGTTATGGCTCTCCCGTTTTCTGTCAATCATTTCCCCGGTGCAGACTCCCGGCACCCGGAGGATGAACCATTCTTTTTGACATTTCACAATAAAATTGGAATTGGTCATTCCTCCTCCCACACGGACTTCTTTTATCTCTTTCCCATCTATTTTCAAACAGTCCGCCAGCACTTCCCTGGCTCTTTGCTCACTGGCTTTCTGCTCCCTTCTCATAATTCTGGGATACAGCCAATTTTTCACCATTTGATAATGATGTTCATTCTCAATTACCGTCCATGCAAGATCGTTGATCATCACCCCTTCAATACCGTATATGCGTCCGATTCCCTCCAGCACATATTCATAATTCAGCATGGGGTTTCTGTTCCCTTTATAATAATCCAGCATCTGAGCAAAAAGCCGCCCGGTAATTTTGCTGATTCCCACCGCCTCTCCATCGATGCGGTTCAGTTGACGGATATCCTTGGATATCCGAAATACGGTACGGTCTTCTCCCAACTCCACATAAGCCTCGTCTCTGGATCCGCTGGGTACGGTAATCACCATGCCGTTGGCCGCTTCCGCTTCCAGCACCTCCTCCACCGCCGCTTCTTCAAAGATCTGATTACTCTCCACCAGCAGAAAATCTCCCTTCACATAGGGTGCTGCCAGCGAAAGAGAAGCCATGGTTCCGGTCCATTTATAACGGGGATTGGATACCAGAATGATATTTCTGTTTTCATAATATCTGCGATACTGTTCTTCTTTGGCTCCCACTATCATGATGATCCGGTCCATGCCATGTTTCTGAAGGATTTTCAGAATTCTATCCATCACCGTTGTTCCCGGCAGTTTAAGAAGGCCTTCCGGACAGGAAAAATTTTCATTATCACCGGCGGCCAGAACGACGGCCGTATGTATTTTCTCCCGATCCTTTTCCAGTACCAGCCTTTCCCGCTGATGACTTCGAAAAGCTGCATCCAGATACTTTCCCCCTTTATCACTGATATAATAGATATCCTTTTCCTTTTTCAGATATCCTTCCTTCTCCATGGCCTTCAGCATACTGTTGAGCGTCCCCAGGGACATTTCCGTTTCCCTGGCCAGAACCCTCTGGCCCCGATAAGAATTTCTGTTCAGCCATTTTAAAATTTTTATGTATCTGTCTTCCCGATTCATCCCCAGCTCTCCTTTGTTCATTTTTTGAACACATTGTTATTGTAATCCACTTTTGTGGATAAGTCAAGAAAAGGTACAAAATGAACATTCATTTCGCACCTTTTCTAAAAATCCACCATTTACTGGCCACATAATTTACCACAATTACCATTATATTGGAAGCCAGTTTCACCGGCATATCCTGCCACCCCAACCTGCTCACACACAGATACATTATCGCCAGATCCAGAATTCCGGTCCCCAGTCTGCAGAGAAAAAAAGAACACATTTCCCGAATCAGAAGTCTGCGCTGAAAGGACTTGCTGCCAAACACAAACAGCTTATTGGTAATATAAGCAAACAACACTGAAAAAAACCATGCAGCCGCCGTACTTTTTTCCGTTCCCATACGGAAGGAATATGCGCAAATATAATATACCAGCAGATTAACCAGCGTAGTACAAACTCCAAAAAAAGTATAACTGACGATGCTTCCATACTTCTGCCACAAGCATTTCCATCTTTCTTTCATCATTCTTCCTTTTTCTCTTAGAGACTTTATTTCAAAAGAACGCTGCAAAGTATTTGCAGCGTTCTTTTCTTTGTACACCAATATATCTGCCGAATCTTTTCCGCTTTCTATCAGATATTAGGGTCTGTGGGATCCCAATTCTGACTTGCCGGAATCTTAATGGTTGCCGGCTTATCAAAGGGCTGGTACATATTGTCATTGATAACAACTTCCATGCCCAGCGGACAATTATCGTAAATCCATTTTGCATCTCTCACACAGAGTCTTACACATCCATGAGAAGCCGGAGACCCCAATCTGTTGTACTCTGCTGCCGGCAGCGCATAGGGATTCGGCGCGCTTCCAGCCACTGAATGGAAAAGAATACCAGCCACAATTCTGGTACAGTACTGACCGTAAGACGGCCCCATCAGTGTTCCCCAACGAATTCGTTCAATGGTATTAAAAGGATAGGTGTATGTACTCTTGGGGGTCGGTGTCGCCGGAAGACCTACAGAACAAGTCATAGCTTTCACCGGAATTCTCCATTTGCCTGAAGTATCCTTTGCATAGATGGTTACCACACAATTTACCCGATCAATTTCTGCGCGGTACTCATCTTGTTTTCCAATAATACTGGTTACATCCTGTACCAGCTTTCCGTCTGTTCCAAAGTACATCTGATAGGATGAGTACTGAGTGTAGACGTCATCGTCATTAACTTTTATATTCTGCCAGCCAGTTACCATAACGCCATCGTTCATATAGCTGAAATAGTACCAGTCATTCTTTATTTTCTGCCATCCCTGAACCATGGCTCCACTGCTGGTATTGAAGTAATACTTTTTCCCTGATATGGAAACCAGGCCTTTGAACATCTGTCCTTTTACTCCGTTTTCGCCCGTCTGCTTAAAGTAATACTTCTTGCCTCCGATTTCTGTCCATCCAAGATCCATGCTTCCAGTTACGCCGAATCCGCCTGACGTTTTCATATGATATCTTTTTCCATCCAGATTCAGCCAGCCTATTCTGCGGGCGCCTTTATTTCCATAGCTTCCCAGTTTATTGAAATAGAAGGTTTTTCCGCCGATCTGCTGCCAGCCGGTAAACATCTTGCCTCTTACTCCCGGATCGCCGGTTTTCTTAAAGTAATAAGTTTTCTCTTCAATTCTATACCAGCCGGTGTACATCTTGCCCGCATTACCGAAACCGCCTGCTTTCTGGAAATAGAAAATCTTTCCGCCGGTGGTAAGCCATCCGGTAAACCGCTGACCCTTCACTCCCGGATCGCCGGTTTTCTTAAAGTAAAATGTCTCTCCGTCAATATCCTGCCAGCCGGTCAGCATAGCCCCTCTTTCACCTGGTTCTCCCTCCGGAGTGAAGTAATAAACCTTGTCCAGAATTTTGTACCAGCCGGTGTACATCTTACCGGCATTGCCTGCTTCTCCGCCTTTCTGGAAATAAAACATCTTTCCGCCGATAGTAATCCAGCCGGTATAACGCTGACCAAGAACGCCCGGCGCCCCCGTCTTTTTGAAATAGAAAGTCTTTCCGTCAATATCCTGCCAGCCGGTCAGCATGGCTCCTTTTTCACCCAACTGTCCTTCCGGGGTAAAGTAATAAACCTTACCGGAAATTTTATACCAGCCGGTGTACATTTTTCCCACATTTTCGGGAAGTCCGCCCATCTGGAAATAGAAATTCTTTCCACCGATCTGCTGCCAGCCGGTAGCTGCTGCGCCCTTTTCCCCCAGATTTCCTTCCGGATTCAGATAGAAAGTTTTCCCATCGATTTCCTGCCAGCCAGTCTGCAAAAATCCGCTTTCATTGAAGTAAAATTTCTTCCCGCCGATTTCCTGCCAGCCGGTAACTGCTTTTACTGCATTTTCTCCGTCTTTTACATAATACTGGATTCCTCCCGGCAGAGTTACCCAGCCCTCTGTCAGGCGGGCTTCCTGGGAATTTTCTACAGTTCCTTCCTGGGGCTGTTCTTCAGCCGGCGGAGTGAGAATCGCTTCCTCCTGATTATTTTCCTCTGGAGACTCATCTGATTCTGTGGTCTCTGATGTCTCTTCTTCCTGATCCTCCTCCTCTGCCGGGGGCGTCATCGTCGGGGTCACTTCCGGCGCCTCCGTCGGACTGGGATCTAAATTATCATCAGTGGTTGTTTCCTGCTCCTGACTCTGTTCAATATCATTCGGTTCCGCCGAGGCTCCCCATACACTGGAGGTCAGCATCAAGCTCAAGCCGGCACTTACCAGAAACATCCGCCATCTTCTATGTATCATACTTCTCTCCTCCTTAAAACTACATTGTTGACTACTTATAAATTTACATTAATTCGCAGCAAAAATCAACCTTAAGCTGCCAACTCTTTATCATCCGCTTTTTGCTTTCAGTCTTTTTTTTAGCTTTTTTAGGACTTTTTTTATATATTTTATAATTTTTTCCCTTTTTCGTCTGTAATATGAAACAACTTCGTATCCGCAGTACTTCTGCATTACAAAGTCGAATCCCTTTTCCAGATAATCTTCCCAGAATTCATCATAGTTTTCCGGCCGTTTCGTAGGACGTTTCATATTGGTGTGACGATACGGATACCCGGTACATTCAATAACGTCCATAGACTCCGCCGCCTTTTTCCAAATCTGCAGCCCTTTATTTGTATTGACCATTACCAGGGATACCCCTTTATTGTCTTCCGCAAAGCCTGGTACGGCCTGTTCATGTCCCCAGAAATCAGCAATGGTTATATCCCCCACTCTGTTTCTGTTTGCATAGACGCACTCGAAACAGGAAGGCCTCGCCGCCGTATCCAAATAGAATACTTTTGTGTATAACCGGGAGGAAATGGCTTTTCCGTCCACGGTCACGGTTTCCCGGTGAGCTTTCCAGCCAAAGCGCACTTTATCCCGAAAATCCGCTCCCGTCACATGACCGCCTTCTTCCCGCTCTCTCATATGCAGAAAATCTGCCCAGAACCGTGGAGACGGTACACCATGGCAAACCAGATCCATTGTCAGCAGATTATCGTACTCTTTCCCCAGAAATTTATGAAGGGCGCCGACCTGACATCCCACGCCGGAAAAAAGGACTTTTCTCCCTTCCTCCAGATCCTTTTTCACCTGCAGGAACACACCGTCCAAATCGCTCTGCACATATTTGGATCCGCGAAATTCATTCCGCTCTTCCTGGGTCTGAGCTCTTTTGTGCACCACTTTAAAGAATTTCAGTTTTTCATCGTATCCTGCTCCGTACACCACGCCGTTCTGCTGCAGAATTTGATCAGAGATCGCGGTAAACGCCCCGCCCGACCGGCTTTTCATCATGATTGTCCGATCTTTATGGCGGGCCGCATATCCGTAAACCGGTTCAAATTCCTTCCTTGTCGGATAACCGCTCTGGAACGCACACTTTTTTAAACACAGTCCGCAATCCACACATTTATCGCTATCAATGTGGGGATACAGAAAACCATGTTTATCCTCTTCCATGGTAATCGCAGACTGGGGACAGACATGCTCACATGTTCTGCACCCGCAGCATTTGCCAGCTTCTTTTAAAAGCTCCATTGAAACCTCCCATTCCTTTTCACGCCGTCAACGCCTTCTTTAAAAATTCCAGCGAATAACCGCGGTATTTTTCAATCAGCTTCTGTGTTTTTCCTCTGTCTTTCATCAAAAATCGTCCAAAATCCGGCTTGGCTTCCCCTTCCGCCAGCAAATGGTCTTCCAGCTGAAGGAGCTTCAATAAATCTTTTGTTCTGCTTCCCGTATCCGAATGCAGCATGGCCATAAACGGTTTTTCATAAATAATGGAAAAAACAGTGCCATGAAAAGAATTTGTGATCACACATTCCGCCTCTTTCACATAATCCAGAAACTCATCCGGCGTCGTCACATAACAGGGATCCAGCTCATTCTGAAAATAACGGTCCGGACGCCGCTGGACAATGGGAAGTCCCAGCAATTTAGACATGTAATTGGCGAATTTAATGACTTCCGTATTCTTTTCCATCATGTACACAAGAATATATTTTTCCTTATGCCCAACCGGAGTTCTCAGCTTTTCATAATCCTCCTGATCCAGCAGCAGCGTGGGATCGACCACCGTCTCCACCGGAATATCCGTCAGCTCCTGAATCAGCGGCCTGGCGCTTTCTTCTCTTACTGACACATAAGAAAAATCCTTCAGCGCCCGCTCAAATTCTTTCTGGCAATCCGGCAGAAGATAATCCGTTCCCACACTGGCCGCATAGGATATTCTGCGAATTCCCTTATCCAGAAACTCCAGCATATACGCCGGATCATATCCCCCCGTATGCTGAGTATTCCATACCTGATCGCTCCCGACGATACAGGCATCCAGCTGTATCCCGGCATTTTTCAGCTCTTCATAGGTATGATACTCTTTGGTCAGATTAAACGTTCTTTCAATGAAGGCATCATACTTTTTGCTTCTTTTTAAAGAGGGGCTTCTCTTCAATATCTTTCCCAGATGAACGATCTGCTTTTTCATTCCGCTGTATGAATGCAGGGGATGATATAACGCTTCAATAGCTTCCGGACGATAATTTACGATTACGGGATCTTCCCCTAAATCCCTGAGTTTTTTCTGCAAAGCCCAGGTTTGAAGACTGGCGCCGAAGTTATGTGCGCTGTGAAAGGTCACAATTCCAGTTTTCACTTGCCTACCTCCATTAATCCATGAATATTCATATTATCATGATCCATCACACAATAAGTAATCTTGTCTTTTGTCTTTCCATAAAGATTCGTTTCGATAAATTCTTTATTCACGCAGAAACAGTCAAAAGATATTTTCCCCTTGATCAGTTTTTTGATTTCAGAACGGTATCCCGGATTTCCTTCGTATTTCTTCTTGTCAAAATCCATCAGATTACATACTTTCGTTCCTTCCATGTAACTGAGCATTTTCATATTCATGCAGCTTCGGCCCCGGTAATATATAATTCTGTCGAATTTTACCTGTCCAAAAAATTTCTTTATTTCCCTGCGGCATAACCGCTCCATTTTTTTCTCAATCAGGCTTCCCGTCATTCCCAATTTCAGGTACAGCCATCTGGCCAGATATTCTGTCAGCAGGCCGTCCAGCCCTTTATAAAGGGGAAAATATCCCACAGAAGACTCCAGGTTCTGCAGCAAAGCGGTATTCTTTTTCGCCAGATGCGCGCGGAATGCAAAATATACGTGATCCTCTCCGCCCGCCAGTTCATTTACATCCTTGATTATTTTGTCAAACTGTTTTGCCGCAGAAATGGTATCCCCGTAGACCAGAACCTTTCTGCCTTCTTTTCTTTGTACCTTCTCGCAAAAGGTACTTTCTTTTTTCTGCAGCAGAACGTCCATTACCTCCTGAGCCGTTTCCGCGGAATCGTGACTGCAGAACCGTTCCTGGAACAAGGGATAACCTCCATTAGGCTTGTCCAGTTCCTGAATCAATTCCCCGACTGTATCTGCAACCGGAAATTCAATTTCATTCAGATCCAGATACATGCCTCTGTTTTTCAGGTACTCTTCCCGATCATACGTAAACAGCACAATCTTCTTTCCGGTCACCGCATAGTCAAACATAATGCTGGAATAATCCGTCACCAGCACATCTGCCGCATTGAGAAAATCATACGTCTCATAATCGCCGATAAAGGGACGAATATGGCGGAAAGAAGAATAATCCACGTCATTATTCACAAAGGGATGCAGCTTCACGAAAAATACCTGATCCTCCCGCAGACTGCTGTCAATCTCCGTAAGGTACTTGCAGATATCCTTCACCTGCTTATCAAATTCATTTTTGTGAAGCATTCCTCTCCAGGTGGGCATATAGGCAATAAGCTGCATGCCCTCCAGATTATTTTCTCTTCGTATCTTTTCAGCCATATCCCTGTTAAACAGCGCGCTGTTTCTGGGATATCCTGAAAGCATAACTTCCCCTGGATAAATATTGCGCAGCATGTAATCATCCAGAAAAATATCCCTGGAAAATTCATTCTGATACAGGAGATAATCTGCAATCAGAAAGTTTCTCTGGACATTTCCAAGACCATATTCTCTTCCCGGAACAACTCTTCCCATGCCTTTTAGCGGAGTTCCATGCCAGGTGTTTAAATATGTCTGTTCTTCTTTTTTTATAAAATACGTGGGAAAACTGGTGTCGGTAATCAAATATCCTGCTGAAGCAAGGGCCCTATAATATTCCTTTGTCCGAAGATATACCAGTTTAACCCGATCCAGATGGTAAAGCTCCGTCAGTTTCCGGAAACGCGGTTCCAATTTTTCCGTGACGGTCAGAAGCACCCGGTATCCGGCATATTCTTCCCCCTGAAGAACTCTGATAAGATTAAAAATATTCCCGGCAATATCTTCTCCATGTTTTGATTCCAGCAAAATCAGATTTTTATCTACCGGGTACCGCTCGTAAGCTTTGGTGTAAGCGTAGCTGACAGGCATCTTGAAAATATGTAAGAATTTGAATGCCTTTATCAGAACTTTCTTTTTGGACTTCTTTTTCAGCCCCTGGCGCAGTTTTTGAACCTTTGTCCGTACTCTGTCCGCCAGCCACCATACCTTTTGCGGCGTATAATGAAACAGGGTAACCGCTGCCGTCAGTTTTTTCCCTCTGCAGTATAAATTCAAATGCTTTCGGATCGGCTGACCAAAAGAATATTTTATATAATGATTTTCCTTCCACCCCGGGAAATTCTCATTTAAAAACTTCTGCGTTTCTCTGATAATTTTCTTCTTTAACGCCAGGTTTTCTTTCCGGTCGTTAAACAGCGTCAAATACCGGAAGAAAAAATGCTTTGCGCAGAGAAATCCCAACTCGTCCTGATACAGTTGATCAAAACCTTTACTTCGCATAAACTCCATAATATTGTCAAAGGCTTTGACCACGTCCAGCGTCGCCTCCGAAAAAGAATTCAAAAATCCTCCCTGGGTCGTCCTCCGGTAACAGTACAAGGGATCTTTCACAGCACCGATATTTTTCGCCGTACATACCATTTTCAGCACATATGCCAAATCTTCAAAACGTATATTTTCCGGGAAACGAATCTGCAGAAATAATTCCCGTTTTACAAGTTTGTCCCAGGGAAACGGAGAAATCCAGCAAAGTTCAAAGGGCCGTTCCTGGATGGAAAAATTCTGGCTTGAAGTTGTCATCTCATAGAATCTTTCTTCCTGATTTCCGACTTTGCTTTCGTAAATATCCATCTTTCCGCATAATACCACATCGTTTTGGTCTTTTTTGGCCTTATTATACAGAATCTCGCACATATCGCTTTTAATATAGTCATCGCTGTCCACAAACAGCAGATATTCGCCCGAAGCATGATCAGCACCATAATTTCTGGCATAGCTGACGCCATGGTTTTCTATGGAAAACACCTTGACCTTCTCCTTATACTGCTGTTCATACTCTTCCAATATAGCAAGACTGTTATCGGGACTTCCATCGTTAACCGCTATGATCTCAATATCATCCAGAGTCTGATTTACCAGGCTCTCCATACAATTACGTAAATAACGCTCCACATTATAAACCGGAACAATAATACTCACTTTGCACATATTATTCACCCTACTACTTTAGCATACCCTTTTCTTCGGTTATCTCTGGAAACAAATATCCACCACGCGCTGCGCAGCGTTTCCATCATCCAGATAATTATAAGTATCGCAAAAAGTCTTATACGACTCCTGATATTCTTCACGGACATCCTCAATGCGATATACCGCATCCAAAAGCTCTTCCTGGGTTTTCACGATAGGTCCAGGCAGTTCTGTCAAATCAATATAAAATTCCCGGATTTGGGTCTGGTATTCCTCAAGATCATACATATAGAACAGAATGGGTCTGTTCAAATTGGCATAATCGAAAAATACACTGGAATAATCTGTGATCAGAATATCACTGATCACGTACAATTTGTTCACATCATCCAGTTTGGAATAATCAAATACTTTTCCCGCGTATGCGGATAAATCCACTTTGTTCGCCACAATGTAATGGAGCCGCATAATAACCACGTAATCTTCGCTCAGCTCATCCAGGAATTTAAAGAAATGCTGCTCCACATCCAGTGTATTTCCAACCCCCAGCGTATGCTGATTATCTCTCCATGTGGGCGCATACAAAATTACCTTTTTGTCTTTGGGAATATTCAGCTCTTCTTTTATGGCATCTGCATCATCTTTTGTATAATTCAGAAGATAATCGTTTCTCGGATAACCGGTTTCAATCAGTATGTTTTTCTTATTCAGCTGATCCAGACCGAAAGCAGTGGCAAAAACCTTCGTGCAGAATGCAGAGGGAGATACCAGATAGTCATACATTTTAGAATCATGCAGATACAGCTTATGACTTCTTCGCTGACTGGCCTGAGGATTTCCCTCAATTGTAGAGTCCAAACCGATTTTTTTCAGGGGCGTTCCGTGCCATGTTTCGATGAGAATCTGATCTTTCTTCTTTGATATATGGTTAGGAAGTCTCCAGTTGGTAACCCAGTATTTGGATGCCGCCAGATACTTATAATAACTGTCTGATTTATAGCGAACAAGAATGGTTCTGGGATCCGTCAGTTCCGGAGATTCCTCTTTTAATTTCTTTAATTTCCACTTTCGAAAGGCCCAGACAAACTTATAATCTGAAAATCGCTCATCCTGAAGCATATAATTATATATGGCTTTTGGACTGCAGGCATACATCTTGCCAAGGAAAGATTCAAACATAACCACCTTTTCCTCGGTGGGAGTTTCCGATTTCAGTTTTCTATATTTCGCCGCCATATAGATATCCAAAATTTTAACCTTTAATTTTCTAAAAAAATAGCTTTTTTTCTGCAAGTAATTCAACATATTCAAAACAATTTTTTTCATGCTGTCCTTCTCCCGTTTTTTACACATTCTTTACAGATGCATTACTAACATATCACATATCTTCCCCTTTTTCAACGCTGATTTTATTGCCAGATCTGTTCCCCTTTCCGTAAACTTGACAGGATTTCCCTGATCTCATAAAATGTGTTTTGACAGGAGGAAATACTATTATGGAAGCAAAAACATTCACCGCAGACAATGCCGTCATATTGGCGGCTGGATTTTCGTCCCGTTTTGCGCCTTTATCCCAGCATACGCCCAAAGCCCTTTTGAAAGTAAAGGGCGAAGTTTTAATTGAACGGCAAATTCGTCAGCTTCAGGAAAGAGGCATTGGGGATATTTACATCGTCACCGGATACCTGAAAGAACAATTTACCTATCTTAAAGATAAAATGGGAGTATCGCTTATCGAAAACAAAGAGTATCAATGGCGAAACAACCACTCGTCCATCTGGGCGGCCAGAGATGTTCTGGCCAATACCTACATATGCTGTTCCGACAATTACTTTGTGGATAATCTCTTCACCAAAGAAGCAGAATTTCCTTACTATTCTGCTTTATATTCCAATGGTCCCACTGAAGAATACTGCATCACCGCCGATCCATCGGGCCGAATCACCGGAGTTACCATTGGCGGAGCAGATTCCTGGTATATGCTGGGTCACGTACTGTTTGATCAAAAATTTTCCAGAGATTTTCTTCATATTTTAGAGTCAGAATATGACCTTCCGCAAACGAAGGACTGTATGTGGGAAAATATATATATGAATCATTTAGACGACCTTACTTTGTATATAAAAAAATATCCCGGCGACCTCATCCGGGAATTTGATACTGTGGAAGATCTGTCACTTTTCGACCCGGCCTACCGTTCCTATCTTACATAGACAAAAATACTGCCCGGTTTCATCCGGGCAGTATTAGATACTGGAGTTAACGCTATCTTTCAGCGGTTTCACCGAGACCGCTTTCGATGGCTCCGACAATCTCTGTCAACGCTTTTTCTTCATCGGGCCCTTCGCAGACCAGTTCAATTTCGTCGCCGCATTTTACACATGCTCCCAGTACGCTCAGTACGCTTTTCGCGTTGGCCGTACCCTTCTCGTAAGTGAAGGTGATCAGTGATTTGTACTGAATCGCCATGTTGCACAACAGGCCTGCCGGTTTCAAATGAAGTCCGGACGGATTATTGATAATTACTTTTTTACTAACCATTTCCTTCTTCACCTCAGTTTCTTTTATTCCAGTTCTGAAACGTGCACCAGCGTCTTAACCGGCTCCACCAGCTCAAATCCTTCCGGCAGTTTCACATTCAGCTCCACTTCATAATCTCCCTCTTCTCTTCCGTCCATGTTTACAGAAAGGGAAATATCATTCGCTGTGAGTGTACTTATATCCCCGCCGGATTCCTGCACCCGGAGCGTAACGCTGTCCGTATCAAATACCAGCCGCAGTTTGTCATCCAGATTCTGTATCGTAATATCCCTGGTCGCCATTTTATACTCCTGACTTCCCAGGGGAATGATACTCACATTTACAATGGCTGTCTCCACATTATTGGCCACTACCAGATCCTGAGGCATGTAATCCGACAGCGTCAGCCTGACTTCCACATCGCTGTCCTGCCCATCCAGTACAACGGCATCCGGGGAAATCTCGATTTTATTTCCGTTGGCCGCCAGCTGACTGAGCGCCTCATCCGTTCCCGCAACAGATATGGTAGAAGGTACAATTGCAACCTCTCCAACCTGATAGCCTTCCGCAGGACTTCCGCTGTATCCTACCGACAATTCTACTTCATCCCGTACTCTCCACAAATCTATATGTACGTCCACCACAGGTTCACCTATATCGAATTTCAGATAACTCATTTCTGTATCCGACAGATTTTCCTGGTTTTTATCGTAGATTTCCAGCCGGCAGGTCTTCGTGGTATCCTCCTCCAGCAAGGAAGTATCCACTTCCGCCATCACCCGGTCAATCTTGTTGATCAGTGATTCCGGTCCGGTGATCGTCACTTTCTCCGGATCAGAGGTCATGGAGCCGACCTCGTAATCCTTACCGGGGGTTGAATCCCCTGCCGGAGTTACCGTAATGGTAAAGTCCTTACTTACCATATCTTCAATATCAATTCCGATCGCTGCCGGAACCACCGTAATGTTTTCCTGCTCCACCCGGTCGCAGGTAGCTGTAACCGGCACCATAACCGGAGTAGTATTCATATCCACAATCTGAGTCAAATCAGCGATAGCCTGGATATCCGACTGTCTGTTCTCCACAACAGATCGATTTCCTCTCAATATGACTGTGACAGTCTGCTGCTCTTCCAGCACCTGATATGTCTTCCCGCCGCTTTCCAGGTAAGCACTGTTTTGAATCGTAACCGGCACATCGTAACTTGTCACTACAATGGGATCATTGATATTGGCAACCAGCAGCCAGACAAGAAAGGCAATTGCCAGAGACAGGATCTTCAGGAGCAGATTATTTGTGATTTTCTTTTTCATCGCTTCTTCTCCTCCATCTTCTCTTTTTATCGCTTTCTTCCGCCTGATCCCTGCGCTGCAGCTTATAAAGCTCTTCCCTCAATTCATTGGGCGCTACGCCTGTAAATATCTTCCCTCCCAGCGTATAAGATACTTTTCCGGTTTCTTCTGATACAATGATCGTCAGCGCATCGCTGACCTCGCTGATGCCCACGCCGGCCCTGTGTCTCGTTCCGAGAGTTTTGCTCAGCGCCATATTGTCTGACAGAGGCAGGTAGCAGGTGGCAGCCACCACTCTGTTATACCGCACGATTACCGCGCCGTCATGCAGCGGTGTATTATGTTCGAATATATTGATCAACAGCTGACTTGTCAGCACAGAATCAAGAGGAATTCCCGTCTGTTCATATTCTTTCAGCAGGACTTCATTCTCCACCACAATCAGAGCCCCCGTCTTTACTTCTCCCATATCATAAACGGCCCGGATCAGTTCGTTGATGGTCTTGTCGCTGATTTTCCATTCTTCCGGCCGGCCGCTGTCGAACCGTATCAGATTGCTCAGCCTGTTCTTTTCTCCCAGCTGCTCCAATGCTCTTCGAAGCTCGGGCTGCAGAATGATCACCAGCGCCGTAATGGCCACCACGCCTACATTCTGTGCAATGTAAAGTATCGTGTCCATCCGCAGCAGGTAAGCCAGCAATACAAAAAGAAGGATCAGCAGCAATCCCTTCAGAAGAGTATACGCTCTCGTACTTTTTATCCATAAGATAATATAATATACAAAAACAGCGATCAGTAAAATCTGTACAATATCTATGATTCCTATGCGATTGGGAAGAGACATATTCATCCAGTACCGTTTCAGTAATTCAATATATTTTTCCACCTGCTCACTTCCTTTCCATAGTATCATCGATTTTTATCATGAACGAATATTCATATCACGCAGTGACTTTTCCAGTTTCTCCTCCAGATCTTCCATGAGATCACGGTCACTGTCCTTTTCCCTCTTCTCTTCAGAAACTTCCGTCCCGGGCATCTCCTCCCTGGGCATTTCCCTCCTGGAAATTGAGGTCCTGGGGATTTCTGCTTTGGAGATTTCTGTTTTAGGAATTTCTGTTTTGTTTTCTTCTGTTTCCAAAGTTTCTTCCGCCTGAATCGTTTTCACCGACCGGCTGGACTTCGTCATTTTAATCTTCGGCACTGCTTTTACATAATAATAATAGTCGTCGTCTTCATACTGGAGGTATTCTGAACGGGAATAATCAACATTAAATACGAAAAATTCCAGCACCAGCATCAACACCACAGCTCCCGCTGTTCCAGCCGCCAAAAGCCCCACCGGCAAACTGGCGTTCATCACAAAACTTCCGGCTACCTGGAAAATCAGATACAGCAGTCCTCCCGTCACAATGGCCGCCGTCCAGGCATGATCCGCCGACGCCCGGCGGATACAGTACACCACCAGTACCACGGCCACAAAGGCAACCAGATCCAGCCAAAGTCTCTGATCCTGTACCAAACCGTTCAGCAAAGTGGACAGCCGCTGGGAAAGCTCCGTCACTTCGCCGTTTTGAAGCAATACCGCCTGCTCTCTTACCAGATTCATAAAGTAATAAAGCACAACGCCGCAAGAGACGGATACGGCCGACCCCGCATTGCCCATCAGGCCAAAGCCTATCGGCACCGCACAGGGAATATGCAGCCCGAATGCCAGCGGCGTCAGCGCCAGCGCCAGGGCGTCCCTGGGCGCAAACCGCAGATAAAGAATCAGCAGAAGCAAAAGCAGCACCACTGCAAAAGCCGCCACTTCAATCCCCACCGCATAGCAATGTCCCACAATGAGAAAACAGCCGAAAATTACAATGGCCGTCATGGGAAGAATGGCGCATATAAGAGCCAGAATCAATATGACAAATACATTATTCAAAAAGCTGAGAAATCCCAGCATCATATTAATATTAATAAAAACCGCCAGTGCCAGGCCAAATTTCAAAACAGGATTCAAGTACATGCTGAATTTTCCATAAAATGATTTCAGCCTTTCCTTCAATTCCAAAAGCGCTGTCATGTCCAATTACCTCCTGCCGCTTTCCCGACCGTTTTCCTTTTTGGTTTCCCTGTAATATCTGCGGGACAGTTCCTCCAGTCCGGCGTAATACTGCGCCACATCCCTTTCGGCCTCCTCGTACTGACGGCGCCGTTTGATATAGGTAATTACAGAATACATAATCATAAATATCAGATAACCGACGATAAATTCCACGACCACTGCCGATATTTTTACCTTATGGAGATTATCCAGCAGATATTCCATATTATAGGCGATAATTACGCCCCATATCAGAAGATATCCCAGCGTGGTATAGATAAAATTTTTTAACAGGCCCAGTCCAATGTAATCGCTCCGCTGATAACGGACAATGTGAAATTTATCTTTGCTGATCTTACTCTCAAGACGAGCCAGTTTCGTCATAAGGCAAATTTTTTTCTCGTCTAACATAATTTTCCTCAACTGCCTTTAAATTATTTACCATTTTATTGTAGCATAGATAAAGTTCCATGAAAAGTAATTTTTCAGAACCCACTCCCTGTACAGGCTGTCAGAAAATAGATTTTCCCCGTCCCCTGCTGTTTCAAAATTTCAGCTATTGCATCCATAGTACTGCCAGTGGTATAGATATCATCCACCAGAAGAATTCTCTCATAATTTCCGCATTCCGGCAAAGCCCGAAACGCGCCTTTCAGATTTTCCCGTCTCTTCTGAGGCGTCATCTCTTTCTGGGGTTTCGTATTGCGGACGCGGAAAAGAAGATCCGTACGCACTGGAATATCCAGATATTTTCCCGCTTCCCGGGCCAGTATTTCCGCTTGATTGTACCCCCGCCGCTTCTTCTTCCCGCGGTACATGGGAACCGGCAAAATCACCTGGGGCCGCCATCGGCCCACCCGATCCGCGCTGCAAACCCCCATCATTTTTCCGTAAAATTTTCCGTATTCCGCTCTTCCGTGAAATTTAAACCGAACTACCGATTCCTGTACCCATCCGGCATAAGGAAAGACGCCGTATCCCTCTTCAAAAAAATGAGGACTGTTTTTACAGTTTTCACAAAACTCTTTCTCATCATTTTCAATAAATTTCCCGCATCTGCTGCAGTGAACTCCTTCCACTATCTTGAGTTTTTCCCTGCAGGAGGGGCATATTCCCTCCAATCCGGGATCCAGTATTCCATCACAGGCAGGACATCTCCCTGGGAAAACACAGGCCAGCAGCCATTCTCTTACTTTCATGCCAGATCCTTTCTCCCGGCACTCTCTTCAGCTCACTCCATCTGATCCCACATCTCTTCGATTCTTCTGTCAAGGGATGTGTATCGCCTTTGTTCTGTCTCATTATGTATCATATCACGGAAAGTCTGGTCACTTCCCACTATCGTCACGCATTTCCGCGCTCTGGTGACGGCGGTGTAAAGCAGGTTCCGGCTGAGCAGCATCCTGGGACCGGCAAGAAGAGGCAGGATCACCGCCGGATACTCACTTCCCTGGGATTTGTGAATCGTAATCGCATAAGCCAGCTCAAGTTCATCCAGCTGCTTGAAGGTATATTCCGCAAACTTTCCCTCTTCAAATTCCACCGTGACCAGTTCTCCAAACGTGTTGATCTCCCTGACAATACCCAGATCTCCGTTGAAGACTCCAATTCCCCGCTGTATGGGAATTCCCTTCTTCCCCCGGATTTCCCATTCCATCTGGTAATTGTTTTTGATCTGCATTACTTTGTCTCCTTCTCGGAAACACCCGTCTCCCCATTCCCTTTCTTTCTTCTCCGGCGAGGGAGGGTTCAGATATCTCTGCAAAATTACATTCAGCCGCTCCACACCCAAAAGTCCTTTTCGCATTGGCGTCAGGACCTGAATATCCAACGGCCTGGCCTCCACATAGGGCGGCAGCTTTTCCTGAATCAGCGCAATCATTACCCGGATGATGATATCCGCGTCATACCGCTTCAAGAAGAAAAAATCTTCACTGTGATTGTCAATGGTCACCTCTTCCCCCCTGTTGATGCGGTGGGCGTTAACCACGATATCGCTTTTAGAAGCCTGCCGGAAAATTTTATTCAGCTCCACTACGCAGAACTTTCGGGAACGAATCATATCTTTCAGTACACTGCCCGGCCCTACGCTGGGGAGCTGATTCATATCCCCCACCAAAATCAGCCGTGTGCCCACAGTCAGCGCAGACAAAAGGGCGTGCATCAGGTAGATATCCACCATGGACATTTCATCAATGATGACCACATCCGCCTCGATGGGATTTTCCTCATTCCGTTCAAAATGTACATTGGCCGAAGATTCCTCCGCCATTCCCGACAGCTCCAGCAGCCGGTGAATCGTCTGGGCCTCGTACCCGGTGGCTTCCGTCATCCGTTTGGCCGCCCTTCCCGTAGGCGCTGCCAGACAGATTTCCAGTCCCTCAGATACGAAATACCGGATAATCGCGTTAATGGTGGTGGTCTTTCCCGTACCCGGTCCTCCCGTAATAATCAGCAGACCATGTTTAACCGCCTCCGCCACCGCCTGCCTCTGCCTTGCTTCCAGCTCATAATCGGAAGACTGCTCGATCATGCGGATTCGCTTTTCAATCTGCAGATCCTGCTCCTGACTTTTTACATTCAGCTCACAAAGCATTCTGGCCGTATTCAGCTCCAGATAGTAAACCGGAGCGCTGTATACCGCTGTCCGCTGCTCCTGTTCCCCGGTCACCGGATTCGCTGACGAATCCAGATTCTTCAGCACCACTTTCCGCTCCACCGCCAGATCCATGATATGTTTTTCCATATTCCCCTCTGTCACTCCCAGAAGGGAAGCCGCCCGGAAGCAGAGCTGCTCCTTGGGCAGAAAACAGTGTCCCTCCGCTGAAGCCTGGGACAGCACATAGAGCAGTCCGCTCTTGATCCGAAAATCATCATCCGCCTGGATGCCGGCCTTCTTGGCAATTTCATCCGCCGTTTTAAAACCCACGCCGGGCACTTCCTCCGCCATGCGGTATGGATTCTCCCGAATTACGCCATAAACGCTTTCCCCGTAATGCTGATATATCTTAACGCCAAGAGAAACGGAGATTCCGTACTTGGAAAGAAAAAGCATGGCGCTTCTCTGCTCTGCTTTTTCCTCCATCTGTGCCGCAATCTCCCTCGCTTTTTTCTCACTGATTCCTTTTATCTCGGCTAGACGTTCCGGCTCTTCCTCCATAATTTTTAATGTGTCTGCTCCGAATTTCTTTACGATTCTGGCGGCAAGGGCAGCTTTTATCCCGCGGACAGCTCCCGACCCCAGATAACGCTCGATTGCCGCTGCATCTTCCGGCATTTTCATCTCATAGCCTTCCGCTTTAAACTGCCTGCCATACAGCGCATGCTCCGTATAACCGCCCCAAAGGGCAATGGTCTCTCCCTCTGAAATACTTCCGAAAATCCCGGTGCAGGTCAGAGACTTTCCGCCTGTCTTCAGGCTAAGCACCGTATATCCGTTTTCCTCATTGCGGAAGATAATATGATCCACATATCCCTCTACTGTATCTTGCTTCATGCGTTAAATCTTCCCCAGTTTTTCCATCACTTCATCGTAACGGCCTGTCCCTTCCGCCACTGCGTGGGAAGGATTTTCCGCCGTCATGGCATTAATGCCCGTCGTTTCCTCAATCAATTCTTCCAGGCCCTCCAGCAGAGCTCCTCCCCCGGTCAGAATGATTCCCCGTTCGGCAATATCCGCCGCCAGCTCCGGCGGCGTGGTTTCCAATACTCCATGAATTGCCTCCACAATCTGAGTGGTGGAATCTTTCAACGCTTCTCTTACTTCCTCTGACGTCAGTGATACCGTTTTGGGAAGCCCCGTTATCACATTACGTCCCTTCACCTCCATGGTATCGGTCTGGGGTCTGGGATAGGCGCTGCCGATTTTAATTTTTACCGCTTCCGCCGTCTGCTCCCCGATAAAAAGATTATGCACCCGGCGGACATAGCGGATAATCGCCTCATCAAAATCATTGCCCGCCACTTTAATGGAAGCAGATACCACAGTATCTCCCAGTGAAATCACTGCGATATCCGTCGTTCCCCCGCCGATATCCACGATCAGATTGCCAAAGGGCAGCGTGATGTCAATCCCGGCGCCGATGGCTGCCGCCACCGGTTCCTCAATCAGCGTCACTTCCTTTGCGCCTGCCTGATAGGTCGCCTCTTCCACCGCTTTTTTCTCCACTTCCGTTACGCCGCTGGGTATACAGATATTGATTCGCGGCTTTCGAAAGGCCCTCCGGCCCATGGCTTTTTGTATAAAATATTTCAGCATCCGCTCCGTAATCAGATAATCTGAGATTACGCCCTGACGCAGCGGCCGGATTGCCGTAATGTTCCCCGGCGTCCGTCCGATCATCTGACGTGCTTCCTCTCCGATTGCTCTCACCCGGTCTGCATCTTTATCATAAGCAACTACGGATGGTTCCTTCAAAACAATTCCTTTTCCCTTAGCATATACCAGAATACTTGTGGTTCCCAGGTCAATTCCGATATCTACAGCCGCCATAATATTCCCCTTTCCATACTTTTCCTTTTCAGAAAAGCTACACACTCATTATATACAATCGCCCTATAAATAGAAAGCGTTTTTTAGAGATATTTTTCGACATACTGCCCCGTGTAGGACGCCGGACAGGCCGCCACTTCCTCCGGCGTTCCCTCTGCAATGACTCTTCCGCCTTTGTCGCCGCCTTCCGGTCCGATATCAATAATATAGTCCGCCGTTTTAATGACGTCCAGATTATGTTCGATGACAACCACTGTGTTGCCCCCTTCTGACAGCCGTTTCAGTATGTCAATCAGTTTGTGAACATCTGCAAAATGAAGTCCTGTAGTAGGTTCGTCCAGAATGTAAATGGTTTTTCCCGTACTTCTTCTGCTCAGTTCCGCCGCCAGCTTGATCCTCTGGGCTTCCCCTCCCGACAGTGTGGTGGAAAGCTGCCCCAGCCGGAGATAAGACAGCCCCACATCGTATAAAGTCTCAATTTTACGCCGGATGGAAGGAACGTGTTCAAAAAAAACCATGGCCTCTTCCACCGTCATATTCAGGACGTCATAAATACTTTTCCCTTTGTATTTTACCTCCAGCGTCTCCCTGTTATACCGCTGTCCGTGACATACTTCACAGGGCACGTATACATCCGGCAGGAAATGCATCTCTATCTTTAATATACCGTCTCCGCTGCATGCCTCACACCTGCCGCCTTTTACATTAAAACTGAATCTTCCCTTTTTGTATCCTCTGGCCTTTGCATCGGCCGTGGAAGCAAACAGATCCCGGATAAGATCAAAGACTCCCGTGTAAGTGGCGGGATTGGATCTGGGCGTTCTCCCTATGGGCGACTGATCAATATTGATGACCTTATCAAGCTGTTCCGCCCCTTCCACCTTTTTATGTTTCCCTGGTATCACATGGGCCCGGTTCAGTTTTTTTGCCAGCGCCTTGTATAAAATCTCATTGACCAGCGAACTTTTTCCGGAACCCGATACCCCGGTCACACAGGTCATCACTCCCAATGGAAAGGTCACGTCAATATTCTTCAGATTATTTTCCGCCGCGCCCCGCACAGTCAGAAAACCGCTGGGCTTCTTTCTCTCCTTGGGAACGGGAATGCTCAGCTTCCCGCTTAAATAGGCGCCGGTTATGGAATCGGGGTTCTGCATCAATTCCTCGGCCGTCCCGATGGCCACAAGTTCTCCGCCGTGTTCCCCCGCTCCCGGACCGATGTCCACCACGCAGTCTGCCGCGCGCATGGTATCCTCATCGTGTTCCACCACGATCAGCGTGTTGCCCAGATCTCTCAGATGGCACAAAGTTTTCAGCAGCTTGTCATTGTCCCGCTGATGGAGACCGATGCTGGGTTCGTCCAGAATGTAAGCCACGCCCACCAGTCCGGAACCGATCTGTGTCGCCAGACGAATCCGCTGGGCCTCCCCGCCGGACAGAGTTCCCGTAGCCCGGGAAAGGGTCAGATATTCCAGGCCCACATCCAGCAGGAATCCCACCCTCGCCCGAATCTCTTTCAAAATCTGAGCGCCGATCATCTGCTGGGTCTCATTCAGCTTGAGACCGTCCATGAAATTCCCCAGTTTGCGGATGGACATATCGGTCACTTCAAAAATATTTTTTTCTCCCACAGTCACCGCAAGGGAGGTGGGTTTCAGACGCTGCCCTTTACACTGGGGGCAGGGAGTAATCCGCATAAAAGTCTCATACTCTGCCTTGACGGACTCGGAGCCCGTTTCGCGATATCTGCGTTCCACATTTTTAATCAGTCCCTCAAAAGCCACATCATATACCCCTTCTCCCCGCTGCCCTTTATAACGGACTTTGACCTGCCGTCCATTGGTACCGTGGATCAGAATATCTTTAATCTTCTGAGGATAATCCTCAAAGGGAGTGTCCAGACTGAAATCGTATTCCTCCGCCAGCGCGGTCAGTATAGCGTGGGTAAAACTTTTTTTATCTGTACAGGACTGCCAACCCATTACGGTGATCGCTCCCTCTGAGATGCTTTTGGACGTATCCGGTATCATCAGATCCATGTCGAATTCCATCCGGTAACCCAGACCGGCGCAGGCAGGACAGGCGCCGAAGGGATTGTTGAAAGAAAAGCTTCTTGGCTCGATTTCATCGATACTGATGCCGCAGTCGGGACAGGAAAAACTCTGGGAGAACTGCAGCGGTTCCTCTCCGATCACATCCACCAGAAGCAGCCCCTCGGACAGAGACAGCACGCTCTCGATGGAATCCGCCAGACGCTTCTCTATTCCCTCTTTCACCACCAGACGATCCACCACAATTTCAATGTTGTGCTTCAGATTTTTGTCAAGCTGGATTTCCTCCGATAATTCGTACAGGTTTCCGTCTATCATCGCCCGTACGTATCCGCTTTTCCTGGCCTGCGCCAGCAGCTTTTCATGACGCCCCTTCCTCCCCCGCACCACGGGAGCCAGAAGCTGAATCCTGGTTCTCTCCGGCAGCGCCATAATATGATCCACCATTTGATCCACCGTCTGGCGGGAAATCACCTTTCCGCATTTTGGGCAGTGGGGAATTCCGATTCTGGCGTAGAGAAGCCGGAAATAATCGTAAATCTCCGTTACCGTTCCCACGGTGGAACGGGGGTTCCGGTTGGTGGATTTCTGGTCGATGGATATCGCCGGGGACAGACCTTCAATGCTGTCCACATCCGGTTTCTCCATTTGCCCCAGAAACTGCCGGGCATAGGAGGACAGACTCTCCATATACCGGCGCTGACCCTCGGCATAAATGGTATCAAAAGCAAGGGAACTTTTTCCGGATCCGGAAAGTCCCGTCAGCACCACGAATTCATTTCTGGGGATATCCACATTCAGATTCTTTAAATTATTTTCCCTCGCTCCCCGTATCTTTATGTAATTTTTTTCTTTATTTTGTATCGTCATCCTTATTCTTCCTCCGTTGTTCCCCCTGATTCTATCACAGAGAAGGGCCCGTTGCAAACATTTGTTCGTCACAGCAGAAAATCCGACATAATCACATTGCTGACCGATATCCCCTGAAAAGTCAGGAATACCCGCTCCTTTGTCTCCTCCATCAGTCCCAGACCGCAATATCGGGCAATCACTTTTCCGTATATTTCTTCCAGGGAACAGCCGAAGGTTTCTTCAAATTTTTTCTTTTCCACTCCCCTTCGCATCCGCAGTCCCAAAAACATAAATTCTTCCATCTGCGCCTGCCGGTTTAATTTTTCCCGATTTCTCATCAGCAGTTCCGGCCTTTTGCATTCTCTAAGATATTCTTGCATCTCCGACGTATTGGAGAATCTTTCCTCTTCTATCAATGACGCGGCGCCCAGTCCGAATCCCCGGTAGGGAGTTCTCTGCCAATATCCCACATTATGGCGGCATTCTCTGCCCGGTACGGCAAAGTTGGAAATTTCATACTGAATATATCCCCAGTCTTCCAGATACCTCACTGCCTCTTCATACATCCGGCGCTCCTCTTCTTCCTTGGGAAGATTCAGTTCCCTCTCTGCAAAAGGCGTGCCCGGCTCCACAATCAGGCTGTACAAAGACAGATGTTCCGGCCGCAGAGAAAGGGTGCGGGACAGCGTTTTCATCAGCGACTCCATATCCTGTCCCGGGATCGCCATCATCAGATCCACATTAATATTTTCAAATCCGGCCTCTCTGGCCTTTCTGTAATTCTCCAGGAATTCCTCATACGTATGTATCCTTCCCAGAAGGCCAAGCTCCCGGTCGTCGGCTGACTGAAGACCGATGCTGAGTCTGTTCACTCCCGCCCTGCGATAGTCATGCAGTTTTCGTTCATCCAATGTCCCCGGATTGGCTTCTATGGTAATTTCTGCATTTTCTTCCACGGAAAACCTGTTTCTTATTCTTTCCAGAAAACAGATAATCCATTCACTGTCAATCACCGTGGGAGTGCCTCCGCCGATGAAAATGCTGCTGACCGTGGATTCCGGCAAAGGCTGTACCTCCGTCAGTTCGTGAAGCAGCGCCTCACAATAAGCATTCTGCTCCTTTACCGAAGCCGGACCTGACAGAAAATCGCAGTAATCACATTTCTTCACACAAAAGGGAATGTGCAGATATAATTCCATTGGTTCATCCATCCCTTCTTCATTCCATGATAAAGGGATGAAACAACCCGGTTGTCCCATCCCATTTTTCTATTTATCATCCAATTTCAATACGCTCATAAAGGCTTTCTGCGGAATTTCCACATTGCCTACCTGACGCATTCTCTTTTTTCCTTCCTTCTGCTTTTCCAGAAGTTTTCTTTTCCTGGAGATATCTCCGCCGTAACATTTGGCCAGCACATCTTTCCGCATGGCCTTTACCGTTTCCCTGGCAATGATTTTACTTCCGATGGCCGCCTGAATCGGTATCTCGAAAAGCTGACGGGGAATTTCCTCTTTCAGTTTCTCACACATTTTTCTTCCCCTGTCATAGGCGGAGTCAGCAAAAACGATAAAGGAAAGGGCGTCCACCTCTTCACGATTCACCAGAATATCCAGTTTTACCAGTTCACTTCTCTCGTAGCCCAGCATCTCATAGTCAAAGGACGCATATCCCCTGGAACGGGATTTCAGCGCGTCAAAGAAATCATAGATAATTTCATTCAGCGGCAGATGGTATTTCAGAAGGGCCCGGGTAGTCTCCAGATATTCCATTCCCTGATACTGGCCTCTTCTCTCCTGACACAAATCCATAATGGGACCGATAAACTCGGTGGTCACCATAATTTCCGCTTTCACCATGGGTTCTTCCATATAATCAATTTCCGAAGGATCGGGCAGATTAGAAGGATTGGTAAGTTCCACCACTTCGCCGTTTGTTTTGTGCACCTTATAGACAACCCCCGGCGCCGTCGTTACCAGATCCAAATTGTATTCCCGCTCCAGCCGTTCTTGAATGATTTCCAGATGGAGCAGTCCCAGAAATCCGCAGCGGAAACCGAAGCCCAGCGCAACAGAAGTCTCCGGCTCATAAAAAAGAGAAGCGTCGTTGAGCTGAAGTTTTTCCAGGGCATCCCTCAGATCCTGATACTTTGCTCCGTCGGCGGGATACAGGCCGCAATACACCATAGGATTTACTTTCTTATAACCGGGCAGCGGCTGGGCGCAGGGGCGCTTTGCGTCGGTGATTGTATCGCCCACTCTGGTATCCTTTACATTTTTAATACTGGCTGTGATATATCCTACCATTCCCGCTGAAAGTTCCTCGCAGGGAATAAACTGTCCGGCGCCGAAATATCCCACTTCCACCACCTCTTCTTCCGCTCCGGTGGCCATCATGCGAATCCTCGTCCCTTTCTTCACCGTACCTTCTTTAATCCGGCAGAATACGATGACTCCTTTATAAGAGTCATACAGGGAATCAAAGATCAGCGCCTGAAGGGGAGCTGCAGGATCTCCGGAGGGAGCAGGTATCTTTTTCACAATCTGCTCCAGCACTTCATCCACATTGGTTCCCAGCTTGGCCGATATTCTGGGAGCGTCCTCCGCTTCAATGCCGATCACATCCTCAATTTCCTGAATTACCCGTTCCGGATCGGCGCTGGGCAGGTCGATCTTATTGATTACCGGCATAACATCCAAATCATGATCCAGAGCCAGATAGACATTGGCCAGCGTCTGCGCTTCCACACCCTGAGCCGCATCCACAATCAATATTGCCCCGTCGCAGGCCGCCAGACTTCTGGAAACCTCATAATTAAAATCCACATGTCCCGGGGTGTCGATCAGATTAAATATATACTCTTCCCCATCGTTTGCCCGATAGACGATTCGCACCGCCTGTGCTTTAATGGTAATTCCTCTTTCCCTCTCCAGATCCATATTGTCCAGAACCTGAGACTGCATCTCCCGTTCCGTCAGCAGGCCTGTCTTTTCTATGATGCGGTCTGCCAGCGTAGATTTCCCATGATCAATATGTGCTATAATACAGAAATTCCGGATTTTACTTTGATCCAAAGCCACGTATCTTCCTCCTAAAATACAACTGATTTTCTACTAATCCTGTATTATAGCACACCTTTTATGCTGTTGTCATTCCCCTTTTAAGACTTTATCTAAAATCACCGCAAAGGGTGCCATGGCGTTCATGGCCTCCTCCACTGTATTGGTCTGTGCCCCCACTTCCAAAAGAATAGACTTAGGCCGCAGATCCAGATTATAACGGTATCCTTTCAGATATACGCATCTGGTCAGCATGGGATAATAACTGGCGGCCACATATTCCAGCCGAAAAGAAAAAGCCAGATTGGCGTCCATATTCTCATTGGGCAGATAAGTAAGGGCGCCGCTTTCATTGGTGTAAGACAGCCCGTTAAAATACATGATCTGGGCTGTGGGCTTCCCGTCAATATCCGTTACCAGATGGGTGTCCTCCGAAACTCCGTCCCGATGAAGATCGATGATTACCTCGATAGTTGGATTTTGAGCCAGAATCTGTTCCAGTCCGTCTCTGGCCTGATTATAGGCCTTGCTCCTGTCCTCGCTGCCGTCAGGCATCACATCGTAAGCCTGTGTGTCGTGGAGCACGTTGTAACCGTACTGCTCCCGCAGGATCTGCGCCAGATGTTCCCCTACTCCGATTACTCCGGTGTTCATATCCTCCGGATTGGAGTCCGCAAACATTTCCCGGGAATGGGTATGATAAATCAAAATCTGCGGAGACTGGCTGTCCTGTTTCATGGTAAGATCATGCCCCATCAGTTCGTCAATATTGAGTCCTGCAGCGTCTATGGTGGTATTGGGATCCACCACAAAAAAATGGTTCAGAAGATAATCAAAATCTCTCAGGCGTTCCAGTGAGAGATCAAACTGGGGAGTCACAGCCTGCGCCGTCACTTCTTCCTCCTGATCCGTCTGCCCTTTCTCTTCTTCTTCGGTTTCTTTCTTTTTCAGCGCTTCTTCATTTTCCTTTGACACCGCATCTTTCTGATTTTCTCCCAGAAGGCGCTCCGCCAGAGTCCGCCCGTTCATCTCCAATATCGTCTCACAGGTGGATTCATCTTCTAAAATCACCTCTTCTTCCTGGGTCTGTTCCGTATACAAAAGGCCCGGCACATAAACAGAGACCGCCTGCTCCATCAACTGTATCCCAATCTGAGAGGTAAGCCGCTGTCCGTACCCTCCGTCCTGCTGCAGCACCTTTGCCGCCTGCGCCACATTATATATACACAATCCTGCCAGTACAAGCACCAGCAGTTTCATCACCTTCTTTTTTCCTTTCAAAGACATCACCTGTATTTATATATGTGGCTTTGTCATAACTTATACGCGTGAAAATGCCATATTCAGTCCTTCCGAAATGGTATAACTGAGATTTTTCAGCGTTTCGTCCACATCCTTTGGCGTTACAAACATCGTATGAAGATGAGGGGTAATAAGTTCCGCCAGAAATTCTTCCATCTCCGCCTCTTCCAGCGTCTCCAGCAGATGTTCCATGGCGTCATGAACAATGGTGGCCGCATCCACCACAGTGGGAACGCCGATGGCGATCACCGGTACGCCCAGGGATTCCTCATTCAGTGTGTTCCGGTGATTCAGCACGCCCGACCCTGGGTTAATCCCCGTGTCGGTAATCTGAATGGTACAATTCAGCCTCTTGGTGCTTCTGGCCGCCAGCGCGTCGACGGCCACGACCACATCCGGCTTTGTCTCCTTTACCACACCCATTAAAATTTCCAGGGTTTCCATGCCTGTCCTTGCCATCACTCCCGGAATAATGGTGCTGACCACATGAATCCTGTTCTCTCCCATGGCGTCCACCCCATACTCTTTTACAATATGACGGTTCACCATCATATTTTTCACCACGCCCGGTCCCAGCGCATCCGGCGTAATATCCATATTTCCCAGACCTGCCACCAGAATCTTCTTCTCACTGTCCAGCTTCATGATTTTTCTCAGATGGTTTGCCAGTTCCCCGGATATTTCCCTGTGGTAGTCTTCGTCAGGTACCGTCAGATTGGGGGCTTCGATGGTAATATAATGGCCTTTCGGCTTTTCCATGGCTTTGGCGCCCCTGTCATTTTCAATGGATACCACCGTGGTTCGGATATCTCTCTCCCGGTCATACTTTTCCCGGATCACTACTCCTTCAATCTCCACATGATCCTTTTCAAATTTTTCCTTGCTTTCCACGGCCAAATCCGTCCGCACTCTGTACTTTGCCATCATATTTTTTCTTCTCCTTATTTCTCCTACAGTCTTTTACTATTTTTTGCATTTCTCCGGGAAATATGTATTGACAAACCCGGGGAAATATCATAGAATAATTAAGCATGTTTACATTAGATTTCGTGTCTCTCTAATGTAGGAAAAGAAAATCATAATAGTTTATAAAGATCACATATCGGAGGTGTACAAATTGGCAAACATTAAGTCTGCGAAAAAAAGAATCCTGGTAAACAGAACAAAAGCTGCCAGAAACAAATCCATCAAATCCGCTGTAAAAACTTCTATTAAAAAAGTAGAAGCCGCAGTTGCAAATAAAGACAAAGAAGCCGCAAACAGCGCTCTGCTGGAGGCAATTTCTACTATTGATAAAGCTGCTTCTAAGGGAGTATATCACAAAAATAATTCTGCCAGAAAAGTTTCCCGTCTGACGAAAGCAGTAAATTCTATCAACTAATCGATTACAGAATAAGCAAAAGACAGTCATCACCCTCAATGACTGTCTTTTTTACTGTACTTTATAATCATCAGCTCAACGCTGAGCGTATCTGCCAGCCGTCCTGTTTTCACGTCCTCTTCTGCCTGCAGAAAATCATTGACCGCCCCTTTAAGTTCTCCTGCCGAATATCCTCTGGCATACTCCATATAATTTCTCACAACAAATCCCTGCAGCCCCGTCTTGGCGGCAATGTCTTTCTGATTAACCCCTTCCTCCGTCAGTTCCTTCACCTGAAGCAGATAGCGAAACTGCCGCGCCAGCAGAAAAAGGATTCGCATGGGAGGTTCTTTCAGCTCCAGCAGGTCATAATAAAGGGAAAGAGCCTGCTTTTGATTTCTGGTGGCCACTGCCCGAACCATATCAAAGATCCGGTTTGTGACCTGTACGCTGCACACAGCCTCAATATCCCCTCTGGTAATCACATCCTTTCCCATGGTATACGACAGAAGCTTATCCAACTCATGGCTGATCATATTCATATCGCTGCCTGTGCCTGCCAGGAAAAACTCCATATCCGCCCGCGTGATCTGCTTTCCTTCTCTTTTTAATATGCCCAGCACCCATTTCATCAATGTGGATTCCGTCTGGGAAGAAAACTCTACGACACGTCCTGCGTTTTTTACCGCTTTGTACATACGGCTGCGTTTATCCACCTCAGATTCCACAAACAGCAGATACAGATACTCCGGCAGCTGGCCCAGATACTCCGGCAGCTTTTCACACTGTCCTTTAAAGAAACCGGTGTCCTCCAACAGGATTACCCGTCTGTCGCTGAGAAAAGGAAGGGTCTCGCCCAAGTCAATAATTTCCCCCGGCGTCTGCCCTTTCCCTTTAAAAACAGAGAAATTCATTGTATCGTCCCCGGTATTCCACGCCTCACACAGTTTGTCCCGATACTGGTTTTTCAGATAATCTTCCTCTCCGCAGAAGAGATAAACGTGTTTAAATTCATTTTTTTTGATATCTTCCATTACACTTTTCATACCGTTTACAATACCCGCTTTTTTCCCGTTTGTCAATGAAGTCTGTCTATAGAAATGTCTCAATTTTTAGCCTGCCTTTCGCATCGCACATGAAACTTACGGCTCCGTCCCGTCTGGTGTCATAGATTACAATATTCCTCTCTTCCAGTCTTTGAATCAGCTCCGGAGCAGGATGACCGTACCGATTGTTTCTTCCGCAGGAAATCAGCGCAAAAGAAGGAGAGGCTTTTGTCAGAAATTCTTCGTCGGTGGAAGAACCGCTCCCGTGATGGGCCACTTTCAGAATCTGACTGCCGATCTTTTCCCGGGTCACTTTTTTCTCTCCCTCTCCGGTCAGATCTCCGGTCAAAAGGAAACTCAGCGCCCCATATTCCACCCTCATGGTCAGGGAGCCGCTGTTTCCATCCTCCCCGGTCTCTTCTCCATCCGGATAAAGGATATGAAATATCACGTCTTTATCCTGAATTTTGTCTCCTTTTTGCAGATACCCAACAGGAACTTTGGCCTGCCGGGCTTTTTCCTGCAGCCGCTGGTCTTCCTGATTTTTCATCCACATGGGCAGAAAGAGTTTCTTTACTTTCACACCACCTCCCTTTTTCATTCCTTCCAGTATTTCCAGAACGCCGCTGATATGATCCTCATCTCCATGGGTGACGAAAATCCCTTCAATTTCTCCCACTCCCCTCTGCTTGATAAAGGGCAGAATACGATAGGTCCCCACCTGCTGCACACTGCTGCTTCCGCCGTCAATCAGGAAAAAATGATCTCCCGGCGTCTCCAGCGCCAGACAGTCCCCCTGCCCCACATCCAGCATTACCGCACGGAAGCCATGGCCGGGACGCAGACTTAACAGTACAGAGGCAAAAAGAATCCCACCGAAAAACAGCTTTCTTGAACTCTTGCCTCTGACCGCCAGGAAAAGGGCCAGGATCATATAATACGCCCCCACCTGCCACAGCGCCGGCTGACCGGTAATCAGACTGGAGACCGGCATCTTTTGAATGATACAGCCGATTTTTTCATACATCTGCAACAGAAAGCAGGCTCCAGACAACAAGACTTTTCCCAGAGCAGGCACCATAATCCCTGACATAAGGCCAAGAAAACCGCTGATCACTATTATGGGCAGCAGCGGAATCACCAGAAGATTTACCGCCAGTGAAAACAGCGGAATTTCGTAGAAGAAATATTGCAGCAGGGGAAACTGAGCCAGGAATACCGCGATCCCGCCGGTCAGCCCTTTCTGAATCTCAGAGAATTTTCCCTTCTTTTTGGGCTGTTTTTCTATTGCCGGAGTCAGAATACCGATCCCTGCCACGGCAGAATAGGAAAGTAAAAATCCGCTGTGGTACAGATAACCGGGATTTTCCGCCAAAATCAAAATACCGGAAAAGGCCAGAGCCGAGAGCATATCATACGTACGGCCAATTATCTTTGCCGTCACACACAGCAGGAACATAATCACTGCCCGCATGGTGGACACGCTGCTTCCGGTAAAGATGCCGTAAAGGATCATCACCGCCCCGGATATGACCGAAGCGGCCTTTACTCCCGCCCCCGCCTTATTCAGTAATTTCATTAACCCCATGCCAATCAGGGTCAGATGGGTTCCCGTCAAGACTTTCTTTACTTATTATAATGTGGCAAAACCCCTTATGCAGAACCAGAGGGGGTAACTTTTGGAGTCCATACCCCCCTTTAACACTTAGTTACCCCCTCTGGCAGTCTTTTAACAACGCTATTCAATTCTGCGATGCAAAAAAATAACCATAATCATACATTTTCATACTGAGATGCTTTCCTATATCTAGAAGATTGTCTATGATGATTTCCACATCTCGATCCTCTTGATCCGGCTTTCCAAGTCTGACACAGATTCTTTCATAGGCATCACACATTTCTGAATAAAGCCGACTGCACAATTTTCCTTCCTCATACTCATTTTCCACATATTTGCTTTCTGCCACAGGAAAACGCTCTAAGTCCAGAGACCCGTTTGCAAGGTCATAAATCAGGTTTTTAAATTCTTGGCTATTCTTATCCATCTCTATACCTCATTTTTTCATAATTTAATTTTCTCTGGCGCACGGAAAGCTGCATTAGCACTTCTCTCTTTTGTATCTTAACGAAAAAGGGAAACAGTTCTTTGGAATTCACATCGAACTGCTTCCCTACTTGTTCTTCAAACTGCGGACAAATTGTAAAAGGATTCTTCGTTCTTCTCTTCCCAATTCATCCCATGTTTCAATGATTTCTCTTTGCTCTTTTGATAAATCCGGCCGTTTACCCTCTCCAGCAAAAAACTGCGCCAGCGTGATTCCAAATGCATCACATATCTTTTCCAGAGTTGGTATCGTAGGTATACTTTCCATTTTCATAATATTCCCTACAGCCGTCTGTGACATCCCTGTTAATTGAGCAAGGCGATATTTTGAAACATGATATTTCTCACACAATTCTTTTACCCTACCGGCAGTGTACTCTTCTATACGCAAGCAAATTACACCTCTCTTCTGATTTACATACGCTTATTGTACCTGTAACTCAGAAGTTTTATTAGAACTGTATTACTTGACCATTATACTAAAGTATAATGGAGTATGCGGGTAAAAAAATAAGAACCATGAGTTCCACATTCCGTCTATGTATTTTTAATTCTTTTGTACGCTGTTTTCTAAGATTTTTCACCTCTTTTCCTTGCACAAGCATACCATTGATCTACGTTTTCTTCAACAAAAATCAATCGACAAATTCTCCCATATTTTGTTCTTTTCTCATGCCTTAAATTACTCCAGTTCTCTTGCATAATATACCTAATCAAACATGCTCTTTTCATCTATCGTTATAGAGACGGTTTTTACCGTCAGAAAGGTAGGTATATATGATGAACGTGAATTTCAAACTCATCGGAAAAAGAATTCAAGAAGTAAGAAAGCAACAGGCAATGACCCAAGCCGAACTGGCTGCACTAACTGATATGTCGGATTCCTATATCAGTTGTATCGAAACCGCAAAGAAACAGGCAAGCCTCGAATCACTTATCCGTATCTCCAACGCTCTGGGAATCACTGTGGATGAACTACTCAGCGGTAATCAGCTTCATAATCCCACCGATTATCAAACTGATATTGATCTGCTGATGGAGGATTGCTCTCTTTTGGAACGCCGTTTTATTTATGAATTGATTTCCGTAGCCAAATATATCATTCGAAATAATGGCTGGGAATTAATTGAATCAAAAGAGAATCATTGAACCTGTGACCAGAGGTTAAGCACTTGACCTCTGGTCTATTTTCTTTTTTTACAAAGAAAATATAATGATACATAACAATACATGAAAGGCGTGAAAAAATGAAGCAATCGGAAGAACACTCCATCAGCATACAGGAGCAAAAATCAAAAATCCGTGAAAGGTACCGTGGCGTAGATCCGGATACACTGGAATGCCTACCAGCTAAACCGCCAGAAAACATCTATGATGAAGGCCGTGAATTAAGGGTGGCTGTATATGCTAGAGTATCCACCGATGACCCTAGGCAGACTTCTTCTTATGAACTGCAGAAAAACCATTATACAGATTTCGTCAACCGGCATCCTAACTGGAAACTGGTAGAAATCTATGCCGATGAAGGAATCAGTGGCACATCTTTGAATCATCGTGAATCTTTTCTCCGAATGATTGAGGATTGCCATAAGGGAAAAATCGACATGATTATCACAAAAAGCGTCTCCAGATTTGCCAGAAATATTATGGACTGTATCGGATATGTCCGACAGCTGAAAGAACTCAAACCGCCCATTGGAATTCGTTTTGAAGCGGAAGGAATTTTTACTCTTGATGCGAACAGTGAAATGACTCTCTCATTTATGGCTGCGATGGCGCAGGAAGAAAGCCATAACAAAAGCGAGATCATGAACGCTTCCATTGAAATGCGCTTCAAACGTGGCATTTTCCTAAAGCCGCCTCTCTTGGGCTATGATGTGGACGAAGACGGTAGACTGGTGATCAACGAAGAAGAAGCAAAAACAGTGCGTCTCATTTTTTTCATGTACCTATACGGCTATACCTGCCAGCAGATTGCCGATCAGCTAACCGCTTTGAAGCGACCCACAAAGAAGGGCAATCTGGTCTGGAACCCCGGAAGTATTCTGCAGATTCTGCAAAACGAGAGGCATTGCGGTGATATCATTGCTCGGAAGACTTGGACTCCTAACTACCTCAACCATAAATCCAAAAAGAATAGGCAGGATCGAAACCAGTATCGTAAATATGGAGACCATGAGGCAATTATTTCAAAGGACGATTTTGTCGCTGTACAACATCTGATCCTGAATGCAAAATATGGTGCAAAAGGATTACTCCCGGAACTTCATGTCATTTCAGATGGTGCCCTTAAAGGTTTTGTGGCAGTGAATCCCCGTTGGGCTGGCTTTAAGGCTCCTGACTATAATGCGGCATGCAGAAGTATTTATGATGGCGATAGCTCTATTGATTCTTCTCTCATGCCGGAAGTCTCTCCCGGAGATTTTGATTTGAGAGGGTTTGAAATCACAAGAGCGCAATTTTTAAATCCTCGTGATAAACCTTATATTTTAATCACACACAAAATATTGAAATTCAACTTAATTGCGCTCCAAAAATTTCAGAACATTGATTACATAGAATTGTTGATACACACGGTGGAAGGTCTGCTCGCTATCCGTCCCAGCACAAAAGAAAAACGCAACAGCATGAAATGGGCTAAACTCTCTGAAGTAAAGAAAGTCCCGAAAGGAATCGGAAGTGCCGCTTTCATTCCTACTCTATATGAACTCTGTGGTTGGAATCCCAAATATACATATCGCTGTCTCGGTCAATTTCACCAGAAGGATGAGGAAATGGTATTGGTCTTCAACTTAAAAGAACCGGAAGTTTTTATTCCTGCTTCAGAAGACACAAATCCAAGTGAAGTTCATCCCAGATCTGACTACTTTGGCTCTTCTGTAAAAAGTTTACTGGCCTATCCAGCAGATTGGCGGCACACCTTTGGCAATAATTTTTATCACCAATCCCAAGCTGCAGAAATGGCTGCGTTTTCACAGAGCCAAGAATGGAATACACAGGACGAAGGAGTTCCCTACCATACCGAACATCTTAACGTGACTCCCCCTGACAAGGCCCGTGAGGAAATCCATCAAATTATCCAAAATATGACACAGGAGGAACCGCATGAACGAATTAATGATCGTTGAAAAGCAGCATACCCCGGAAGAAAAACCTTCCATAAAAAAAGAGATGGAAATTATTCAGGATGATTCCTTTAATTATGATGGCTACGAAGTTGTACGTGGAGAATTTTTCTCACATCTCTACGAACCTTGCATCACGTTTAACAATTTCAAAGTTTATATGAATACAGCGTGTATCAAAAAACTTCCCGAAACCGATTATGTTCAGATACTTGTAAATCAGGAAAAAAAGAAGCTGGCTGTGCGCCCTTGTTCCGAAGAATCCAAAGATTCCTTCCGCTGGTGCAGCGCCACTGCGAAACGCACTCCAAAGCAAGTCACCTGCCGGGTATTTTATGGAAAAATCACGGAATTGATGGGATGGAATCCTAATTATCGGTATAAGCTGGTAGGGAAACTGATCCAATCCAACGGGCAGCTACTATTTATTTTTGACTTGACAGCACCGGAAATATTTACCAGAACAACAAAAGACGGTGAAAAAACAAAAACTTCTCGTAAGCCTGTGTATCCCGCCGAGTGGGAACATCAATTCGGCGTTCCCGTAGAGGAACATCAAAAATCTCTCCAGATTGATATATTTGACGGGTATGCCTTATTTGGTATGAACGATAAAAGCACAAAAAATAATATGGAAAGAGAGGATACGCAACATGAGTAATCATACCGATTCATTACCGATTATCTGCATCGACTTTAAAAAGAGTCGTTTTCGCATTCATAAGAATACACTCCGAATGCTTGGAAATCCAGATTATATCCAACTATTAGTCAATCCTTACGAAAATATCCTTGCTATTAGATGTTCTATCCGAGAAGATCGCATATCGCATGAAGTGCGTCTGGAACGTTTTCCTTCCAAGAATAGTTACGAACTATACAGCCGAAGTCTCGCTGCTAATCTTCTAAACGGCAATCAGCATCTGCAAAACGGCAATTCATATCGCTTCTATGGAACACTAAATTCAACTCATGGAATCGTACTGTTTTGCCTAAACGATGCCGTTTCTATTACATCTGACTATGAAGAGGTGGCTATATGAAAGTAGATTATTATCCCGTTTTGAAAATCGACCCGGAATTTAAAAGCCTTATGCACCCGCTATCTGAGAAGGAATTCCTTTCTCTTCGAGAGAGTCTCTTGGAGGGTAAAGCGGCATATTCCATCGCTGCATGGAATGATTATCTGATCGATGGGTATGAGCGGTACATGATATGCCGCCAAGAAAATCTTCCCTATCACGTTCACCGCATCGGATTTAGCTGCCGGGAGCATGCGATCACTTGGATATGCCGGGAACAATTAAAAAAAGGAAACCTTCCCAATGAGCGCTTCCGATACCTCATTGGAAAACGATATGAAACAGAACGTATCGTACGCAAAAACCCCTCCGGTGATACAGCAACTCAAACCAGTCATAGTAAGCTGCAAAACACAAACAGCTACCAGACTGCGCTCAAATTAGGAAAAGAATATTCCCTTTCCCACAATACGGTATATAAATATGGTATATATTCCCGGATGGTAGATATCGTTATGGAGAAAGATGCGGATCTGGCACAGAAAATACTATCGGGCAAGTTGCGTATTTCGCATGATAACATTATAGAATTATCCCGATTGCCGCAGGAAAATATCAGAAGGCTAAACAAATCCCTTTCCAAAGACGGAGTGGAACATCTTGTCATATCCGATATTCTCCGGGGATTTCAATGGAAACGGGTTGTGGAACCCCGCACAAAACAAATCCCTCAAGAGGAAATCCCGATAAAACAAATGCCCCAATTCGACCCAAATGCTGCTCCTTCCAGTCTGGCATATACCATGCCCTCATGGGAAGGTACCATAAAAAGAATTCGGAATGAAACAGATTTCCAAATTGTCAGCGAAGATGTGAAAAATAAATTAGCGTTCCAGATCCGGCAATTGCAGAATTCACTTGCCACACTATCAGAGAAAATGGAGGATACCAGAAATGAATGATCTTTCAAAATATGTTCCAAACGTATTTTTCGAGCAAATTCCTATTAATAACCTTGTTTCCAGCCAGGAATATCAGCGCAATCTTTCCATCAAACACGTCCAAAAAGCGGCGGCAAATTTCGATCTCTATCAGATCAATCCCGTAAAAGTCAGCCGCAGGGATAATATCAATTATGTTTTTAACGGGCAACATACGATTGAAATTGTCGCTTTGGTTTCCGGTTCCCGTGAAACGCCTGTGTGGTGCATGGTCTATGATGATTTGGAATATCAGCACGAAGCGGACATTTTTGCAAACCAGATGAAGTATGTAAAGCCCCTGCTTCCCTATGAAATCTTCATGGCAAGCATTGAGGCTGGAAGCGATAAACATATCCTGATAAAAGATTTAGTGGAATCATTTGGCCTGGAAATCGGATCGAACTCTTCTCCCGGATGCATTTGTGCGATTTCCACTTTGGTAGAACTCTATGATAAATATGGCTATGACCTGCTCCAACACACCCTTGCGTTATGCATTGGCACATGGGAAGGGAGCCAGCATTCCTTCAGTTCCAATATGCTCAAGGCCGTTGCCCGCCTTCTCTATGTTTACGGAGATTCCTTAAAAGATGACGTGTTCAAGGATAAAGTGGGACGTATCTCTGTAAAAGAGGTTATCCGCTCCGCAAAAGACCGCAGGGCAGGATCTCTCGGTTATGCAGAGGCGCTCCTGCTCTTCTACAATAAAAAAATGAAATTTCCATTGAAAATGGAATATTTATACAGCAGAAAACCTCCCCAGAATGTTTCCCTGACTTCGGAAATGCCTACGGAAGACTATGAAAATGATGAGGGTGAAGGAAATCCCGAATCCAGTCAGTTAGAATTGTTTCAATCATAAAGGTTATTGGCACCCTGTTCGTTTTAGGCAGGGTGCCACTCTATACGCTCACCATCTCCCGACTGCCATCCATGAACGTAAATTCATATTTTTTTGCCCCCTTTACGATAACCTTCTGGATCACCAGCTGGGCTAATTCCGGCACATAACACTCCAATTCCGGCTGCTCCGATAATTCCATGAATTGTTTCGCCCGTAATTTTTCCAAAGCATTGCCAGTTTCTATGGCTTTCTTCCAACGTGGAATCAAGTCTTCTTTCCGGCTCATGAGCATATTGTATGCTCTCACGAACCCCGATTCCAGATCGCTCTGGCCTACAAATCTATTGACACAGGTCACCTTTCCATTTGTCATATGATTTTTGCACTGCCATTGCATAATCCCTCTGCTCTTCCATGTATGCCGGGTATAGGAGGAACCACATTCCCCGCAGAAAATTCTGGAAGTAAATGGATTGCATTCTCGGCCATACCCATATCCTTTCAGGCCATGTTCCGTTACAAATTCCTTTCGGCGAGTAAATTCCAGCTGGACAGCATTCCACGTTTCTTTATCGATAATACCAATATGGCTGCCTTTCACGTAAACCTGCGTGACCTCCCCGTGATTTTTCACCTGCTTTTTTGTAAGGAAATCAGCGGTATAGGATTTCTGCAGCAAGGCATCTCCCATATGCTTTTCATTTTTCAAGATATTAATTACTGTGGAAGGATACCATTTTTTCGCTCCCATGCATCCTTCGATTCCCTCATCTTCCAGTTCTTTTGCAATTTCCTGTGGGCTATGCCCCCAGAGAAATTCCCGGTAAATTCTCCGTACTATTTTTGCCTCACGCTCATTAATGACCAGCTTGCCATCCACCTTATCATATCCCAAGAACTTATGCGTGTTCACGTGCATCTCACCCTTTTTGAATTTGGATCGTATGCCCCATTTACAGTTCTCGGAAATATTTCTCGACTCATCCTGCGCTAAAGAACTTAATATCGTAAACAGTAACTCTCCGGAAGAATCCAGCGTATTGATATGCTCCTTTTCAAACAATATCCCAATCCCTAAGTTTTTCAATCTTCTCGAATACTGTAAGCAGTCCTGCGTGTTTCTGGCGAATCGGCTGATAGATTTTGTAATCACCATATCAATCTTTCCGGACTCGCAATCAGAAATCATCCGCTTAAATTGCTCTCTTTTCTTTGTGTTTGTTCCCGTGATTCCTTCATCAGC
>JBMNRB010000005.1:0-164230 GCA_050944435.1 Ruminococcus sp.
CATAAGCAATTTAATCATCAGACTTATGGGGTAAGGGGAGTTATACGCATTTTTAGAAAACTTCATGTGCTTACGCATAAAAAGAGGACTGTGAAAAAATGATTTCTCATTTTTTCACAGCCCCTTTATCACAGTTATTCTTTTCCGTCCCAGCAATAGGTACAGAGTTTACACTTATCAAACCCTGTGGAGGCCACCAGGTCATCGAGGCGATGGTAGCGCAGAGAGGTAAAGTTAAGCTTCTGGCGAATTTTCTCTATCATATTCTGATATTCTGTGGATTCCGGATCCACGTAGCGGTCCAGATTGTCCGGTTCCGCCGTTCCTTCCATATCTTTAATTACCTGACGGGTAATCAATTCCATCTGTGAAGTGGAACGGGAGAAGTTCAAAAATTTGCAGCCGTAAACCAGAGGCGGGCAGGCGGGACGGATATGTACTTCCCGGGCGCCGCTGTGGTATAAAAATTCTGTGGTTTCCCGAAGCTGTGTGCCGCGGACGATGGAATCGTCGATCAGAAGCAGGCTGCGGTTCTGGATCAGATCGTGAACCGGAATCAGCTTCATTTTGGCAATAAGATTACGCTGACTCTGTATGGTGGGCATGAAGGAACGGGGCCAGGTAGGTGTATATTTAATGAAGGGACGGGAAAAAGGCACTCCCGATTCGTTGGCATATCCGATGGCGTGGGCTGTTCCGGAGTCGGGAACACCGGCTACAGTGTCCGGGTGAGCATCGTCCCTTTGGGCCAGCATCTTGCCGCAGTTGTACCGCATTTTTTCTACGCTTAACCCCTCGTAGGAAGAAGACGGATATCCGTAATATACCCACAGGAAAGTACAGATTTTCATTTCCTTTCCCGGCGCGGACAGGGTCTGCACCCCTTCTGGTGTGACCACGACGATTTCGCCGGGGCCAAGTTCCTTTTCATCATCGTATCCCAGATTTAAATAGGCGAAACTTTCAAAAGATACGCAGTAGCCGTCGGGCTTTCTTCCAATGGTCACCGGCGTACGTCCGTAACGGTCACGGGCGGCATAGATCCCCTTGGGGGTCATCAAAAGGACGGTCATGGAACCTTCCACAGCTTCCTGAACATACTGAAGACCTTCGATAAGGTTGTCCCGCTGATTAATCAGGGAGGCCACCAGCTCCGTGGAGTTGATTTCACCGCCGCTCATTTCGAGAAAATGCGCATGGCCATTGGCAAAAAGCTGGTCTACAAGAGCGTCTTTATTATTAATCTTTCCCACAGTAGCAATGGCATAGGTGCCGTGATGGGAACGGATAATCAGGGGCTGAGGTTCATAATCGGATATGCAGCCGATACCCAGCGTTCCTTTCATCTTATTGACATCTTTATCAAATTTTGTACGAAAGGGTGCGTTTTCAATATTATGGATCGCCCGGTCAAATCCCTTTTCCCGGTCGTATACGGCCATTCCTGCCCGTCTGGTACCCAGATGGGAATGATAGTCTGTGCCGAAAAATAAATCGAATACGCAATCCTGTTTGCTTGCTACGCCAAAAAATCCACCCATTTATATTCCCTCTTTTCTGTTCGTTGTATAAAAAAATTTTCCTACGTTATCATATCATTGAAACGGGTGAAGATGCAACAATTACTTTTGAATAGGAAATGCATTACTTTCTATTGACTTTTTTCTTCCGCTATGCTAAATTAATATAACGGCATGGAAGTAGGTCTTTTTTTTATGCCTAAAAAAGGCCGCCGAATAACGCAATAGAACACATGGAGGTGGAAGTCGTGCGCGTAAAAATCACATTGGCATGTACAGAATGTAAGCAGCGTAATTACAACATGACAAAAGAGAAAAAGAATCATCCGGAAAGGATGGAGACTAAAAAGTACTGCAAATTCTGCAGAACACACACAATGCACAAGGAGACCAAGTAATTGGCACGAGGTGAAAAGATGGCAGAATCTGGAAAAGCAAAAAAACCAGGTAAAGAGCCGAAGCAGAAGAAGCATTGGTTTAAAGGGCTCAAATCTGAGTTTAACAAGATTATCTGGACCGACAGGGTTACACTTGGAAAACAGACCGTTGCTGTCGTATCCATTACCGTTGTGCTGGGCGTGGTGATCACCATCCTGGACAGTCTGGTACTGCAGTTTATGAATCTGATTATTCGATGAGAAGGATAAGGGTGGTTAAATGTCAGAAGCAAACTGGTATGTAGTCCATACGTATTCGGGCTATGAGAACAAAGTAAAAGCGAATATTGAGAAAACAATTGAGAACCGTCATTTGGAAGATCAGATTCTGGAAGTTCGTGTGCCGATGCAGGATGTTGTGGAGATGAAAAACGGCGCCAGAAAGCAGGTGCAGAAGAAGATGTTTCCCGGTTACGTCCTGATTCATATGGTCATGAATGACGACACCTGGTACGTGGTGAGAAACACCAGGGGTGTGACAGGATTTGTAGGCCCCGGATCCAAACCGGTGCCGCTGACAGAGGAGGAGATGAAGCCTCTGGGAATCCAGGCGGAAAACATTGTTGTGGACTTTCAGGAAGGCGATGCCGTCGTTGTTACGGGCGGAGCCTGGAAGGATACAGCTGGCGTGATCCAGAGTATCAATCTGCCCAAACAGGTTGTGACTATCAATGTGGAACTGTTCGGCCGTGAAACGCCGGTGGAGATCAGTTTCGCAGAAGTAAAGAAAATGTAACAGAAAAAAGGGCTGTTAAGTACGGCTCGTGGGAGGGAAATTCCCGCAATTACCACATTATTAGGAGGTGCCTGACATGGCAAAGAAAGTAGAAGGATATATTAAATTACAGATTCCGGCTGGTAAAGCGACACCAGCACCGCCAGTTGGTCCTGCACTGGGTCAGCATGGCGTAAACATCGTACAGTTTACAAAAGAATTTAACGCAAGAACAGCGGATAAAGGCGATGTGGTTATTCCTGTAGTGATCACCGTTTATGCGGACAGAAGCTTCAGCTTCATCACAAAAACTCCGCCTGCAGCAGTTCTTCTTAAGAAAGCCTGCAATCTGAAATCAGGTTCCGGTGTTCCCAACAAGAATAAAGTTGCCACAATCTCCAAAGATAAAATCAAAGAGATTGCAGAGACAAAAATGCCGGATCTCAATGCCGGATCTCTGGAAGCGGCCATGAGCATGATCGCAGGAACAGCCAGAAGTATGGGTATTGTTGTAGAAGACTAATGTAAACTTGTATCATCCAAACAAATAAGTGGGAGGGAAAAATCCCGCAATTACCACAGGAGGTTATTTAGAATGAAACACGGAAAAAAATATTTAGAAGCTGCAAAAGCAGTGGATCGTACAACTCTGTATGATCCGACAGAAGCCATCTCCTTAGTAAAAAAGGCTGCTGTTGCAAAATTTGACGAGACAATCGAAGCTCATATCAGAACAGGATGTGACGGACGTCACGCAGATCAGCAGATCCGCGGCGCAGTTGTTCTTCCTCACGGAACAGGCAAAAAGGTTCGCGTGCTGGTGTTTGCCAAAGATGCGAAGGCAGACGAGGCGAAGGAAGCAGGAGCTGAATTCGTAGGAGCAGAGGAACTGATTCCCAAGATTCAGAATGAGAACTGGTTTGATTATGACGTAGTAGTTGCCACACCGGATATGATGGGCGTTGTAGGCCGTCTGGGCCGTGTGCTGGGACCGAAAGGCCTGATGCCGAACCCCAAGGCAGGTACGGTAACCATGGACGTTGCAAAGGCTGTTAAAGATATCAAAGCTGGTAAGATTGAGTATCGTCTTGATAAAACAAATATCATTCACGTGCCAATTGGAAAAGCTTCTTTCTCAGAGGAGCAGTTAGCGGACAACTTCCAGACGCTGATAGATGCTATTAATAAAGCAAAACCAAGCGCATTAAAAGGAACATATCTGAAGAGTGTGACAATCGCTCCGACGATGGGACCTGGCGTAAAAATCAACACAATGAAATTAGTTTAATGTGTAAGGATGCACTGCCCGAAGGGCAGTGCATTTTCTTAAATTAGGTGTGTCGAAGGAGAGTAGACAGCCGGCTGCTTATGTGATATATTTTATGATACAGATGACAATTATATCTTTATTTTAGGAGGTTTTATTTTCATGGATTCTGACCCTGACAATTTATGGTTACAGTTGCTGATACTTGTATTTTTGACGGCATTGAATGCATTTTTTGCCGGCGCGGAGATGGCCCTTGTGTCTGTAAATCCAGGCAAATTGTCGCAAAAAGCGGAGGAGGGGGATAAAAAAGCCGCTCTCGTTCTGGAACTTTTGCAGGAACCATCCCGGTTTCTTTCCACGATACAGATTGTGATTACACTGGCTGGTTTTTTCAACAGTGCATCCGCTGCGACAGGAATTTCGAAACGGCTGGAAGTGGTGCTGGAGAGGATACATATTCCCAACAGCGATACCCTGTCGGTAGTCATTATCACTTTGATTCTGTCTTATTTTACGCTGGTATTGGGCGAGCTGGTACCTAAGCGTATTGCACAGCAGAAAGCGGAATCCTTCAGTATGTTTGTCGTACGTCCCGTGAGTGTTCTTTCCAAGATCACTTCTCCTATTGTGAAGCTGCTTTCCGTGTCCACCGGTCTGGTGCTGCGGATTTTCGGGATGAACGATGAGGTTTCCCAGGAAAAAGTTTCAGAGGCTGAAATCCGCGCGCTGATTGAAAACGGCGTGGAAACCGGTGTGTTCGATGAATATGAATCAGAGATGCTGGATTCTGTTTTTGAATTCGATGATATTCTGGCCAAAGAAATTATGACTTCCCGTACGGATGTCTATGCCATCGACGTGGCGGAGCCACTTTCTTCTTATCTGGATGAGATGCTGGAGACGCGGCATTCCAGGATACCGGTTTACGAGGAAGATATTGACAATATTGTCGGCGTTCTGTATTTGAAAGATTTCATTCTGGAAGCCAGAAGATGCGGCTTTGAAAATGTGGATATTCGTTCCCTGCTGCATAAACCATATTTTGTACTTGAAAGTAAAAATATCAACGAGCTGTTTCATGAACTTCAGGAATCCCGCCAGTATATTGCCGTGCTGATCGATGAGTACGGCGGATTTTCCGGTATTGTGACCATCGAGGACCTGGTGGAAGAGGTTATGGGGTCCATTGACGATACGGGAGATGATGACGACGAACCGAAAATTGAAGAGATTGATGATCATACCTGGCTGCTGACCGGTCTGGTGACGATAAATGATCTGAATGACGAGCTGGATACGGAGCTGGAGTCTGAAAGCCACGATACGGTATCCGGTCTGCTTCTGGACCAGCTGGGATATATTCCGGAGGAAAATGATCTGCAGACCATAGAGTTATGCGGGCTGCGTTTTGATATTCAGAAAATCCAGGACAAGCGGATTGAACAGATTCTTGTTACAAAGCTTCCAGGGAAGGATGAAGAGGAAGAAGAGAATAAAGAAGAGTAATACAGATAAAAGAGGGGAGATTATATGTTTTGCAGTAAATGCGGTACGCAGCTTCCGGATGACGCCATGTTTTGTTCGGAATGCGGCGCTCCCACAAGAAATTACCGAAAACAACAGCAGGAGCCAGGGTACGAACAGAACTTTGGCAGACAGCCGGCGTATGGGCAGCAGCCTTATCCGCCTTATGAGCAGGGAACTTTCGAGCCGGAATTTCATGAAAGCGGGGCTTCGGTGAAGGCGAAATTCTCGGGAGGTTCCAAGCGGGGCGTAATCATGGCGGCGGTGATCATTGCCATTGCGGTCTTGGCCGGCATTCTGTACGTGCAGGTGCTGAAGCCACAGACCCCTCAGGACACCATTGATAAACTGGAAAAGGCCATTGAGGATTTGGATGTGGAGAAAATCATGGCCTGCTTTGATCAGGAAACAAGACAGGCTTATGAAGACGGAATGTCCGAGTACGGAGAAATGGGCGACAGTCTGACCGGTCTTTTGGGAATGGCCGGCGGCCTGGGGATTGGTCCGGATGTGACGATTCGGGTAAATGATATCAATTACGACGGCAGTGATTCATGTACGGTATCAATAAACCTTAGCCTTTCGTTTATGGGAGAATCCCAGGAAGAAAGCATGGACATTCCCATGAAAAAAGAAGGAAAGGACTGGGTCATTGACGGCGCTGCTTCTGGCGCTGTTATGGGGGAATTATTCTGATGAAACAAGTATGGGCGGTATATTTCAGCGCGACCAGGACAACGGAAAAAGTGGTTTGTACCATTGCCGGAACGCTGGCCGACGAGCTGGGCCTGAGCTGGGCGAAACGGGATTTTACTCTGCCGGCGGCCAGGGAGGAAGAATATTGTTTTGGGGAAGATGACATTGTGGTGTTGGGAACGCCGGTCTATGCGGGCCGGGTTCCCAATGTCCTTTTACCCTTTTTAAAGACGGTAAAGGGAAAAAGGACAAAAGCAGTTCCTGTGACGGTATACGGAAACAGAAATTTTGATGATGCGCTGGCGGAGCTTCGGGATATTTTGGAAAATCAGGGGTTTATCTGCGGCGCAGCGGCGGCCTTTGTGGGGGAACATGCTTTTTCCCGGACACTGGCGGCGGGAAGGCCGGACGAAAAGGATTTGCAGGAGGCCCGGCAATTCGCCTGCCATGTAAGTGAAAAGATAAAGAAAAAGGTTTTTGCAGAACATATACCGGTTCCGGGCAGAAGTCCGTCTCCGGAATATTTTAAACCTAAAGGACCGGACGGCCAGCCCATTGACATTCGGAAAGTCAGATCACTGGTGACAGATGAATGCGATAACTGCAAAATTTGTGTCCGGGTCTGCCCTATGGGATCGATTCGGCCGGATAATGTGAGAGAATACAGCGGCATCTGCATCAAATGCGGAGCCTGTATCAAAGGATGCCCCAAAGGAGCCAGGTATTACGAAGATCCGGGTTTTCTCTTCCATAAAAAAGATCTGGAGAAGAAATATACGGAGCGAGCGAAAAACGGAACCTGGTTCTGACCACATAATTTTAAAGGAGAGAGGCCATGTACCAGTATACGGCAGTGCAATGGATGCTGTGCTTTTATATCTACAGTTTCATCGGGTGGTGTTGGGAAAGCGTTTATGTGTCCTGCCTGAAAAAGCGATGGGTGAACAGAGGCTTCATGAGGGGGCCTTTTCTCCCCATTTATGGAAGCGGCGCCCTGATTATGCTGATTGTGTCCCAGCCCGTTCAGGATAATATTCCGCTGACTTTTCTTGCGGGAATGGTGGGAGCTACGGCGCTGGAGCTGGTGACAGGGGCGGCCATGGAAGCCTTATTCAAGGTGCGCTACTGGGATTACAGCAAAAAGAAATTCAATTATAAAGGGTATATCTGTTTAAGTTCATCTCTGGCCTGGGGCGCTTTTACCATACTGCTGACCAGGTTTCTTCATAAACCGGTTCATTCTCTTCTGCTTACGATGCCCTCCTCACTGACCTTTGGCTGTGTGGCGGTGCTCACCGTGGTGGTGGGAACGGATTTTATCTACTCCTTCGCAGGAGCGTTGAATCTGAGAAATATGCTGGACAGAGCGGAGAGGCTGAAAGAGGAAATTGCCCTTATGCAGCGGCGTCTGGACGCTATGGTTGCCTTTTCAGATCCCAGGAGGGAAACAGAGTCCAGAATGAAAGAAGCCCGGGAAAAGCTGCATTCCCTGTTTGAAAGCAAAAAGAAACTTCACAGAGGAAGAATTTTGGGAAATCCAACCATGGTATCCAGAAAATATCAGAGCGCCCTGGAAGATATCCGGGAGTTTATCCGTGAATCGAAAAAGAAATAAGTGGGGAAGATGCGGCATACATTAGGATAAATGAGAATTTTCGAGGCATCCATGAAGATTTTGCTGTTCTTTTCAGATATGATAATCCCTCTGGTGATTTTTTATCTTGTGGGATTTGGTGTTCTGATGAAACGAAATGTATATGAGGATTTTGTAAAAGGTGCGAAAGACGGTCTGAAGACCGTCTTTTCTATTATGCCTACCCTGGTTGGCCTGATGGTGGGAGTAGGTATCCTGCGGACTTCCGGACTGTTGGAACGGCTGGCAGGGCTTTTGGCCTTCCTGGTGGAAGGGCTGGGGATATCGCCGGCGCTGATTCCCCTGGTAATTGTGAAAATGTTTTCTTCCAGTGCAGCTACCGGCCTGCTTTTGGATCTCTATAAAGAATATGGCGCCGATTCTTCCACGGGAGTCACCGCCTCCATCATATTAAGCAGCACAGAAACTATTTTTTATACCATGAGTGTGTACTTTATGACGGTGAAAACGACAAAAACCCGCTGGACGCTGGCGGGATCCCTGCTGGCTGCGGCAGCGGGGGTTGCAGCCAGCATTTTCCTGGGCAGCCGGATGTAAAAGTTCAGGACTGCAGCACATATTTTTCCAGAATGGGAAACTGGCAGGGGCCAGTTTTTAATATTTCAGTATGGAAATCAATCAGGTGAAAATCTTCCTGATGGGAGGCTTCTTCCTTTAAATCCATAAACTGAAGACAGCCGCCGTAATATTTCAGATAATTTGCCGGGTCTTCCACAATGCACTGGAACACTTCCCGGCAGATTTCATCGCTGTGCACACCGAAGTTTTCCAGGTATTCCGCTGTTTTTTCGTAGGTCCAGCCGTAATAGTGGATTCCGATATCCAGCAGAGAGTAAAGACAGAGGTTCATGGCCCGGTTCAGCCAAAGAAGACGGCCCAGAGCTTCGTTCTCACTGCCGTACTGATAGGCGTAGGATTCGATGTAAGTGGCCCAGCCTTCTACATAACCGCCCATATTCAGAATGTGGCGTATGGGAGGCGCCTCTTCCGATAAAAAGAATTGAGACTGGTAGAGATGGCCGGGAAAACCTTCGTGGGCCAGAGTAGTATATAATTCGATTCCCTCCAGATGGGAGTCCGGATTCAGATAGATCAGGTTGGGACTTTTGGTATCTATGGGAGGAGTCAGATAAAAGGCGGGACTTAGGTGTTCTTTCAGGTCTTCGTGAATATATTTGACCTCATAGGCAACCTCGGGGATTTCGGGAAAATCATTTTTAATTTTTTCTTGGAGGGAGGACAGTATCTGGGCCGGCGTCTGCTCTTCTTCTGATGAGCCGGAAAACAGGGATGCGGCCAGAGAGGGATCGGCGGTCAGCAGGGTACGGATTTCCTCATAATCTTCCATGAGCTGCCCGGCAAGCCGCGTCTGTATTTCTTCCACGGAGTCGTAGATGCCGCAGTTGCTTTTCAAAAGGTATGTATAATACGCCCGGCCGCCGGGCAGATAATAAAGTCCGTTTTCGTTTTGACCGCTGCCCTTTAATCCGGTCAGAGCGGAAATCAGATTTTCATAAGCAGGGATTACGCAATTGGCCAGGGCGTCCTGGTGCAGCTTTAAGCTGGCCTGCTTTTTCTCTTCGCTCAGCCAGGAGGCCTCCTGGATTTTTTCTTCGAATACGGAGGAAAGATAGTTGTCATTGCCGGAAGAGATAAAATCACTGCATTGATCGATGACCCGGTCGGCGGTGGCATCGCTCATGAAATATCCCTGGGCCGCTTTCTCCTTCTCGAATTCTATAATGGTATTAAAATAGGAAGGCATATCCCTTAAAAGATTCAGGTAATCCACTACATCCTGTTCGCTGCGGAAGGTATACTCTGCCAGGAGAGAGGGAAGCTGAGCCTGGATGCCGAGGGCGGGACTTAAGATTTCCGACAGGAGGTACTGATTTTCCTCAGAAAGTTCTGTGTCATAATAAAGTTTCAGGATATCATAGGTTATTTTGTTTTCCTGGGAGAGACTATGATAAGGAAAAGACTCCAGAATGCTGTCGGCATTTTCCAGTGAAGTGAAGTAAGCGTCCGGATCCTGGGATATGGCGGCGCCCAGAGTGGCGGTTTCCTGCTGGAGACCGTACGCGGCGGGATCGGCCAGCGTATAGTGAAGGTTCAGGGTATTGCCGGAAAGCTGACCGGCGAAGAGAGAATCGGTATAATTCTCAAATTCCCGGTCCGTGTTCCCGGCGGCCAGTACGCCCAGCCAGATTCCCGCCAAAAAAAGGAAGGGAAGAGAAAGGAGCAGGATTTGTTTTTTGCTTTTTTTCAAAGAAAACATGATATTTCTCCGGTTTCATTCATTGGTAACAGTTTATGACGGGCGGGGGAAACAAATTCATTGTAAATGTTACGCTGCTTATGGTACAATTTCCGTAGCAAGCGGTCATTGTTGACGAGGAGGATTCTATGAAAAAACTGATTTTGGGGGGAATCGTAATTCTGACGCTGGCGCTGACAGGGTGTGGAAAAACTCAGGAAGAAAGTGTCCCTCTGGTGACGGAAGAGGAACTGCAGCAGGAGGAAGAAGAGGTTCCGGCGGCAGATATTGATTCAGAACTGAAAAGCTTTGAATTTTCCGTTCAGGGAACGGCCTGCCGGCTTCCGGCGGCCTATGAGGAGATGGAAGAAAAGGGATGGAAATATGAAGGAGATCTCGCGGCAGAGGTGGCTGCGGAATCTTTTCTGGAAAATCAGACCTTGTATTTGGGAGATTACAGCTGTACAGCGGATATCACCAATTTTTCCCCGGAACCTCAGCCGGTGGAACAGTGTTTTGTGGGACGGATTGTCCTGGAAACAGGAAAACAGGGAGAGAAGGTAACGCTGCCTGGTAATCTGGCGCTGGGGGAGGCTACGGCGGTTCAGGCACAAGAAGCATACGGCGAGCCAAAAGACCGGTATGAAAATGATTCTGAGATAATATTTACGTATGAATACGGCGTTTATGAGAGGGCGGTATTGACCTTTCAGACCAACACGGAAGTCCTGGTAAAAGCGGAGCTGTGCAATCAGATGAACCCTCAGGAACAGGAAATGTATGAAAATGCAGGCAAGGGAAAAACAGCGGAAGTGGAACAGTATCAGGCTCCGGAGACGGTGAGTGATGATTTGATGGACTTCACGGTGGAGTATGGAGGCAGTCTTTACCGTTTGCCGGCTCCCGTATCGGCCTTTACAGACAATGGATGGGAAATTGATGAGGAAAGCTCTGACGAGGCGGTAAAAAACGGAAAATACGGGTATGTAACGCTGGTTCGGGGAGAGCAGAGCCTGTACGCGGTGGTTTGCAATTACGGAACTGAAATTACGGCGGTCAACAATTGTTTCGTCACATCGGTGCACGGGGATCTGACAACGACGAAAGTTCCTATACGGATCGCTCACAATATTACCCTGGGAATGCCGACAGAGGAGTTTCTGGGAGCGGTGGAAGGAATGGAACGGGAGGAAACCGCCGGGGAGAGTAGCGGTACCAGGATGTTTACTTTTTATGAGAATGAGGAAAAATTAAATTATACGGAAGTGACAGTGGATGATGATCTGGAGATGGTAAGCGGGATCAAAGTGGTACATTTCCGGGAAGAGGAAGGAGAATTTTGATGAATACGGTATATGATGTGATTATTGTGGGAAGCGGTCCGGCCGGACTGGCCGCGGCGATTTATGGAAAGCGGGCCGGTTTGTCGCTGCTGGTTTTGGAAGAAGCTTACGTAAGCGGCGGTCAGGTGCTGAATACTTATGACGTGGATAATTATCCGGGCCTGCCCGGCATCAGCGGAATGGAGCTGGCGGAGAAGTTTTACCAGCATGCCAGAAGTATGGGAGCCGAATTTATGACGGCTTCCGTTAAATCCATTGGGGAAGAAGAGGGTCGTAAAGTTATCAAGACCCAGAAGGAGAAATTGTATGCGAAAACAGTGATACTGGCTTCCGGAGCCCGTCACCGTCTGCTGGGCGTGCCGGGGGAAGAAAGACTGACGGGTATGGGTGTTTCCTATTGTGCAACCTGTGACGGCGCCTTTTTCAAGGACAAAACCGTTGCGGTGGTAGGCGGCGGCGATGTGGCTGCGGAGGACGCCATATTTCTTGCTAGAGGATGCAAAAAGGTCTATGTCATCCACAGAAGGGATGAGCTGAGAGCGGCGAAAATCCTTCAGAATAAGCTGCTGAGCCTGGAAAATGTGGAGATGAAGTGGAGCTGCGTGGTTGAGGAAATTTCAGGGGACAGTCAGGTTACAGGCGTGAAGGTGCGCAATGTCAAAGATGGGCAGAGCACAGATCTGCCGGTGGACGGCGTGTTTATTGCAGTGGGCATTCTGCCGAATACGGACTTTGTAAAGGATTTTGTGGAGTTGGACGGCGGCGGATATATTGCAGCCGGGGAGAATATGAAAACCTCTGTACCGGGAGTTTTTGCTGCCGGCGACGTGAGAACCAAGGCGCTGAGACAGATTGTTACGGCCGCTGCAGACGGAGCCAACGCCATCACCGGAGTGGAAGAATACCTTCTGCATATATAAAACAATTCTCCGCTCTCACCGGGGGCGGAGAAAAAGAAACACAAAAAACACCGTCCCCAGAGCTTCTCGTCTCCAAAAACAGTGCTTTTAATGCGCGATCAGGGGTTCGAACCCTGGACACCCTGATTAAGAGTCAGGTGCTCTGCCAGCTGAGCTAATCGCGCCTGCGTTATTATTTTTTCAACGTGATTGCTATTATAATAGAAAAGGGTCGAAAAATCAACCCTTTTTTTATAATTATTTTTTGTTTTTTTAATAATTTCTTTCGATCCTCTGGGAGGAGTCATAAGACAGAGGCTATTTCCTGCTCCAGACTATCTAAATCCCGCATACCCACAATCCTTTTTTCCAGGGTGCCGTTTTTAAAGAGCAGCAGTGTGGGTACGGACATAATTCCGTATCGCTGTGTCAGCTGCGGTGCCTGATCAATATCTACTTTGCCCACAATCAGCTTCCCTTCCAGTTTCAGAGCCAGGGATTCCAGCACAGGGGCCATCATTTTACAGGGACCGCACCATGTGGCATACATATCTGCCAGTATGGGCAGGGATGCTCCCTGAATCTGCTGATCAAAATTTTCTTCATTCCATTCATGTACCATAAAAAAACCTCCTTTGTTCTGTTTGTCTTATCTCTTTTTTCGCTTTTTTCTGTCTGGCTTGCTTATCACTGCCTGATTCAGATCATCCACGGATTTCTGAAGATTCAGAAGCGTACGGTCCACTTTACGGTTCCGGTAGCACCACTGTAATATGATTGTGCGCAGTCCACGGTATCTGGCCATCGATATCACCTGAAAAAATTCTTTCTTTAGTATATGAATTTTTTTCTGGACTATCCAATGGATTTATCTTCTGATAATCATTTTACAGATGGGATTTCCCATGGAGGAAAATTTCTCCTCATATTCTGTCATTACATTGTCGCGGCAAAGTTCACAGTCGCTGTGAAGATCGAAGGTACAGACCAGTATTTCCCATCCGCTGCTTTTCGCCTCTTCTATGGAAAATTCAAACAGATCCCGGTTGTCCGTTTTGAATTCCAGGGTTCCCTCTTTTTTCAATATCTGGTCGTACCGATGAAGAAACTGACGGGAAGTCAGCCGGCGTTTGGCGTGACGGTCTTTGGGCCAGGGATCGGAAAAATTAAGATATATTTTGTCTATCTCATCTTTTTCAAAGATTTCCGGAAGTTCTCTGGCGTCTACCCGGAGAAAATAAAGATTGGCCAATGATTCCGCCTGTTCCCTTTTTTGAATGGCCCGCAGGAGGACGCTGTCGTACATTTCGATTCCCACGTAATTGACTTCGGGATGCAGCCTGGCCATATCCATGATGAAACGGCCTTTCCCCATTCCCACTTCAATTTCAAGGGAACCGGTTCCGGGGAAACGGGTGTTCCATTTTCCTTTCTCTTTCTGAGGTTCCTGAATTACGTATTCACTTTGGGCTATTATTTCTCTTGAGCCCGGAATATTTCGCAGACGCATAAACAATTTTCCTCTTTTTCTGGTGTTTTGTAAAATATTTGTATTTTATATTACTATAAAACCCGACAAGATAAAAGGCATTTCTTTTATTTTTTTTTAGATTGGGTCTGGTTTTTTCTAAAAAAAAGAGTATTATATATGGCAGAAGTTTTTGACCACAAAAACAGGAGGCACATATGGAAACAGTTATTAAAAAACTATCAGAGATTGAAATTGCCGCGAAAAAAATCATGGATGATGCCAACGCGGAGACAAAAGTGCTGGATTCCAGAATGCAGGATCAGATCAAAGCCTTCGATGAACAGGTAGAAGCTGATACGCAGAAACGACTGGAAACGCTGCGAAAGAAACTGCAGGCAGAAAATGATCAGGCACTGAAAAAATTGCAGGATGATACCGAGCAGGGACTGGCTTCTCTGTACAAAACTTTTGAAGAAAAGCATAGTCAAATGTCTGATGCAATTGTAAAAAGAATAACCGAGGTATGAGATTATGGGAAAAATGCTTTCATACAGCGGTCTTGTGACGAAAATACGCGCCATGAAAAGCAATCTGTTGACAGACGCCCAGTATCGGGAGCTGGCGGAAATTTCTTCCGTTCCTCTGGCGGTAGCTTACTTGAAGCAGCTGCCGGCATACAGTCAGATCTGGGCTTCCCTGGATGAGAATGATCTTCACCGGGGGCAGATCGAAAAATTGCTGATCAACGCCGTGTACAATGATTTCACACGGCTGTATCGGTTTGCTAACATGGAACAGCGCAAATTCTTGGATCTATACTTTAAGAGGTATGAAGTTGCCATACTGAAGAATTGCCTGAACAAGGTGTTTGACCACAGAGATGTGGAATTGGATTTATCTATGTTTCACGCCTTTTTTGGCCGGCATTCCTCGTTGAATGTCAATCTTCTGGCGTCATCTTCTTCCATTGAAGAGTTCATTAACAATTTGAAGGATACGGAATACTACAAGCCGCTGAACCGTCTGCGGGAGATTGAAGCCCCCACACTGTTTGACTATGAGACAGCGCTGGATGTGTTTAATTTCCGCACTATATGGACATTGAAAGATAAGCTGTTCCAAAAAGATGATCTGAAGCAGCTTACCAATGCGTACGGCAATAAATTTGATCTTCTGAATCTGCAGTGGATTCACAGATCCCGGGAGTTTTACCAGGCTACGCCGACGGATATTTACGCCCTGCTTCTGCCGGTTTATTATAAACTGAAAAAGGAAGAGATCACCGCTCTCGTAGAGGCGGAAAACAAAGAAACCTTCGAAAATGTACTGAGCCAGACATACTATGGAAAACATTATCCCCAGTTGTCCGGCGATACTTTGGAGGACATGTATATTGCCATTATGAAAAAAGTGCTGTCCAGGGAATCTAAAGGCAATCCCTACTCAGCAGCAACTATTTATCAGTATCTATACTTGAAGGATCATGAAATCCGACGCCTTACCGTAGCCCTGGAGTGTATTCGCTACAGCGTGCCTCCTGAGGAAACGATATCGCATATATTTAAATTTTAACGAAACCGGAGGTGTATTTCATTGATTGAAAAAATGCAATTTATCAGCATCACCGGTCCGAAAGCGGATATTGACCGCGTCGTAAATGAATATCTGTCCAAATATGAGATTCACCTGGAAAATGCTCTTACCGAGCTCCAAAGCGTCCAGAATCTGGATCCTTACATTCAGATAAATCCCTATCGGGACTCCTTGAATAAGGCCAGCGAATTCTGTAATCTCTTTGATTCCAAAACGGCGGACACATCAGTAACACTGTCCGTTGAGGATTCTCTTAAACTGATTGAATCAGTGGACCAGCAGTATACGGCCGTCACCCAGGAGCTGGAGGACCTGGAAAAGCAGCGCAGTCATCTGGAAGAGGCCAGTAAAAGAATTCAGCCTTTCCGGGATCTGCATTATAATCTTTCGTCTCTGCTGCATTTTGAGTTTATCCGTTTCCGATTCGGAAGGATCTCAAAAGAATATTTTGGTAAGTTTCAGGATTATATATACGATAATTACGATACTTATTTCTATTCCTGCGGGGAAGATGAAAATTACATCTGGGGTGCGTATTTCTGTCCCAGAGCTCAGTTGAAGAAGATTGACGCCGTTTATGCGTCCATGCATTTTGAGCGGGTTTTCCTGCCAGACGAGTATTCCGGAACGCCGGAGGAGGCATTTGCGCATCTGGAAAAAGAACTTAAAGACCTGAATGAAAAGGTGGACGTCCAGAAAAATAAACTGCAGAAGCTGATAAATGATTACCGTGATCGGCTGATTGCGGCAAAAAGAACTCTGGACAGCTGCTCCGCCAATTTTGATGTACGGCGGCTGGCGGCCTGTACCAAAGATGAATATGAGGTTTTTTACATTCTCTGCGGCTGGATGAGCAAAAAAGACGCCGCGGCATTTCAGCAGGATATCCGGGATGATGAAAATGTTTATTTCTTCACGGAGAAGGACACCGGTCATGACCTGGGGATGCCGCCAACTAAGCTTCGAAATCCCAAGCTGTTCCGGCCCTTTGAAATGTTTATCCGCATGTACGGTCTTCCTGCATACAATGAGATCGACCCGACTATTTTTGTGTCCATCACTTACGCGTTTATTTTCGGCGCGATGTTTGGGGATATCGGACAGGGACTCTGTCTTTTTGTCGGCGGACTGCTGCTGTATAAATTCAAGAAAATGGATCTGGCTGCCATCATTTCCACGGCGGGAATTTTCTCCACATTTTTTGGATTTATGTTTGGAAGCTTTTTCGGCTTCGAAATGGAAAATCCCATCTGGCTCAGCCCCAAGACCCATATGAGCACCCTTCCCTTCCTGGGAACGCTGAACACGGTGTTTATCGTGGCCATAGGTTTCGGTATGTTCTTGATTTTGCTGTCTATGGTGTTTCATATTATTAACGCCGTCAAGGCAAAGGACACGGAGAATATCTGGTTTGACCACAATGCAGTGGCGGGCTTTGTATTTTACGGAGCATTGGTGGCGGTGATCTTCCTGTTTATGACAGGCCATGCGCTGCCGGCCACAGCCGTTTTGGTTGTCATGTTTGTGGTGCCGCTGCTTCTGATCTTTTTCAAGGAGCCGCTCACCAATCTGGTGAATAAAAAGTCAGAAATCATACCTGGTTCTAAGGGGATGTTTTTTGTACAGGGATTTTTCGAAATGTTTGAAGTCCTGTTGAGTTACTTTTCCAATACCCTTTCCTTCGTGCGTATCGGCGCTTTCGCAGTCAGCCATGCGGCTATGATGGAAGTGGTATTGACACTGGCCGGTGCAGAAGCCGGCGGAAATCCCAACTGGCTGGTAATTGTTCTGGGCAATATCTTCGTCTGTGGACTGGAAGGTCTGATTGTGGGAATTCAGGTTCTCCGTCTGGAATACTATGAGTTGTTCAGCCGGTTTTATAAAGGAAACGGAAGGGAATTTAAACCGTTTATTAAAAAGCAAGAAAATTAAGAAAAATGAAAATCAGAGGAGGAATTTTATTATGACACTGTTAATTCAGATTACATTGGCTGCAGCACTAATTTTGAGTATTATCGTCCCCTTCGGCGTGTACCTGGTGGGCGAAAGAAACGAAGGCCGTTATAAGAAAACCATCGGCGTAAACGCCTTCTTCTTCTTTGGGACCATGATTATCGCCGCCGCTGTTATGCTGGTAGGTAAAGTAAACGTACTGGCTGACGCCGGAGACGGAATCACCATCGGAGCAGGTATGGCTTATCTGGCCGCTGCACTGGTAACCGGACTTTCCTGTATCGGCGGCGGTGTCGCAGTTGCCAGCGCTGCTTCCGCTGCACTTGGAGCGATCAGCGAGGACTCCAGCATCCTTGGTAAATCTCTGATCTTCGTAGGTCTTGCCGAAGGTGTTGCTCTTTATGGTCTGATCATCTCCTTCATGATCCTGGGGCAGCTTTAATGAGAATGTATTTAATCAGCGACAACGTGGATACCCAGACCGGAATGCGGCTGGCAGGCGTGGAAGGCGTCGTGGTGCATGAGCGGGAAGAGCTGCGCCAGGCGCTGGAGACGGCCTTTGCAGACAAGGACATCGGGATTATCCTGTTGACGGAGAAATTCGGAAGAGAATTTCCAGAACTGATAGATGAGGTAAAACTTACCCATAAGATGCCCCTTATCATCGAGATTCCTGACCGTCACGGTACAGGACGGAAACCGGATTTCATCACATCCTATATCAATGAATCCATTGGTTTGAAATTGTAAGTATTTCAGGAAGAAGGTGAACAGATTGACTACTGATGAAAAATTACAGCATTTTTATGATATTTCAATAGAGAGCGCACAGGAAGACGCCAGAAAATTGCTGGACACTCATAAATCGGCGCTGGATAAAACCTTTGCGGAACATAAAGAGACGAAACATCGTCAGGCTGAGGCGGAACTTTCTGCTGAATCAGATAAACTGAAACGGGACTTCAACAAAGAAGTATCGACCAAGCAGATTCAAATTAAACGGAAGTTTTCCGCTGTCACGGAGGAACTGCGGGAGAAGCTGTTTCAGGAAGTAGAAGAGAAACTGACAAATTTTAAGAAAAGTCCGGATTATCTGTCCATGCTCTGCCGGCAGATACAGGAAGCGCTGGATTTTGCAGAGGGGGACGAGATGGTAATCTACATCGATCCTTCTGATGCCGGCCTTTGTGATGCCATTGTGCAGCGGCTGAATCTGACAGACTTCGCCCCCACTGTTTCAAAAGAAGCTTTTATGGGGGGAATGCGGGCGGTCATCCGTTCTAAGAACATTTTGATTGACAATTCCTTTCTGACATTGATGAATGACGAGAAAGAAAAATTTAACCTGGAGGTATAATCATGAGTAAGACAGGAATTATATACGGAATCAATGGTCCTGTTGTTTACCTGAAAGGAAACACCGGTTTCAAAATGTCGGAAATGGTTCATGTCGGTGAAGAACACCTGGTAGGGGAGGTAATCGCCCTTACGAAAGATACCACAACGGTGCAGGTTTTTGAAGAAACTACAGGTCTGAAACCGGGAGCGGAGGTAACTGCCACAGGCGATGCGATTTCCGTAACGCTGGGTCCTGGAATTTTGAATAATATATTTGACGGTATTCAGCGCCCATTAAGTGAGATTGCCGCTTCCTCAGGCAAGTATATCAGCCGCGGCGTCAGCGTTGATTCTCTGAATACAGAAAAAAAATGGCATGTACACATGACAGTAAAAGCCGGTGACAAAGTCAGCGGCGGCGCCATAATTGCAGAGACTAAAGAAACCAGATCCATCGTGCATAAATCCATGGTTCCTCCCAATATGAAGGGAACCATAACGGAAGTTGTGCCCGATGGCGACTATACGATTCTGGACAAAATCGCTGTTCTGGAGCTGCCGGATGGAACCACAAAAGATCTGACTCTATGCCAGAAGTGGCCTATCCGTATTCCGAGGCCGACGCTGAAGCGTTATCCCGCTTCCCGGCCGCTGGTTACCGGTCAGCGTATTTTGGACACCATGTTTCCCATCGCTAAGGGAGGCACGGCGGCCATCCCCGGCGGTTTTGGAACGGGAAAGACCATGACCCAGCATCAGATTGCAAAGTGGTCTGATGCTGATATCATTATCTATATCGGATGCGGAGAACGGGGAAACGAGATGACTCAGGTACTGGAAGAATTCCAGGAGCTGGTGGATCCTAAAAGCGGAAATCCCCTGATGGACCGTACCGCGCTGATTGCCAATACTTCCAACATGCCGGTGGCCGCCCGTGAGGCGTCGATTTACACGGGATTGACTCTGGCGGAGTATTACCGGGATATGGGATATGATGTGGCTATCATGGCGGACTCCACTTCACGGTGGGCTGAGGCTCTGCGTGAACTGTCGGGCCGTCTGGAGGAAATGCCGGCGGAGGAAGGCTTCCCCGCATACTTGGCGTCACGGCTTTCTGCCTTTTACGAGCGAGCCGGCATGATGCAGACCTTAAACGGTGCGGAAGGCTCCGTAACCATCATCGGCGCCGTATCTCCCCAGGGCGGTGATTTCTCAGAGCCGGTTACCATGAATACCAAACGTTATGTCCGCTGTTTCTGGGGACTGGACAAATCTCTGGCCTACGCCCGTCATTTTCCGGCGATTCACTGGCTGACCAGTTACAGTGAATATCTGAATGATCTGGCGCCCTGGTATAAAGACAATGTGAATAAAAATTTCGTCGATCTGAGGAATCAGATTATGGCGCTTTTGAACCAGGAAAGTTCGCTGATGGAAATCGTTAAACTGATCGGAAGCGACGTGCTGCCGGATGATCAGAAGCTGACGCTGGAAATCGCCCGGGTTATCCGTCTGGGCTTCCTGCAGCAGAATGCTTTCCACAAAGATGATACCAGCGTTCCGCTGTCGAAACAGTATAAGATGATGGAAACCATTTTGTACCTGTATAAACGGTCCAAGACCCTTGTGGCCATGGGAATGCCCATCTCGGTTTTGAAGGAAGACAATATTTTTGAACGGGTAATCGCCATCAAATACGACGTACCCAATGATAAACCGGAAATGTTTAAACAGTATATGGCGGACATCGATAAATTCTACGAAAATGTTCTGGAAAGAAATGGGTAAGGAGGGTGAAACATGGCAATTGAATATTTGGGATTAAATGAAATCAATGGCCCTCTGGTGGTTCTTGAAGGGGTAAAAAATGCAGCGTTTGAAGAAATCGTAGAATTCAATATAGAGGGAAAAGAAAAGAAACTGGGACGGATTGTGGAAATTTATGAGGATAAAGCGGTTATCCAGGTTTTTGAGGGAACGGATAATATGTCTTTGGTCAATACCCATACCCGGCTGACCGGACGTCCTATGGAAATCGCGCTTTCCCCGGAGATTCTGGGCCGTACTTTTGACGGTATTGGAAAACCCATTGACGGATTGGGGCCTATTGTTTCAGACAAAAAAGTAAACATTAACGGCCTTCCGCTGAATCCCGTAACCCGCGAATACCCGAGAAACTATATTCGGACAGGAATTTCAGCTATTGACGGGCTGACCACGCTGATCCGCGGACAGAAGCTTCCCATATTTTCAGGAAACGGTCTTCCCCACGACCAGTTGGCTGCGCAGATTGTGCAGCAGGCGTCTTTGGGGGACGATTCTGATGAAAAGTTTGCTATTGTATTTGCCGCTATGGGGGTAAAATACGATGTGGCGGAATTTTTCCGCCGGACGTTTGAGGAGAGCGGCGTTTCAGATCACGTGGTTATGTTCCTGAATCTGGCCAATGATCCGGTGGTAGAACGTCTGATCACTCCCAAGGTGGCGCTGACGGCGGCAGAATATCTGGCATTTGAACAGGGTATGCATATTCTGGTTATTATGACGGACATCACTTCATTCTGTGAAGCCATGCGTGAGGTATCTTCCTCCAAAGGTGAAATTCCCTCCCGAAAGGGTTATCCGGGTTATCTGTACAGTGAACTTGCCACGTTATATGAAAGAGCCGGTATCGTCAGAGGCGTGGAGGGTTCTGTAACCCAGATTCCGATTCTGACCATGCCCAACGATGATATTACCCATCCCATTCCGGACCTTACAGGGTATATTACTGAAGGGCAGATTGTATTGGACCGTCAGCTTCACGGGCAGTCTGTTTATCCGCCAATTAATGTGCTGCCTTCTCTCTCCAGATTGATGAAGGACGGTATCGGAGAGGGTTATACGCGGGCGGATCATCAGGATGTAGCCAACCAGTTGTTCTCCTGCTATGCTAAAGTGGGCGACGCCCGGGCGCTGGCTTCTGTTATCGGTGAGGATGAACTTTCTCCTCTCGACAAGAAATATCTGGTTTTCGGAAATGAATTTGAACATCGGTTCGTTGGTCAGGATCCGACGGAAAACCGTACCATAGAAGATACACTTAACATTGGCTGGGAGCTGCTGGGTATTCTTCCGAGAGAAGAATTGGATCGTATCGACACCAAGATTCTTGATCAGTATTATAAACCTACCGTCATTGACAAAGCCGCCCAGGCAATGGAAGAAGCAAATAAGATGGCTGAAGCAGAATAGGGGGGATTATTATGGATCCAAATACATTTCCCACAAAAGGTAATCTGATTCTAGCCAAGAACTCTCTGGCGCTGGCCAGACAGGGCTTCGATCTGATGGATAAGAAGAGGAACATTCTTATCCGGGAGCTGATGGATCTGATTGATCAGGCCAAGGATATCCAGTCGCAGATCGACAGTACGTTCCGGACGGCTTACGCTGCGCTTCAGACTGCCAATATGGAGATGGGGATTAACCACGTACAGACGATATCCTATTCTATTCCGGTGGAGGATTCCATTCGGATAAAAACCAGGAGTATCATGGGTACGGAGATCCCCCTTGTGGAAGCCGATCCCATTACGCCTCTGCCTACCTATGCTTATTACAGTACAAGGGAATCCCTGGATAAAGCCAGAAGAGCTTTTGAAAAGGTAAAGGAATTGACCATACATCTTTCCATGGTTGAAAATTCCGCTTATCGGCTGGCGGCCAATATAAAGAAGACACAGAAAAGAGCCAATGCTCTGAAGAATATTACCATTCCCCATTATGAACAGCTGACAAAGGATATATCCAATGCGCTGGAAGAAAAAGAGCGGGAAGAGTTTACCCGTTTGAAGGTCATCAAAAAGATGCAGACGGGGAAAAAGTGATAATACATGCAGGAGGCGGTGATTACCGCCTCCTGTTTCAACGAAAATGAGGAGAAAAATGAAAAATGAATTAACCAGAGGGCCGGTAACAAAATCTATGCTTCGTTTTGCCGTACCGATTATTTTGGGAGACCTGCTGCAGCAGTGCTATAATATCGCCGATACAGTAATTGTGGGAAGGTTTCTCGGTGCAGATGCGTTGGCGGCTGTGGGCTCCGCCTTTACTTTAATGACTTTTCTGACTTCGATTCTGTTGGGACTGGCGATGGGAAGCGGTACGGTTTTTTCCATCCGTTTTGGACAGAAGGATATGCAGGCGTTGAAAGAAGGAATTATGGCTTCTTTTGTTCTGCTGGGGATAGTGACGGTATTTCTGACCATTTTGATTTATGCAGGGCTGGAATGGATTATTTGGTTTTTGCGTACGCCGGAAAATTTAAAAGGATTGATGAAAGAATACCTGATAGTAATTTTTGCTGGAATGATAGGTATTTTTCTCTATAATTTCTTTGCCGCCCTGCTGCGCTCTCTGGGAAATTCTGTCATTCCCCTGCTGTTTCTGGCGGTTTCAGCACTTCTTAATATTGGTCTTGATCTTTGGTTTGTAGCCTATTTGGACCGTGGAGTGGCGGGCGCCGCGGAGGCAACGGTGATTTCCCAGTATGTTTCCGGGATAGGGATCGCCCTGTATACAGGGATAAAATTTCCGGATTTTTTACGGCCGGATAAAGATGCAGGACTTCGAATGGGCAGAATCAGAGAAATTGCCAATTTTTCTGCACTGACTTGTCTGCAGCAGTCCATTATGAATCTGGGAATCCTGGCGGTACAGGGTCTGGTGAATAGTTTTGGAACAACGATTATGGCTGCCTTCGCAGCGGCGGTGAAAATTGACGCCTTTGCCTATCTTCCGGTTCAGGATTTTGGAAATGCATTTTCTGTTTTTATTGCTCAGAATTACGGTGCGGGAAAAAGGGAACGGATACAGAAGGGAATCCAGGCCGCGGTGAAAATTTCCGTCAGTTTCAGCCTGTTGATTTCTCTTTGTGTTTTTATATTTGCACGGCCATTGATGACTCTTTTTATTGATGGAGGAGAGAGGGCGGTTGTGGCGGAGGGAGTCCGCTACCTGCGTATCGAAGGCAGCTTTTACTTTATGATTGGCGGCCTGTTTCTCCTCTATGGCCTTTATCGCGCTCTGGGCAGGCCGGGAATGTCCGTGGTGCTTACGGTTGTGTCGCTGGGAGTTCGGGTCGTTCTGGCATATACCCTGGCAGCGGTTCCGGCAGTGGGCGTTGTGGGGATCTGGTGGGCTGTGCCCATCGGATGGCTTCTGGCCGATGTTCTGGGGATCGGGTATTTTACGATAAAAAGGAAAACGCTGCTGCGCTTCTAGTATAGATCTCCCGTTCTTTCTGTCTGATAATGGTAGAACTGCTGCAGGCTGTTCTGAAAAGCGCTGCTGCGCACGCATTCAATTACCGCCTGAAAAGTTGGAAGTTCCAGGTCGCGGCTGTGAAAAACAAGATCCATGGAAGCAGTGCCCAGAGGAATAAATTGCAGTTGGGGAAAGAAGGCGGTATACAGACTGCTGGAAAGGCAGACATCCGCCGCGCCGGAGGCGACCGCGTTGGCAGCGGACATACCGGACATATGTTCTCTCTCATAACCGATAATCCGTGAGGGATTTGTACAGGCATCAGACAAAAAAGTATCCAGCATCATTCGAAGACTGTTTCCTTTTTCGCGGTTGGCGATTCTGACTGCTGTTCCGATCAGGTCTGGAAGGGAACGTAACCGGTGAGGATTCCCGGCGGAAGTTAACAGACCTTCTGAGTATTGACCAATGTGCAGAATTGCCACAGGAATGCCGGGCAGAAGCGGCGTGAGCCGCTGGCGGATTCCGGCGGAATCAGCGGCATTGGACAGTGTTACAAGGGCCAGATGTATTTTTTCAAAGTAAAGAGAGTACAGACTGTTGTAGGTATTCATATAGGAGTGTAAAAGAGGAACCGGGTGGGAGGTCAGCTCCATCTGGTTTTTCAGCAGTTCTACTACGGAAGGTTCCTGTCCCCCTATGATCAAGCCGCTGGCATTTGAAAGATAATCCATTCGAAGAACAGAATCTGAGCTGTCTGTTTCCGGAAAGAGCGGCAGCGGCTGACTGCCGGAAGATGGAAACGTATTCATATATTGGTCCAGTTGGGTTTGACTGATGCGGATTTGTTTTCCGATTTTGGCGGAAGCCAGTTCTCCCCGTTTCACCAGCTCATAGACCGTTGTTTTTTTTATTTTCAGATAGTCGGCTACTTCCTGAGCAGTGTACATCTTTTCCATAAAATATCCCCTTCGATCTGTATGTTTTGATATATTCAGCGTATCATAGAAAAAAAATAAGAGTCAAGATTATTTTTTTGGCCCCGGCGTTGACAAAAATAATAAAAATGGATTAAAATAAACAAAACAATACAAAACAGAACAAAAAGGGAGGAAGAACATGAAAAAGAGGATTTTGGCAATGGTTCTTGCTTTGACAATGGCGGGAACGATGATGGCAGGCTGCGGATCATCCGGCGATGATGCAGCGGCGGAAAATGATAATGCCGCCGCAGAAGAAACAACGGCAGAGGAAACAGAAGAGACAGCGGAAGCTGAAAATGCAGATGCATCCACAGAAGAAGCGTCTGAAGAACCTGTTGAACTTTATGTGTTTATTGCGGCCAGCTTGAGCAACGCTATGGAAGAGCTGAAAACGGCATATCAGGAAGAACATCCAAATGTGGATATCAAATATAATGTGGACAGTTCCGGAACCCTGCAGACTCAGATCGAAGAAGGAGCACAGTGTGATATCTTTTTCTCGGCAGCATTGCAGCAAATGGACGCTCTGGTAGAAGGTGGATATGTTGACCAGGGGAATGTGGCTAATCTGCTGGAGAATAAAGTGGTGCTGATTAAACCGACGGGAGGAGAAACCACAGTAACTGGTTTTTCAGATATTACCAATGCGGCAAATCTGGCGCTGGCAGGGGAAGACGTACCGGTGGGCCAGTATGCCCGGAAAATTTTTGATAATCTCGGTATTACGGATCAGGTAATGGCCATGGAAATCAATGAAGGCGCCAACGTAACGGCGGTGCTTACGGCAGTGGCTGAACATAGTAATGAAGTTGGTATTGTATATTCTACAGATGCGGCCTCCATGCCTGACGATGTGGAAGTGATTGCAGAAGCAACAGAGGAAGAAGTTGGGGAAGCAGTTGTTTATCCGGTGGGATTGGTGAAAGATGAGCAGGCAACAGAAGCTCAGACAGAAGCGGCGAAGGATTTTTATGAGTATCTCCAGTCGGACGATGCGGCAGCAGTTTTTGAGGAGTATGGTTTTGCTGTAAATCAGTAAAAGAGAAACAGCGGCGGGAGTTGAAAGACTTCCGCCTTTTTTATATAATGTTACCAAGACAGCACAAAAGAAAGGTGAAAGATCTGCATATGCTGGAAATAATTCAGAATATTGATTGGAGTCCTCTGTGGATTTCACTGAAAACAGGTTTTGTGGCAACCGTCATTGCATTTTTTACAGGAATCCTGGCTGCACGTCTTGTGATGAAGCTGGGGAATAGAGCAAAATGGATTGCAGACGGTTTTTTGACGCTGCCCCTGGTACTGCCTCCTACCGTTGCAGGATTTCTTCTGCTTCTTTTATTCAGCCTGCGGCGTCCCTTCGGAAAATTTTTGATGGTTCAATTTAATATAAAAATCGTGCAGACCTGGCCCGGATGTGTGATCGCGGCGGCGGTTATCGCTTTTCCGCTGATGTACAGAAATGCCAGAGCGGCTTTTGAGCAGGTGGATATCAACATGATATATGCCGGCAGAACTCTGGGATTGTCGGAGAGCAGAATTTTCTGGAAAATAGTGATGCCTCTGGCGGCGCCGGGAATTGCGTCGGGAACTGTACTGGCCTTTGCCAGGGCCCTGGGTGAATATGGAGCCACTTCCATGCTGGCGGGGAATATTTTGGGAAAAACACGGACCATTTCCGTCGCCATCGCCTCGGAAACGGCGGCGGGAAATTATGATGTGGCGGGATTTTGGGTTGTTGTGATCATCACCGTATCATTCCTGATTGTGGTAGCGATAAATATGACGTCTCAAAGGGGAATGAGACGTGTGAAGAGGTGGAAATGATGGCGCTGGAAGTAGAGATAAAAAAGGCATTTCCAGGATTCACCCTGGATGTGTCATTTCAGGCGGATAAAGGATGCATGGGAATATTGGGAGCCTCCGGCTGCGGTAAAAGCATGACCCTTAAATGTATTGCCGGGATTGAAAAGCCTGACGAGGGAAAAATCGTATTAAACGGCAAAGTATTATTTGATTCTGATAAGAAGATTGATCTGAAACCCCAGAAGCGCAATGTGGGATACCTTTTCCAGAATTATGCCCTTTTTCCCAACATGACGGTGGAAGAAAACATCGGCGTGGGCATGAAAATAAAAAAGGAAGAAAAAAAGCCGCTGATTGCCAGACAGGTGGAACGGTTTCAGCTGCAGGGACTGGAAAAAAGGTATCCCTATGAATTGTCAGGGGGACAGCAGCAGAGAGTGGCTCTGGCGCGTATTTTAAGCTACAGCCCTGACATCATTATGCTGGACGAACCCTTTTCGGCTCTGGACGGTTATTTGAAAGATACTCTTCAGCTGGAAATGCAGGAAGTTTTGTCGGGATATGGGCATGATGTACTCTTCGTGTCTCACAGCCGGGATGAGATTTTTAAATTCTGTGACAGAATGTGCCTGATCTCCCAGGGAAAAAGTATGATGGTGGGGGAAACGAAAGAGATTTTTTCCAATCCGGGAAGTATGGAGGCGGCGAAACTGACAGGATGTAAAAATCTGTCTGCCATTGAGAAGATCGGCGATTATGAATTGTATGCGAAAGACTGGAATTTCCGTATGGAGACGGCGGAAAAAATCGGCGATGATATTCGATATGTGGGGGTGCGGGGTCATTGGCTGATTCCTTCCTGGGAGGATCGGGGAGTGAATACAATGGCCATAAAAGAGGCAGGATATACGGAAACTCCTTTTGAAAAACAGTATCTGTTTGTCAACCGGGAAGGAGAAGGAAACAGCAGAATCTGGTGGATGGTGAAAAAGAAAGATTTTATCGATGGAGATACAGGGGGACTGCCGCCCTATATGGTTTTTCCGAAGGAGCATATTATGCTGCTTCGATAAATGAAATATAAAAAGGAAAGGATGCTTATCATGAAAATCAGTGCAAGAAATCAATTTAAAGGAAAAGTTTTAAGCATTACAGAAGGAGCAGTTAACGGTATCGTAAAAATTGATATCGGCGGGGGCAATGTGATGTCCGCCACCATTTCCATGGCGGCCATCCGGGAATTGGGACTGGAAGAAGGGAAAGACGCTTATGCCATCGTAAAAGCTACTTCCGTAATGGTAGGTGTGGACTGACGGCTGAAGGAAGCAGAAAAGGAGCGGCGTACCGGGAGATTTTCTCTCTGGTACGCCGCTCCTTTTAATAATCTTTCAAAACCAGTTCAGTAATACCTTCATTCCATCCGTCTTCTACACGTATGATTTTGGGATGGGTTTTCGGCTGGTAATCATCATAAATCATATCGCGGATATCGGTGCTGTTGTCAATTCCATGAACCAGACGCAGCCGGAAAACGGAAGACGACGCTTTTTCAAGTTCCTGGTCAATGGTCTGCTTTACCTCTTCTGGCCGCATGCCCTTCAGATACAGTTCAATAATGCCTTGTGTCATAAGATGCACCTCCCCTGAATTTATTTACTATAGGGGTATTATAACACTGTATTGCGAAAATTGCATCTGTTTTTTAAAAAAAATCTTTTAATTTCGCCTCCAGGTAGAAGGAGTAAACAGAGTAAGCAGAGGAAATAATTCCAGTCTGCCGGCCAGCATGTCAAACATCAGGACGAATTTGGAGAAAGGGGAGAACAGGTGGAAATTTTCCACCGGTCCAACCGCATCCAGGCCAGGTCCTATATTGTTCAGCGTGGCGGCTACTGCGGAAAAGTTCGTCATGAAACTGAAATTATCCAGGCTGACCAGCAGCACGGAAAGGGTGGTAATCAGCAGGTAAGCGATCAGAAAAATATTAATGGAACGCACGGTTTCATGACTGACTAACCGGCTGTCCATCTTAATCTTCTTGACTCCGCGGGGATGGGCGAAAGAAAACAGTTCTTTTTTTAAAGTTTTCAGCATAATCAGCAGTCGGGAAACCTTTATTCCGCCGCCGGTGCTTCCGGCACAGGCGCCCACAAACATGAGAATAATCAGCAGAGTCTGGGAAAACTGAGGCCAGAGATTAAAATCTGTGGTGGCATATCCCGTCGTCGTTATGATGGAACCCACCTGGAAAGCAGCGTGGCGCAAAGCCTCCAGGATGCTGGAAAAAGAGCCGCGGATATTCCAGGTTATGGCCAGAATAGACACCGCGATAATTGCCAGATAAGCTCTCACTTCCTCTGAACGAAAAGCCTGCCGGAATTTCCTGCACAAAACGAGAAAATAAATATTAAAATTGACGCCGAACAGAATCATGAAAACGGTGACAATAACCTGAAGATGAGGAGCATAGCTCGCCATACTGTCATTTTTGATACCGAAACCTCCGGTGCCGGCGGCGCCGAAGGAGATACATAGGGCGTCAAAGAAGGGCATGCCTCCGATCACCAGGAGGGTGATCTGAATTACAGTAAGCAAAGTGTAAATGCCATACAGGATCATGGCAGTATCACGGACCCTGGGAACCAGTTTTTCCACGGAAGGTCCCGGACTTTCTGCACGCATCAGATACATGCGTTGACCTCCCGCCATGGGCAGCACGGCCAGGATGAAGACCAGGATTCCCATACCGCCGATCCAGTGGGTAAAACTTCTCCAGAACATAATGCAGTGGGAGAGGGCTTCCACATCTGTCAGGATGCTGGATCCAGTGGTGGTAAAGCCGGAAATGGACTCGAACAGGGCGTCTTCGATGTTGGGAATTTCCCTGCTGATCAAAAAAGGCAAAGCTCCGAAAAAGCTGAGGAAAATCCAGCTTAGAGCCACGGAAATAAAGCCTTCCTTCATATAGAAAACCATATTGGAAGGCTTCTTGTGACTTAAAAGAAAGCCGCAGGCCAGGCAAAGCGCAATGGTGATGATAAAGGAGAAACCGGAGGTTTCCCGGTAGACCACCGCTACAATGCAGGGCAGAAGCATGAGTATGGCTTCAAATTTTAAGACACTTCCTAAAATATATCGTATGATGGATGTATTCATGAGCTTTTCTCCCTATGGTTTCAGTATATCCTGGGCGTCTGTCAGTCCAAGAACGGTAGTCACCACGATAATCGTATCGCCGGGGAGAATTTTGTCCTGTCCGCTGGGAATAATCATACGGTTATTTCGGATTATGCAGCTGATCAGCAGATTCTTTCTGAGATCCATTTTTTCCAGAGGAATTCCCGTGATCCTGGAATCTCTCTGAATATTAAATTCCAGCGCTTCCACCCGGTCATCGAACATGCGGTACAGAGTCTCGATGTTGCTGCCGATGGAATTTTTGGTGGCGCGGACAAACTGGACGATTCTTTCAGAGGTCAGATAACGTGGATAGACCACGCTGTCCAGATCCAGATTGTGGATAACTTCTTTTAACTGAAGGCGGTTTATCTTTGTAATGACTTTCGTCTTTACTTTCTTTTTGGCAAACAGAGAGAGAAGAATATTTTCCTCATCGAAATTGGTGAGGGCGACAAAAGCATCCGCCTGTTCAATTCTTTCCTCATAGAGAAGATCTTCATCGCTGCCGTCGCCGTTTACGATAATCGCTTCAGGCAGAAGTTCACTCAGTTCTTCGCAGCGTTTTGGATTATTTTCAATAATTTTGACAGAAATCCCCAATTTTAATAACATATTGGCCAGATAGAGGGAAATTCTGCCGCCTCCGATCAACATGGCGTTTCGCACCCGATTGGATTTAATGTGGATTTTTTTGAAAAATTCCACCGAAGTTTTTCGGGAAGAAATCAAAGAAATTACATCGGAAGCCTTTAAGACAAAGTCACCGGAGGGAATGAATACCTCGTTCCCCCTTTCTACCGCGCAGATCAGAAGGTCGTTGCTCAGACTGGAAGGAATATCTTTTAACGCCATGCGATCCAGCATGGAACCTTCCCGAATGCGGAATCTCAGCAATTCCACGCGCCCTTTGGAAAAAGTGTCGATGGACAGGGCATTGGGAAAACATAAAAGCTGAGAAATTGCGGTGGCTGCTGTGAATTCGGGATTGATAATCATGGATAATCCCAGTTCTTTCAGCAGAAAATTCTGTTCCTGACTGTATATGGGATTTCGAACCCGGGCGATGGTCTTGCATTTTCCGGCCTTTTTGGCAACAACGCAGCACAGAAGATTCAGTTCGTCCGATTCGGTCACAGCGATCAGAAGATCCGATTCCTCGATTCCCGCTTCTGCCAGAGTATTGTAGCTGGCGCAGTTTCCGGTAACTCCCATAACATCGTAAGAAGAGACCATCCTGTTTACGATGGCCTCATTGGTATCAATGATACAGATGTCATTGTCTTCCTGACTGAGCTGGGCAGTCAGGACAGTGCCCACTTTGCCGCAGCCTGCAATAATGATATTCATAGTATTTTCCTACTCTTTTCTTAGATGGTATTGTCGTATTACTTATTATAACATCTTTGTCTGATTAGGCAATGCTTTATGAGGAAGAATAGAAAAAATATAAAATAAAGAGCAACGAAAAAGGCAGGCTGTATAGACAGCGCTGCCCTTTTCGTTTTTAATGAGGGGGGAGATAGTGAGTGGTTAATCAACTATCCGATATCTATAATAACGAAAAAATGTGAGGAAGTTGTGTTTTTTCTCTGAAAGAAATATGAAATTTCTAAAGAGAAAATGAAAAAAAGATCAGAAGATTACTGCATGGACGGCTGGGACAGCACGGATTTCACATGTTCAATTTCCTGCTGTGTAGCCATCGCCGCCGGTACATAATAGCTGTGCTGGCGGGCGGTCTGATACAGTTTTTCCTGGGACATTTCGCATTCATTGCGGAACTGCTTCAGCGTCTGTTTCAGCTGCGGATTCTCTGTCTGAGTGATATAATCCTCAAAGGTGCGCAGTTCCCCGTTGATTCCCATCAGTGTGTCTATTACCATGGCTTTTTCATTCATAATGTCTTCCTCCTCTTATAAAAATTCCATCAGTTCCTGACGGTGCTGCCAGGCAGAATCGGCGGCTTCCTGGAACAGTTGTTTCACATCGGGAGACTGGGCCTGATCGGCATAGGCCGTCATCTTGCAGTGACTGGTTTCATAGCTTCCGATGAGATGGCGAAGATTCTGAAGATCCAAAATGGAAAGTTCTGTCATAATATACCTCCTGTAATAAAATTTTTTTACCCGGTTAGTATGTGAAAAAAGCGGAATAATATACAAAAGGTTGCCGCCGCCTTTCTTCCTGTGATACCATAGGTTAAAAAGTACACAGGGGGAATCAAAAATGGAAACACGAATAGAGAAGACCATTGAAAAAAGAAATCAGGGGTATAATTGCGCCCAGGCAGTGGCTTGTACTTACTGTGATCTGGTGGGAATGGATGAGAAGACAATGTTCAAGGTGACGGAAGGATTTGGTTCCGGGATGGCAAATATGCACGGGACCTGCGGAGCGGTTTCCGGAGCCTGCGCGTTGGCAGGAATGAAAGTAAGCAGCGGAAATCTCCAGTCGCCGGACAGCAAAGGAAAGACTTATCAGGCGGTAAAACAGATTGTGGAAGAGTTTGAACAGCAGAACGGTTCTGTGATCTGTAAGGATTTGAAAGGTGTGGAAACAGGAAAGGTCCTTCGTTCCTGCCCGGACTGCATCAAAGATGCAGCCCGTATTGCAGAGAAGATTCTTTTTGAAGCATAGATCCTCCCCGGATTATGGAAGAAGAAGACCGCTTACCAGCACAAAGTGATGGGGGAGGCGGCCTTCTTCCACCCATTCCAGGTTAAGGCCCAGCAGTTTTTCTATGGTTAGCCCTACATTGCCGCCAAGGGATTCGATGGAATACCGCATCAGATCCGGGTTGCGGCAGGAGCCGCCGGTGGGTTTTGTACAGCCGTCCTTACAGAGATGACAGCTTCCGGCGGAAAGGCTGATGCTTCCGGGATTCAATTTCTCAGCGCGAAGTAATTCGTCGCTGAGTTTTTTCTTTTCCGGCGGAAGAACCTGATTTAAAATGTCCTGAATTTCCTGCTGAGTATACGTGCGGGACAGCATGTCCTCTTCAAAAGTGATTTTGGTGGCCAGAAGCTGGAAGGTCTGATAACGGTTCCAGTATTTAATCACATCAAAATCGTAGGAAGGGCAGGACCAGACTCTGTCGTAATTGGGACAGGCTTTGCAGGCTTCCAGAAAGGTGGGAACATCTACAAATTTTTCCACATATTCCGGAACAGATATGGTTGCTTCGTGTCGTGTTGTTGTGTACATAAGCGCACCTCCAGATGTTGTATTATTATGTCAGGACAGGTAGAGTTCTCCCTGTTTCCAGGCCATTTCCCAGAACTGATATTCATATTTGCTGCAGTTGATGATGATCTGTTCCAGATTTTTCAGCTGATCTTCGGAATATCCTTCGGAAAAATGATCCACCAGGTCGATCATGACGTCGTTGCAGTCACGGAAATCCTGGCTGGTGTATGTGTTTATCCAGCTGCCGTAAAAAGGATGTTCCTTGCTGCCGGGAATTTTCTCCATGTGATCTCCGATCAGCTTATAGCTCCAGGAGCAGGCTAAAACGGCAGTGGCCAGTTCAGCCATCCCTTCTTTCAGGGCGATGGATATCATGTAATTGGTGTAGGATACATTGTTCAGGCACATGGGTGTCTCATCGATCATTTCTCTGGTAATTCCCAACTGTTTCAGATAGCTTTGGTGTACCGCGTTTTCCGTATCCAGGGTTGCTGTAATGAGACTGGAGAAGAGACGCATATCTGATTCAGAAGAGGATTTTACTACTCCCATGGCAAAGACTTTTGCATACTGCATCAAATATTTGTGATCCTGAATCATATAAAACTGAAATTTTTCAATGGGCAGAGTGCCGTCTCCGATTCCGCTGACAAAGGGGTGGCTGTAATAACTTTCCCAGATGGGAAGAGCCGCCTGCAGCAGACGATTGCTTGTCTTCATGTCATCCCTCTTTCCTTTTTTGTTTGTTCTCATCATATCACATTTTTGGCGGGACTACTAGGAAATTCCCCCAAGCTGTGATAAAATTTACCGTAGTAAAGAGTGAAATGGAGTGGGAAAATGCTGCGGCGTGGAGAGGTACTCAACAATACATATGAAGTAGTGGAGGAGATCGGTCAGGGCGGTGCGGGAATCGTCTATCTGGCTTACCATCTCCGCCTTCAAAAAAAAGTAGTGATTAAGAAAATGAAAGACCATTTCGGCGGAAGAATCAGTGAGCGCAGGGAGGCGGACATCCTGAAAAGTCTGCATCACAAATACCTTCCCCAGGTGTACGATTTTATTCAGATGGGGGATTCTGTCTTTACCGTAATGGATTATATTGAAGGATGGGATCTTCTGAAATACATTCAGCAGGGACAGCAGTTCAATGAGCGGCAGCTTCTGATCTGGATGCGGCAGCTGGCCGAGGTGCTGGAATATCTGCATGGACAGAATCCGGCCATTGTGCACAGTGATATTAAACCGTCAAATATTATGATTACCCTGGATGGAGACGTATGTCTGATTGATTTTAATGTTTCTTTCGGGGACAGCGGAATGCGGGGAATCTCCGGATACAGCCAGCGGTATGCCTCCCCGGAGCAGATTTATAAGAGTCAGCTGATGAAAAAAGGAGGAGATCCCAGGACGGTGACGGTGGATTACCGGACGGATATCTACAGCCTGGGAGCAAGCTTTTACCATGTGATGACCGGATATCCGCCGGTAATGGACGGCGTGGCCGGCCAGCCGCTGCTTTCTTGGAGCGGCCTGCCTTACAGCCGCTGGTTTCTGGGGATCATCGATAAATGTATGCGGGTAAATCCCATGGAGCGCTATCAGAGCGCTTCGGAGCTTCTGGGAGATCTTTTGAATATCCGGGAGAGGGACAGGGATTATAAGAAAGTCAAAACTCAGGAGAAGGTGGTGTATGCTTCGGGTATTCTGTGTATTTTGGCCGGGGTTATCTGCCTGTTCCTTGGAGGAAAACAGCTGAACAATGAACATTTTCAGGAGGAATACCAGACGCTGGAGGAGATGGCCCAGACCGACGACTATGATCAGGTGGTTTCCACGGCGGTGGATCTTCTCAATAATAAAAAATATACCGGCGTACTGGAGGCAAACCAGGAGGAAAAGGGAAATATCCTGTATATGATTGCCAACTGTTATTTTGAACAGGAAGATTACAGTGAAGCCGTCCGTTTTTACCGGGAGGCGTTAAACTGTAACGGTGAAAATCCGGAATATTACCGGGATTATGGTATTGCCCTGGCGCGTCACGGCGATGTGGACGAGGCCGAAGCAGCCCTTAAATCGGCCATAGATCAGGGATTGGGGCAGAGTCAGATATATCTGGTACAGGCGGAGATAGCGCTGGCTCAGGAGGACTATACCACAGCGGTGGACTATTTCCGGCAGGCCATCGACGGGACGGAAGATCAGTATGATAAGTCCAGAGCCTATCTCCTCTGTGCCAGAGCTTATCGTGCCATGGGGGATTACCGCCAGGAGATTGCCATACTGCAGGAGGCCCAGCAGCAGGCGGACAGCCGGTACCTTCCCTCCATACTGAGGGCCCTGGGTGCGGCCAGCACCCGTTATGGCGCCCAGGCCGGGGAAAGTGAGAGCGTGCAAAGCTACCAGGAAGCGCTGCGCTGTTATGAGACCCTGGTTACCCTGCCTTCGCCCAGCTTTAACGATCAGATGAATCTGGCGGTGGTGCGTCAGATTCTGGGGGATTACCAGGGAGCCAGGGAGCAGCTTCTTTCCATGGAGCAGACCTATCCCGACGATTATCGGGTTTATATGAAGCTGGCTCTGCTTGAATGTGTGATCCAGGGGAATCTGGAGGAAAATTCCAGGGATTACAGTCAGGCGAACGCCTATTATCAGCAGGCAGAGCAGTACTATGAAAGTGTGAGAAACAGTGGAAAAAGCGACGATGAGATGCAGAACCTTGAAAATGTCATCCAGGAGCTGAAAAACAAAGGATGGCTGTAGAAAGGATCAGGGGAGGAATTGAAAATGACCTATGGTGAAATTCTTATGGTGTGCGGCGCAGGATTTACGGCGCTGGGACTGCTTATCCTGGTGATCGGCGGGATCGCCATGAGCGGGAAGAAGAAACGGCTGAAACAGAAGCTGTATGATAAATACGGCTTGTAGGAGGAAATATGGCATTTATTATTTCAGTATACAGTGAGGAAGCCTTTAAAGAAATTTTGCTGCCGGCCCTTAATAATGCGGACAGTTCCGTCATTTTATACAAAGATGTGTTTCGGCTGAAAGAGGATTTGGTCCTGCCCATGGAAGTTATGGATCACAGGTGGCGTTTCCTTTACAGTCCGGATTATAAAATACAAAAAGAGGGACAGGATTATATAGGCAGGGTGATTCAGAATCGTGATGTGCTGAACTTGACGCTGCGGGAGGGAAAGCGGCTTTCCCTTCTGGTGAAGGAGACCCGGAATTCCTTTGCCGTATTTGAAAAGTATCGTCTGGACGGCATCCGCCGTTTAACGATTGGAAAGCTCCCGGAGAACGATATTCAGTACAATTCCTTTGACATGGTTTCTAAACGCCATGCTCTTCTGGAACGGGATGAAAAGGGATGGTGCATCAAAGACCAGAACAGCGCCAACGGCGTATTTGTCAATTATCTGCGGATGGGAACAATAAAAAGTCTGCAGTTTGGAGATCTGATCAGTATCATGGGGCTGAATATGATATTTCTGGGAGATATACTGGCCATTGATACTTCGGTGGAAAATTTACGGATAAAAGAGGATATCCTTTTGCCACTGCCGGCGCCGGAAAGAGAGAACAGAAGGCCGGCCGGCCGGTCTTCTGGGGAGGAAAATCACTATTTTCACAGAGTTCCCAGAAATATGGAACCGCTGGCGGAAGGGACGATGGAAATTGATCCGCCGCCCTCGCCGGGGAAGACGGCTGCGCGTTCTGCGCTGCTGACGGTGGGGCCTTCCCTTACCATGGCTCTGCCTATGCTGCTGGGCTGTGCAATGACGATCTATGCTTCACGGGCATCCGGAGGAAGTTCTGTTTTTATGTATACGGGCCTGGTAACCGCCGTTTCTTCCGCGTTGGTGGGAACTGTCTGGGCCCTTGCCAATATGAAGAAGCAGAAGCAGGAGACTGCCCGGCAGGAAGAAAAAAGGAGGCAGGCTTACGGGCAGTATTTGGATGAATGCGCCAGGACGCTGATGCAGCAGTATGAGCAGAATGGATATGCGATGCAGAATATGTATCCTGCGGCATATGCCTGCAGTTTTTATGACGAAAATTCCATGTATCTGTGGAACCGGAATGTCACCCATGAAGATTTTTTGTTTCAGCGTCTGGGTATCGGAGAAGTTCCTTTTCAGGTAAAGATTGGGATTCCAAAGAAGCGTTTTTCTGTGGAGAAGGATCTGCTGGCAGAGAGACCAGAGGATCTGAAAAATTCCTTCGCCATGCTTAAAGATGTTCCGGTGGGAGTGGACTTAAAGGAGCACCGTCTGATCGGCGTAATCGGCGGCAGCGGCAGACGGGGAGCCTACCAGGTGGCCAAATGTCTGATCCTCCAGACGGCGGCCAACATCTGTTACACCGATGTAAAGATTGCTCTGCTGTATGATCAGGCCAACAGCATTGAGGCGGAAAATTTAAAAAGTGTGAAATGGCTGCCCCATGTCTGGTCGGAAGATAAAAGGATCAGGTACGTGGGAGACACGGCGGTGGATGCGGCGGATGTGCTGTATGAACTGACGGCTGTGGTCAGGAAAAGAGCGGAAGAGGCGGCGGGAAATCCGGCAGGAAGGAAGATGCCCAAACCCCATTATCTTCTGGTGGTAACGGATCCGGCTCTGCTGGAAGGAGAGCTGATTGCCAAATACGTTTATGAACCGCGGGAAGAATATGGGCTGACCACGGTAATCCTGGTGGAACGGTATGAGGATCTGCCCAATGCATGTGAATACATTGTGGAAAACGACGGCCAGTTTCAGGGGATTTATTCCGTAGGCAATGACAGTTCCCGGAAACAGCATGTGGTGTTTGATGATATTTCCGGGGAACAGATGGAGAATTTCGCCAGGCGTCTGTCCAGAATCGAGGTCAATGAAATTGAAACAGGGGGCGAGATCCCGGCGGATCTGTCGTTTCTGGATATGTATCATGTCGGCAGAATTGAGGATCTTCAGGTGGAGAACCGGTGGATGAAGAACAGGACCTACGATTCCATGAAGGCGTTAATCGGACAGAAGGCGGGGGGAGCGCCCTGTTATCTGGACGTCCATGAAAAGTATCACGGACCCCATGGACTGGTGGCCGGCACCACCGGTTCAGGAAAGAGCGAACTGCTTCAGACATACATTTTGTCTCTGGCAGTCAATTACAGCCCGGATGATATCAGCTTTTTTATCATTGATTTCAAAGGCGGGGGCATGGCTAATCTTTTTGCCGGGCTGCCCCACATGGCGGGACAGATCTCCAATCTGTCCGGCAATCAGATCCGCCGGGCTATGGTTTCGATTAAAAGTGAGAACAGAAGAAGACAACGTCTGTTTAACGAACACAGCGTAAACAATATTAATCAGTACACCCGCCTTTATAAAGACAATGAAGCTTCCGTTCCCATTCCCCATCTGTTTATCATCATTGATGAATTCGCAGAGCTGAAACGGGAGGAGCCGGATTTTATGCGGGAGCTGATCAGTGTGGCCCAGGTGGGAAGAAGTCTGGGAGTACATTTGATTCTGGCTACCCAGAAACCCAGCGGAACTGTGGATGACAACATCTGGAGCAATTCCAAGTTCCGTCTCTGCCTGCGGGTACAGGACCGGCAGGACAGCAGTGATATGCTGCATAAGCCGGATGCGGCTTATCTGACCCAGGCCGGCCGGTGTTATCTTCAGGTGGGCAACGATGAGCTGTATGAGCTGTTCCAGTCCGGTTACAGCGGCGCTGTTTATGATGATAAGGTCAGCGGCCGGACGGATCTGGCAAAGATGGTGTCCATCACGGGAAGGGCGGCTCTGGTGGGAAACCGTATCCGGCTGAAACAAAAAGAAGAAAACCGCCGGCGCTGGATAGAGCTGCTGACAGAGCTGACGGCCGGTTCGGAATACAGGGAAGATATTTTTCAGCGGCTGAAAGAACGGGGAATCGATTATCCCGATACAGATTATAACCGGCGAAGAGTTGAGGAGTTTACTCTTTTGTATGAGGAAGCTGTGCAGGCCGGATACGGGCAGACGGAAAAGGCTGCGGCATATATTATGGCGGAAGGAGAGAAAAGGGGAAGCAAACTGCCTCAGCTGAAGGAAAAGACCCAGCTGGACGCCATTGTGGAATATCTGCAGAAACTGGCCCGGGAGAAAGGGTATCGTCATCGTTTTATGCTGTGGCTGCCGGTTCTTCCGGAGAAACTATATCTTTCTTCTCTGCCGGGCTTTTCCCAGCTTTGCTTTGACGGGAAAACATGGAGGGAAGAGAAAAAAGAATGGGAACTTCAGGCGTATGTGGGACTGTATGATCATCCGGTCAATCAGGTACAGCTTCCTCTGGAAGTAAACCTGGCGGCGGAAGGCCATCATGCCGTCCTGGGGATGGTTTCCAGCGGAAAAAGCACTTTCCTGCAGACGCTTCTTTTTTCCCTGGTGTGCCGTTACACGCCGGAGCATGTGAATATTTACGGCATAGATTTCGGAAGCCGTATTCTGGCGCCCTTTGAGGGGCTGGCCCATGTGGGCGGCATCATGTATGAGAATGATTTGGATAAGCTGTCTAAATTTTTCAACATGATCCTGACGATGATGAAAGAAAGAAAGGAACGGTTCCAGGGAGGGAATTATGCCCAGTACGTACAGGCAAACGGTCTTAAGGTGCCGGCGGTGGTAATTGCCATTGATCAATACGCCGGTTTTCGGGAAAAAACGAAAGACAGGTTTGAGGAGGCGATGGTTCAGATTGCAAGGGAAGGGGCAGGATACGGTATTTTCCTTGTGATCACGGCTGCCGGTTTCGGTTCGGCAGGGATTCCCGCCCGCATCGGCGATAACATCCGCACGGTGATTTCTCTGGAGATGAACGATAAGTATCAGTATCGGGAAGCCATGCGGACTATGCAGCTTTCCGTGCTTCCGGAGCCGGGAGTGAAAGGCCGCGGTCTGGCCAAGGCAGGCGAGAGCGTACTGGAGTTTCAGACTGCGCTTGCACTGGAAGCAGAGGATGATTATGAACGCGCCAAAGAAATGGGACAGGTGTTTGAACAGATGAATCAGGCGTGGAAAGGCGCTTCTGCCCGTCCGGTTCCTTCCATACCGGAGAAGCCTGTGCTGGAAGAGTACATGAAACTGGAAGCGGTAAGGAAGACGGCAGGAGAGGCACGATGGCTGCCCATTGGTTACAATACGGAAAATGCGGATCTTTATTCCATCGATCTGAGCCGTACGTTCTGTTACCTGGTGTCGGGGAAAAGCCGCACAGGAAAAACAAATCTGCTGAAGGTGATGATGCATACCGCCGCCTTGAAAGAGAGTTCCCTTCATGTGGTGGACGGTTCGGGAGCTCTGGGGAAACCGGCACAGGAGTTGGGAGCAGATTATATTACGGAGGAGGAAGGGTTGTACCGTACGTTAAGTGAATTAGTTCCCCTTTTCCGGGAGCGCAACAAAATGAAACGGGATGCCCTGCGGGAAGGCTATGAGGATGAAGAAATCTATGAGAAGATGAGCAGACAGGTTCCCCATTTCTTCTTCATTGATGATTTGCCTTTCTTCGTACGGCTGGTGACAAAGCCAAAAGAAGGAGTGGGAGATATGCGGGGATTTATGGAGAACATTACCGACAAGGGAAGGCTTCACAATGTATTTTTCATCGCCGCCTTTAATCAGGATCAGATGCAGCAGATGGCAGGTATTCCTCTGTACGAGAATATGGTGCGGGATAAAAAAGGCATTCATCTGGGAGGCAATACGGCGGCTCAGCGTATGTTTAACTTTGATTATCTCCCCTACGCGAAACAGGGTAAAGAGCAGAAAGCCGGCATAGGTATGCTGCCCTCCGGCGAAGGAGCGGCGCCTTCTGTGAAAGTGGCGGTTCCCTATGCAGGCAGAAACAGTGGTGGCAATCTATGATTTCCTGTATGACTTATGATTCCCAGGGAAAAGAGCTGAGGGAATTGGAAACAATTATGAAAGACGAGGCGGCATACGCCTGCGAGGAAAAGTGGATCTGGCAGTTTCTGGAACACTGGGAGGAAGCCGGCGACTGGCTGGAGAAGGGGCCTCTTTTGGATCTGGCATGTCTGGATGTGACAGATCCGGAAGTCCTGGGAGAACTGGAAGCATTTCGGAAGAAATATCAGAAAACGCTGCTGATGGTCATAGCCGACGGAAACGTCTCCCCCATGTGTTATCTGAAACCTTCCGTTTTTCCCGCTTCTTTGCTGCTCAGGCCGGCGGATAAAAACCAGATCCGTCAGGTGGTGCGGGAATTTTTCGAGGCTTTCTGCCGGGAGCGGGGGGAGAAAGAACCCCGGGAAACCTTTGTGGTGGAGACCAGAGAGGGCAAGACCTGGATTCCCTATGAGCAGATTGTATTTTTTGAGGCCAGGGAGAAAAAAGTTTTTGTCAGGGCCGGTATTTCAGAGTACGGGCTGTATGATACGCTGGAAAATATCCAGGGGAGGCTGCCGGATGATTTCCTGCGCTGTCACAGGAGTTATATTGTGAATAAAAAGCAGATTGAACGGGTGAGGCTTTCTCAGAACTTAATTGAGATGAAGGATGGAGCGGGGATTCCTGTCTCCAGAAGCTACAGAACGGATGTGAAGAATATATGATGGAAAATTGGTACGTTTTATCCCCAGGGGAACTTACGGTGCTGGCTGCGGGAATGGGAATCGGCAGCTTTTACGGGCTGGAGTTTGATCCTCCCGATTTCGACAGAAATTCTTATCTTGATTTGATTTATCAAATGACAAAGAAGGGATTGCTGACAGCCCGGGAAAACCGGGTGGAAGCAGCAGAAGAGATGAAGAGACTGTTTGGGCCGCTTCGGGATGGGGGAAGAATTCTCCTTTGCATGCCGGCGCGGGAAATATTTCCCGCCTGGTGCTGCTACTGCACCGCCGGCCAGGTGACCGTGACGGAAAAAAGTCCGGTGGACCGGGACAAAATCAGGCTGTGCGCCGTTGAAAACCGGGAAAGGGCAATGGAGCTTCTTATGGAAACCTATTTTCCGGAGAAAATAGCGGAAACAGCGGATATGCTTGCCGTTGAGACAAAGACTGAAGAATTCGGCGGAGTATTTCCGCCGGCGGAAGAAGTGTTAAAAGACGAGAAAGTCCGGATGGTGATGGATGCGCTGGATCCGGCGGACGGCGGAGTATGCGCCCGGCTTTGCATAACAAAACATCCCTTTGGATATGAGATACTGTATCAGGGGGAACAGGAGGAAAAATGTTTCTTTGGAAAGGATCGGATGAAAAAGTATCTGAACAGGATGACGGGAGGCGGATGAAGTGATAATGGTGGATGTTTACGTGCCGTCTGTGGACCGGGAGTATGATTTTGAGATAGATGAACATGCGCCGGTATATATGGTGACGGAGGAAATTACGGCCATGGTATGTCAGAAGGAACAGTGCGTGCTGACAGGGGACGTCAGAAAATTGCTTCTGTGCGATAGACAGACCCAGCGGATTCTCAGTTCCCGGCGCAGTCTGAGTGAATGCGGGATCAAAACGGGAAATAAACTGCTTCTGGTTTAACCTGCCGTCTGTCGGGGAAAACAGGCTGTTCGTCGCTTTTTGCACCGTTTTTTGCAGCAGATGATATAGTAAATACAGGAAGGATGGAAGAAAGCTTATGAGATTCAATCCGGTAAAGGTAATGGGTACGGCGGAAATAATTCTGAATGAGAAGAGACGGCTGGGCCGGATGGAAGAAGAGCTGGAGATGGTGATGAAACAGATCGGGGATGATTCACTTTTTTCTGAAGTGAAAGCTTCTCTTGGAAATCAGCTTGAGATGATCCGCCGAGAGAAGGAGTCGGCCGGACAGATGATTCTGGCCCTGGAGGAAATCTGCCGTATGGTGCAGGAGTGCGAGCGGCGCGTTATGGATGAGATGGAACAGGAGCAGATCCGTTATCCCCGCCTGGCCGTGGGATATCAATATATCCGGATTCCTTCGTTTTCCTCGAATCCTCTGGGAATTATCCGGTAAGATTTTCACAGGCGGGATATGGCCTTGCAGGAAAGGAGAGCCAAATGGACAGAGAACTGGAAGTGGATACAATGAACCTTAACCAGAAGGCGGCGCGTTTTGCAGAACTTGCCCTGGCCCTTGAGGAAGATCTGGAGGAGCTTCGGGGGAGTCTTATGGAGCTGAACGGCAGTTGGGAAGGGGATGCCGCCCGGGCCTTTGAACGGCAGTTTCAGGGGGATTATGAAACGATGAAAACGGTCTGCGAGACCGTAAAGGAACTGCAGAATACCATGGAGTACGCAAAGGGAGAATACATAAGGTGTGAGCAGGCGGTAGAAGATACCGTGGCGGCGATTAAAATTTAGCGGGAGGCAAAAAGCGTATGGTAATTCGGGTAACAACAGAAGAATTAAGGAAAAGGGCTGATGACGCTTGGCAGAAAATAAACAAGATGAGCAGAGATTTCCAAAGTATTGCGGATCTGATCTCACAGACGGCAGGATGCTGGCAGGGAGAGGCGGGAGATCTCTACCGGAGTATTTTTGAAAAAGAAAAGCCGGATATGGAGAAAATTTTGAAACGGCTGGGGGAATTTCCCGAAGATTTATTGGAGATGGCAGGCGTATACGAAGGAACGGAGCGGGAAATCCAGGCTCTGGAAAGCAGTCTTCCGGTGGATGTGATTTCATAGGAGGTGTCAGATGGCGACAGCGTGGACAATTGAGATGGACTATGCCAGGGCGGTCAGCCAGGCGAAACAACTGGAGAGTCTTTCCGGTGAACTGGAAAAAACGGCCATTCAGCTGGAAAACGCCATGGAACAGTTAAAAAGCGGCTGGCAGGGGGAAGGAGCCGACGTTTACCGGGGCAAAGGGAATCAGCTGGCGGAAAAGATAACAAAGAATGCCAGACAGCTGGAAAATACTGCTCAGGCGATACGGAACATTGCCCGGGAAGTCCGGGAGGCGGAACTGGAGAATTTAAGAATAGCAGAAGAAAGAACGTATTAAAGGAGGATGGATAATATGGCAGAAATTATGGTAACGTCACGGGAGCTGAAAAACAAAGCGGAAGAGCTGAGAAGTCAGAATACCAGTCTGAAGTCCGCCATTGAGACTTTGGGAAGTCTTGAGGCCGAGCTGGCTTCCATGTGGGAAGGATCGGCGAAGGATGCTTTTCACAATGCTTTTACGAAGGATAAGGGTCAGATGGAAACCTTCAAAAGCACCATTGATCAATATGCTGCGGCGCTGGATGAGATTGCAGCGAAATATGCCCAGGCAGAAGCAGCCAACGCCAATATTGCCAATACAAGGAATTACTGATTCGTTTTATAAGATTGGGAAACAGGAGGTATGAATATGGACGGAACGTTAAAAGTGACACCGGAGAAACTTATTGCAGCAGCGTCAGAGTTTTCAGCTCAGGGAAACACGGTAAGCAGTCTGACACAACAGATGATGACCATTGTACAGGGGTTAAGCAGCGTATGGCAGGGGGAAGCCTCTTCTGCTTATCTGGCCAGGTTTCAGCAGCTTCAGGGAGATATTGATCAGATGAATAAAATGATCCAGGAACATGTGCAGGATTTAAATGATATGGCGAGAAATTATCAGTCTGCGGAAGATGCCGGAAAGGATATTGCAGCCGGACTGGCTTCTGATGTAATATTATAAAATGCCGGAATGGGAGGTCACATATCCGCCTGCAGCGGGGCGGATATGTGACCTGAAGATATTTCCGGTTATAAAAAAGCATTGAAAGGAAGGCGAAAGTTTGTATAAAGTCATAGCGTCCTGCATCAGCCACTGCGGCAAAGTGCGGGAGATTAATGAAGACAATCTGTGTTTTGACGGAAAATATTTAGAAGAGAAACACCGGGGACTGGAAAGAGCCGTTACCATACGAAGAGGCACCGAAAGTCTGCTGTGTTTCGGGATTTTTGATGGAATGGGGGGCGAAAAGGACGGCGAAGTTGCTTCTTATCTGGCGGCAGTTCATTTCCGGGAAGAACTGAATCGGCTGGAGGAATGGCAGAAAAATCCCCGGGATTTTCTCGATAATATCTGCAAAGAGATGAACCGGGCAATCTGTGAGGAGGCAAAAGAGAGAAAAGCCAACGGTATGGGAACGACGGCCACGATCCTCTGTTTTCACAATGAAGAGATGACGGTGTGCAATCTGGGAGACAGTCCGGCGTTTCTTGTAAGGGAAGGAGAGATGATTCCGGTTTACGAGGAACATACCAATCGTCATTTCCTGGAAGAGCAGGGAATTACGGGAAGGAAGCCCTCATTGACCCAGTGTCTGGGAATTCCCCCGGAGGAGATGGTGATTCACCCTTATATCCATGAGGATGATCTGAGAGAAGGCGATCAATATCTGATCTGCAGCGACGGGCTGACGGATATGATTTCCAAAGAGGAAATCCTGGCTATACTGCAGGAAAACCTGACCCCGGGAGATTGTGTGAAAAAGCTGCAGGACAGAGCGCTGGAGCAGGGAGGAAAAGATAATATTACAATTATACTGTGCAGAATCGTTTAACAGTCTTCAGAACCGGAAAACCGGGGCTGGGGCTTTTTGGCGTTAAAGGAAAAGAAGAAATTTTTGCTTTTTGTCAAATCTGTGGTATGATGGGGTATGACCTGGGGGGAGTAATGGGGTAAGTTGAGGAGTGATTTGAAATGAAGGGTAATATGCAAAGTTTAAATCAGTATCAGAAAACTCATAAAATGGATCAGGAAACGGTACTGCAGATGGGAATCGATATTTGTCAGTATCTGAAACGGGGCGTACCCCATGGGGAAATCCGTTCCTCCAGTATTTTGGTATCCGAAGACGGAGAGTTTGTCCTGAAGGAAGAAAATCTGTATATGGATCCGGATCCGGCAGGGGACGTCTATGCGCTGGGAATGCTGATGTATCGGCTGCTGAATCATGGGAGACTGCCGTTTATGCCGCCCTATCCCAAACAGGTGACCCAGGAAGAAAAAGAACAGGCAATCAACCGGTGTCTGTCGGGTGAAACTCTTCCAGACCCCGCAGACGGCGGTCAGCAGATGGGAGAGGTTCTGCGAAAAGCGTGTCATGCCGACCGCAGCGTCCGTTTTCAGACGGCGCGGGAGCTGGAAACGGCGCTGAACAGTGTCCTTGAGATAAAACCTGTTTACAAAGAACAGCAGGAAGAAGAAAAGCAGTCTGGAAAAAAGAACAAAGAAAATAAAAAGAAAAGAGAGAGTGGGAAGAAGGAGAAAAAGAAAAAAAAGTCAGGGATTTCCATGCCTTCTGCGCCATCTTTTTCTTTAGGACAGATCGGACGCAGGGGGATTTTTGTCTTTCTCTCCCTGCTTCTTTCCCTGGTGTGGATTATTATGGAAAACCGGATGACTATAGCGGGAACGGCCGGGATGATGTTTTATGGCTACTGTCTGGCACAGGGAATTTTGCTGCTGATTTCTATGGGAGCAGGAGGGATGTTTCTGAAACTGCTGTGGGGCGTTTCCTTCCTGGATCTTTTGTTTGTGGCCCTTTATGATATTGTGCTGGAAGGATTGATGAACCGTTACGGCGTGTCCATTCCCGATTTTTACCATCCTGGATATATGGCAGTGATACTGCCGCTGGCGGCGGGGATCATCTATTTTGCGGGGAATCTGCTGAAAGGAGGATTCGGCTATGGCCAGGCCAGACTTTGCACGCTGATTATGACGGCGGCGGGCATTGTCATGCTTTTTTTTAATCTGACCGGTATAGATATCAGTTTTTTTTCGCTGGGGCTTTATCCCTATTGGTGCGGCGTTGTCGTGCTGGTTTTGGGAATACTGGCCATGGAGAACGAATGGTCCGGTTCCGGAGTAAAACTTCTTTGCTTCCTGACGGTTTGTATTTCCATGGGAGTGATGGTGCTGAACGGATTTTGGGAGCAGATTGCGGCTTTTGGGCTTCCGGCCGGAGGAATCGAACGGATCTTACTGATACTTATGATCCTTTGTTCGGCAGCAGCCTGGTTTTTGCTGGGCAGGGGCAGGAACCGGAGAGGTCCTGTGTCGAATTAAGGAAATTTAACAGAATTGTAATTGTATCTTTCAAATTTGTGCGTTATGCTAATAGGGCGGGATGATAAAAGATATAAAGCATAAGTAATAAGGGTTATCAGGGGAAGAATGATTTACAATGGATGAAAGACAGAGAAGACTTAGGATAGAGCGCATGAAGCGCGAAAAGGAAAGACAGCTTCGCAGACGCCGAAGGCAGAAAATGATACTGAAAAGATGCCTGATGGTCGCAGCCTGCGTAGCGGTGGTGCTGCTTTGCATTTCAGCCGTATGGGCTATTATCAGACCTTCCGGAAAAGAGGAAGAGAACCAGGCTGAACAAGTGGTGGAAGTAGAAGCGGCAGAAGAGGAAAAGGAGGCGGAGCCGATGGCTGCGGCCACGCCGGAGCCAACGGAAGCAGAAGAACAGACGGACAGCGAGGAGACCCAGGAACAGACAGCGGAAACCAATGCAGACGCAGCGGCCAGGAAGGAGACGATTAAAACCGGTACAGAGTTAAAGTATGCGGTGCCGGGCTGGCAGGTGGACGATACCGGCTGGTGGTATGCCAATGAAGATGGTACATATTATACTAACGGCTGGCAGGAGATAGACGGCCAGGAATACTATTTTAATTCTGAAGGCTATATGCAGACAGGCTGGGCGGTGATTGGCAACAAAGGATGTTATTTTTCTGAAGAAGGCATTTATGATCCGGATAAAGAATCCAAAATGGTTGCGCTGACCTTTGATGACGGACCGGGAGACCATACGGACGAACTTCTGGATATCCTGGAAGCAAATGGAGCAAAGGCCACTTTCTTCATGCTGGGGGAAAATGTGGCGGAAAAGGGCGCGGATGTAATTCCAAGAATGATTGAACTGGGCTGTGAGCTGGGAAATCATTCCTATGACCATCCAAATCTGAAAGAGTTGGACGAAGCGGGAATAAAGGATCAGTTTGACCGGACGGATCAGGAGATCGCAAAGATTAGCGGCGGCCAGGTGGCGACCTTGGCAAGAACACCCTTTGGATCGCAGGATGAGACTATCACCGGTTATATTGGGAAACCGTGCATTTACTGGAGTCTGGATACTCTGGATTGGCAGACAAAAGATGTGGATTCTAATATCTCGGCAGTATTGGATAATGTAGAAGATGGAGAGATCATACTGATGCATGATATCTGGCCTACGACCGTGGAATCCTGCAAAACGATTATCCCGGCGCTGGTGAAAGAAGGATATCAGCTGGTGACGGTCAGCGAGCTTGCAAAGGCCAAGGGCGTTAACATGGAAAATGGCGTGACTTATTATGATTTTTATTCATCGGAGGAAGCTACATCCGGCGGTGCCGATGAAGCAGAAGAATAGAAGTGAAAAAGGCGGGAAAGCGTTAGGCTTTCCTGCCTTTTTAATTCCGGGGAATCTATTTATTCATGCTTTCTCTTTTTCTCAGGCGGGCATCCAGTATCTTTTTACGAATACGCAGACTTTTGGGTGTAACTTCCAGAAGTTCATCTTTGTCGATAAATTCCAGAGCCTGTTCCAGACTGAGAATTTTTGGAGGCGTCAGTTTCAGCGCCTCGTCAGCAGAAGAAGAGCGGGTGTTGGTCAGATGTTTGGTTTTGCAGACATTCAGTTCGATATCTTCCGCTTTTCCGTTCTGGCCGATTACCATGCCGGCATATACCTTTTCACCCGGACCGATAAATAAAGTTCCGCGATCTTGAGCGGAAAAAAGCCCATAGGTAACAGATTCTCCCGATTCAAAGGCGATCAGAGAACCCTGCTTTCTGTACTGGATATCTCCCTTGTAAGATCCATACCCGTCAAACACAGTGTTCATGATTCCGTTTCCTTTGGTAGTCGTCATGAATTCTCCACGATATCCGATTAAACCGCGGGCCGGAATGGAGAATTCCAAGCGGGTGGAACCGTCCCCGGCCAGGCTCATGCCCTGGAGTTCGCCCTTGCGCTCGCTGAGTTTTTGGATGACAGAACCGGAAAATTCTTCCGGAACATCGATATAAGCGATTTCCATTGGTTCCAGCAGCCGGTCCCTTTCATCCTTTTTATAAAGCACTTCTGCTTTGCTCACCGCAAATTCGTATCCTTCCCGGCGCATATTTTCAATTAATACAGACAGATGGAGCTCCCCGCGGCCAGATACTTTGAAACAATCCGGAGAATCGGTATCTTCCACTCTAAGACTGACATCGGTGTTCAGTTCACGCATCAGCCGGTCTCTTAAATGGCGGGAAGTGACATATTTTCCTTCCTGACCGGCCAGAGGACTGTCATTGACCATAAACTGCATGGCGATGGTAGGCTCGGAAATTTTCTGGAAGGGGATCGGTTCCGGATGATCCACATCGCAGAGGGTATCGCCGATATGAATATCACTGATGCCGGAGATGGCCACGATGGAACCGATGGACGCCTCACGAACCTCTATTTTGTTCAAACCGTCGAATTCGTAGAGTTTGCTGATTTTAACTTTTTTCTTTTTGTCCGGTTCATGGTGATTGACCAGCATAACCTCCTGGTTTACCGCAATTTTGCCGTTATCCACTTTTCCGACGCCGATACGTCCCACGTATTCGTTATAGTCGATGGTGCTGATCAACAGCTGTGTGCCGGCTTCGGGATCGCCTTCCGGCGCCGGGATATGACTTAAAATTGTTTCAAACAGAGGCTTCATTCCCTCCGGCTTGTCAGCCAGATCTGCGACGGCATATCCGGCTTTCGCGGAGGCGTAGACAAAGGGGCAGTCCAGCTGGCGGTCAGAGGCATCCAGATCCATTAAAAGTTCCAGAACTTCATCCACCACTTCTTCCGGGCGGGCCTCTGGCCGGTCGATTTTATTGATGCATACAATAACATCCAGATCCAGATCCAGGGCTTTGCGCAGTACAAATTTTGTCTGAGGCATGGGGCCTTCGAAGGCGTCTACCACCAGAATAACTCCGTTTACCATTTTAAGGACACGTTCCACCTCGCCGCCAAAGTCAGCGTGACCGGGCGTGTCAATAATATTGATTTTTACATTGTTGTAGGTGACGGCGGTATTTTTGGAAAGAATGGTAATTCCCCGTTCTCGTTCAATATCGTTGGAGTCCATGACCCTTTCCTGTATTTCCTGGTTTTCCCGGAAGACCCCGCTTTGTTTTAATAATTCATCCACCAGAGTCGTTTTGCCGTGATCGACATGGGCAATGATGGCTACGTTTCTGACATCCTCTCTTTTTATTTTCATGGTAATATCCTTTCTCATCTCAGGGTAAATCTAACGATACAAGTCTACCACATTTTTCCGGGAATACAAGGGATTCTAAAAATAAAAAAATTTTTGTTCTAAAAAACGGCGGGGAAGAATACATATGATATAGACAAAATACAACGAAGAGGAAGGGGTACTATCATTCATGGCAGATAAGATTATTGAAAACAATCAGGTAGCAATTATGGGAAAGATCGCATCGCAGTTTACATTCAGTCATCAGGTCTTCGGAGAAGGGTTTTATCTGATCGACGTTCTTGTAAAAAGGCTGAGCGAATCGGAAGACCGGATTCCAGTCATGGTATCAGAAAGGCTTGTGGATGTGACACAGGATTATGAGGGAGAATATATTCAAGTCTTCGGTCAGTTTCGTTCCTATAACCGGCATGAGGAGAAGAAAAACCGGCTGGTGCTTTCTGTATTCGCAAGAGAGATCAGCTTTGTGGAAGAGGAAGATGAATCGATGAAATCGAATCAGATATTCCTCGACGGTTACATATGTAAACCGCCGGTTTATCGAAAAACTCCTCTGGGCAGAGAGATTGCAGATCTTCTTATTGCAGTTAACCGTCCCTATGGGAAATCGGATTACATTCCCTGCATCTGCTGGGGAAGAAATGCGCGCTATGCGTCTGCTTTTCAGGTTGGCGGGCATGTTCTGATCTGGGGCAGAATTCAGAGCAGAGAATACATGAAAAAGCTGAGTGAAAACGAGACGGAGAAAAGGACGGCTTATGAGGTTTCCGTCAGCAAACTGGAGTATATTGACTGAGGTTTTTCAAAGAATTATGCAGTGAAAAAACCGGGGCTTTTTGCCCCGGTTTTTTATGCGCTCTCAATGTCCGTGAGGAATCTGATCCAGCTTTCCTTTTTCACCTTTTAAATCTGCATACAGAAGATCGATCAGAACGATGACAAGGGGAATGAGGGAAATCCAGATTGCTTTTCCCAAAAGCAAATTACACAAAACAGTGGAAATCACCCCGCCCAGTACAAAAGTTGCCAGCATACCCAGGTGAATCAGCATTCTGCGGATGTATGCCTTATTCTCATCGTGATGCCGGAGGGCTTTGCAGATGGCGATTCCTACCTGACGGATATGATTGGTACAGAAGGTGGTGGCCATGGGAATACCTTCTGCCTGCCGGAAAGTGTTATACTGCATGGAACAGATCAGATTAATTAAAACCTGGGTGATCTGAACCGGAGCGCTTTCCGGAAGAAAGCCGAGAAAGAGAATCACAATAATTTCAATGATTACCAGCAGAGTATCCCAGCGAAGCAGATTGAATCGTTTGATCTGACTGGCAGCGGCTTCGGAGATAAAAGCTCCCATACAGTAGGCTGAAATGGGGATGATATAGTAAAGTGCATGAAACCAGTTGCCATTTCCCAGCGCCATTGCCAGCAGGACGAAATTTCCGGTTTGGGCGTTGCAGAATACGCCGCCTCTGATGGAATAGGTAAAGGCGCCAAGATAACCGCCCACCAACATCATCATGATGAAGACAAGCCAGCGTTCGCAGGCCAGATATTCTTCCGGCTGGGCGCTGCCGTTTTGAGGAGTGTTCATATTCATCAGTCCTTTCCGGGGATAATTATATCAGTTTTTTCTGCAAATACAATAGTCTGAAAGAAGACCGGCGGTATTATGGGGGGCAAAACGGTTGACAAGGATGGGGAATGGTGCTAAAGTTATTTTAACAAAACGATGAAAAGATAGAGGTTGCATGGTTCATTAGTACTTTGCCGGATGCTTCGGGAGCAGGAGAAAGTGAAGGAAAGGGAAGCGTGCCGAAAGGATTCAGTGCCGAAGACTGTATTCTTGGGCATATGGTGAATAATCATATGACTGTCATCAAAGGGGATGGAGCGCTATCTGAAGCAGAACGTGTAGTGAAAATCAGTTACTATATGGATCCTTTGGAGGCGGACGATACGTACGCCTCTTCTTTTCGTTTAATTTCAGGAGGAAACGAATATGGCAATTTTTAAAGGAGCCGGAGTAGCCCTGGTTACTCCCATGCATGAAGACCTGTCAATCAATTATGAAAAGCTGGATGAACTTTTGGAAGAGCAGATTGCGGCGGGAACCGATTCCATTATTATCTGCGGAACCACGGGAGAGTCCGCCACCCTTTCCGAAGAGGAGCATCTGGAGGCAATTAAATTCACCATCGAGAGAGTGAAGGGAAGAATTCCTGTAATTGCCGGAACAGGATCAAACTCTACTTACACAGCGGTGGAGATGTCAAAAGACGCGGCCGAGAGCGGCGCGGACGGACTTCTGATTGTAACTCCCTACTATAATAAAGGGACGCAGAACGGTCTGATCAAACATTATACGACTATCGCCGATGCAGTGGACAAACCAATTATCATGTATAATGTTCCCAGCAGAACGGGATGCAATCTTCTGCCGCCTGCAGTGGCTGAATTGTTTAAAAATGTGGAAAATATTGTGGGAATCAAAGAGGCAACGGGAAATATTTCTCAGGTTGCGAAGGTAATGGAACTGACGGAGGGAAAAATTGATCTTTACTCCGGAAATGACGACCAGATTGTACCGCTTCTGTCTCTGGGAGGCATCGGTGTAATCTCCGTGCTTTCCAACGTGGCGCCCAAAGAAAGCCATGAGATCGTGATGAAGTTTTTGGAGGGCGATATTGCAGGAAGCCGGGAACTGCAGCTGAAAGCTTTAGATCTCATTGACGCGCTGTTCTGTGAAGTAAACCCCATTCCGGTAAAAGCGGCGCTGAATCTGATGGGCAAGGAAGTTGGACCGTTGAGGGGACCGCTGACAGAGATGGAGCCTCAGAATCAGGAGCGGCTGGCCAAAGCCATGAGAGAATTCGGAATACCGGTAGTGAAATAGGAGGGAAAGATCATGGTCAAAATCATTATGCATGGGTGCAATGGTCATATGGGGCAGGTGATTTCCCAGTTGGTGAAAGAAGATGAGGACGCACAGATTGTGGCAGGCATCGATATTGCAGATACAAGGGATAATGGATATCCTGTGTATACCGATTTGGAAAAATGTGATGTGGAAGCGGACGCAATTATTGATTTCTCCACAGCTTCTGCAGTTGACGCTATTTTGGACTACAGCGTAAAACGGAAAATCCCTATTGTGCTGTGCACCACAGGGTTATCCCAGGAGCAGCTTGCCAAAGTTGAGGAGGCGGCAAAGGAAACGGCGGTGCTGAAATCTGCCAATATGTCCATGGGAATCAATCTTCTGCTGAAACTTCTGCAGGATGCGGCCAAGGTGCTGGCTCCGGCAGGGTTTGATATGGAGATTGTAGAGCGCCATCACAAATTAAAAGTGGACGCGCCCAGCGGGACTGCGCTGGCCCTTGCCGACAGTTTAAACGAGGCCCTTGACAATAAATATGAATATAAATATGACAGAAGCCAGGAACGCAAAAAACGTGACCCGATGGAAATCGGAATTTCTGCTGTCCGCGGCGGTACGATCGTAGGTGATCATGAAGTGATTTTCGCCGGAGCAGACGAAGTCATTGAATTTAAGCACACTGCCTATTCAAAGGCTGTTTTCGGCAAAGGCGCAGTGCAGGCTGCAAAATTTTTAAAAGGCAAAGGCCCGGGCCGTTATGATATGAGCGATGTAATTGCAGATGCATAAAAGTTTATGCCTTTTTGTATAAATTCCAACGGATGCGTGTATATTAATATCATCGAAATCTGAAAAGAGAAAAGGAGACGATATTATGAGAGCTATGAAGAAGTGGATGTTGGGATTTATGCTGGCTGTTACGGTATGTTTCATGGCAGGATGCGGCGACAATGCCGCAACGGACAACAATACCAACAATCAGCAGGAAAATACGAATGATGGAAACGTGAATGACGGGGTCAATGACGGAAATGTAAATGACGTTACCAATGGTACCAATGATACAGATACAACGGATGACAGGGATAATATCGTGGAGGATGCCGGAGAAGGAATTGAAGATCTGGGACAAGGCGTAGAAGATCTGGGACAGGATGCCCAGGATAATACAGACAACGGGACGACGGACAATGCAGAAGAAGATACAGCCGGCGATACATCAAAGAATACCGATAAAAATCCGTAAAAATTAAAGGTAAAGGAAACTGCCATTGTCAGAGACGATGGCAGTATTTTTTTAGACAATAGGAGGGAGCTATGCGTTTTCGACCGTGCATCGATATACATAACGGAAAAGTAAAACAGATTGTAGGCGGAAGTTTAAAAGACGTATCAAATCAGGCAGAGGAAAATTTTGTATCGGAACAGGACGGGGCGTTCTATGCCAGATTGTATCAAAGTCAGGGGATAAAAGGGGGCCATGTGATTCTGCTGAATCCAGAAGGATCTTCCTATTATAAGGAAACAAAGGAACAGGCCATGAAGGCTCTGGCTGCATACCCAAAGGGACTGCAGGCAGGCGGAGGCATCTGTCCGGAGAATGCCGGTGAATTTCTGGAAGCGGGAGCCAGTCATGTGATTGTAACCTCTTATGTTTTCAAAGACGGAAAGATTTCCTGGGAGAATCTGCAAAAAATGGTTGATGCGGTGGGAAAAGAGCGTCTGGTGTTGGATTTGAGCTGCCGGAAAAGGGAAGGCTGCTATTTTATTGTGACAGACCGCTGGCAGAAATTTACAGATGTGACCTTAAGTCCCTCGCTGTTGGATCAATTGTCCGATCTGTGTGATGAATTCCTGGTTCACGCTGTGGATGTGGAAGGAAAAGCTTCCGGGGTGGATGAAGAACTGGTGAAAATGCTGCAGGAACATAGGAAAAATCCCATCACCTATGCCGGAGGGGTGGGATCCTACGAAGATTTATACTGTCTGCGGGAAGCAGGCAGGGGCAGGATTGACGTTACGGTGGGAAGCGCTCTTGATTTATTCGGAGGAACGTTAAAATATGATCGCATTTTAAAGATATGCGGAAATTCTGTGTACTGATCTTACATTTGATGTAGATTTTACATGGATTACATGTTTCTCACGGAAATTTTGTGTAAAATAAGAGGTGGAAACTGTGCAGATGAATAAAAATAGCACAGCCGTATCATCATTGGAAGCGGCAATATGTTTTTATCCGGAAGGAAGAAAGTGAGAAATGAGTAGAAAATCTACAGGCGGTAATTTTTTATTTGAAGTTCGTTCCAGGTACAAAGAGTTGCGTCCCTCAGAGCAGAAAACGGCGGACGTCATTCTGGAAAATAATGAAGAGATGGTGAATTGGTCCATTGAGGAGCTGGCCAGAAAGGCCGGAGTCAGTCAGCCCACCATTATTCGTTTTGCAAAAGCCATGGGACTTGGGGGATACCGGGAACTGAAAAACAGAATGTTGGAAGAACGGGTGCAAAGGCAGCATTTCTCCGCAGCGGAAAATATACTGGAATATCCGGTGAAAAAAGAAGATAAATTGGTGGAAATTCCGGCAAAGGTAATCAGGACAAATATCCGGCACCTGGAGGAAGTGTTAAAAGCAGTATCTACATATGAATACGTCAGGGCCGTGGAAGCTTTGGAAAATGCGGAGAACATTTCCGTGTATGCGGTGGAAAACTCTTCCTGTACGGCGGAAGATTTTACCACCAAAATGGCTTACATTGGAAAACAGGTCTATTTCAATAAAGACGGCTATATGCAGAAAGTAAACGCGAAAAACCTGACGCCCAGGGATGTGGCCATTGGAATTTCCCACACGGGGAAATCTAAGCATACGGTGGAAGCGCTGAAATGTGCGAAAGAATCGGGAGCAGTGACGATTTCCATCACAAATTTTGAAAAGGCGGTAATCAATAAGTATGCGGATATCGTACTGTGCACGGAGAATTCCCAGTATATGTACGGAAATGCCATATTTTCCAGGAGCGCTCAGATATCTATAGTGGATATGCTGTATCTTGGGGCATTTCTTACCAATTATGATTACTATGCGGACAGACTGAACAGGAGCTGGAGCAATATTCAGGATCTTGTGTACGAAAAAGACGATAAAATTCAATAGAGATGTAGAAAAACTACAAAGTGTAAATCACAGGAAGGTAATTTTTTTAGAAAGAATTTACGTTTCTGTGATTTTTTTTGCAGAAGATTTTTTTTATGATTGTAACTGCGATGAAGCGAGTAGAAAAGTAAAGAAGGAGAGCATGAAAGAAAATGAAGAAAAAATTTTGTATGGTACTTATCGCAGCTTTGACACTTACGGCTTTTACAGGATGCGGAGGAAACGGTGAGAGCGGTACGGCTCCGGCAGAGGAAAGCAGTTCTTCCGATACAGCGCAGGAAAGCCAGGAAAGCACAGAGGAAACGGCTGCAGAATCAGAAGGAGAAGAAACTGAGAAAGCAGATTCCGGAGAAATCACAGTATATACGGCCCTGGAAGACGAACAGGTAAAAGATTATCTGGCGAAATTCAACGAAACCTATCCTGATATTAAAGTAAACGTTGTCAGAGAATCAACGGGAATCATTACGGCAAAATTGATTGCGGAGAAAGACAATCCCCAGGCGGATGTGGTATGGGGAACGGCAGCTTCCTCCATGATGGTGCTGGACGATATGAACGCACTGAAACCCTATGAACCGGAGGGATGCGACCGAATTCTGCCTCAGTTTAAATCGGATAAAGAAGTACCCACATGGGTGGGCATCGACGCCTGGGAGACAGCTTTTGTAGTCAACACGGCGGAGCTGGAAAAGCTGGGGATGACGGCAGATGAGATTACTTCCTATGAAGATCTGCTTGATCCCAGACTGAAAGGGCATATCGTAATGTCCAATCCCAATTCATCAGGAACCGGATTCCTGACCGTATCCGCCATTTTGCAGCTGAAAGGCAAGGATTCCCAGGAAGGATGGGATTATCTGGATCAGCTCCATGAAAACATCGCTCAGTACGTACATTCCGGATCAAAACCGGCAAAGATGGCTGCGTCTGGAGAATGCGCAGTGGGAATCAGTTTCGGATACGCAGGTATCAGCCAGCAGGAGAAGGGAGCTCCGGTGGAAGTTATTTTCCCGGAAGAGGGTTCCGGATGGGATCTGGAGGCCAACGCTTTGATTGACAAAGAAGAAATCAATCCGGCTGCTTATACTTTCCTGGATTGGGCCATTTCTGATGAGGCAATGGATTTGTACCGGGTAAATTACCCCATTGTCACCGTAGAGAATACGGGAACCTATGAAGGATATGAAGGAAATCCGCTGGATCAGCTGATTGAAAATGATTTCTCATGGGCAGCCCAGAACCGGGAAGATATCTTAAATCAGTGGATGGAAAAATATGATGGAAAATCAGAAGCAGAAGAATAGAAAGGAGTTTGTCAGGTGTCATTCCTATCGGTAAGAAATATTGTTAAAAAGTTTGATACGCACACGGCGCTGAATGATGTCAGTATAGAGATCGAAAAAGGGGAACTTGTGAGCATCCTGGGTCCTTCGGGCTGCGGCAAAACCACACTGCTGCGGATTATCGCGGGACTGGAAACGGCAGATGGAGGACAGGTGTTTATAGACGGCAGAGACTGCACTTCTCTGCCGCCTTCCAAGAGAAATTTCGGCATCGTTTTCCAATCCTATGCCCTTTTTCCCCATATGACGGTGGAACAAAACATTCTGTTTGGGCTGAATCAGCAGAAGCAGCTTTCAAAGGAAGAAAGGAAAGCCAGATGCCAGGAGGTTCTGGAGATGGTGGATCTTTATGATCAGAGGAAAAAATATCCATCCCAGATGTCAGGCGGTCAACAGCAGAGGGTTGCCCTGGCACGGGCAATTTCTCTGAAGCCGGCATTTCTTCTGCTGGATGAGCCTTTATCTGCGCTGGATGCCAAGGTGCGGGTAAAGCTTCGTTCAGAGATCTGCAAAATTCAGAAAAAACTGGGAATCACCACCATCATGGTAACCCATGATCAGGAGGAAGCCCTTACCATGGCGGATAAAATTGTGGTAATGAATAACGCTGTGGTGGAACAGATCGGCACTCCCAAAGAAATCTACGATTTTCCCCGGACTGCTTTTGTGGCCAATTTTATTGGAACCATGAATCTGTATGAAAGAAATCACAAGATATACGGAGTTCGTCCGGAAATCATAGAGATTACCAAAGCAGGAAAAATGCAGGAGCGGGAAAGCTGGAGCGGAAAAATCGAAGAAGTGGAATTCAGGGGAGCCATGACCCGTATATACGGAAAACTGGATGATACCCAGGAAACCATATGTGCGGATATTGATTCAGCCAAGGCGGGAAGTCTTGTCCTGAATGAGACGGATGAAGTCTTTTTTAATATTCCCAAGTCAGGGATTATCTGTTATCCGGAAGAAGGCATGACGGAAAGGAAGGCCATATGAAAAGGAACCGGTGGAAAATCAGGTTAAGACCTGCGGACATTACCATAGGTATTATGACTCTGGTGTTTGTGGTTATTCTTATCTGTCCGCTGTTTTCTCTGTTTTCCAAAGCGTTTTTAGATGCTTCGGGAAAATTTGTGGGGCTTAATAACTATATTGAATATTTTTCTACCCCATCCCTGTCTGTCTCTGTAAAAAATACACTGGTTGTGTCCTGTGTGGCGGCAGTATTGGGAACACTTTTAGGTTTTCTTTATGCCTATGGTCTGACCAGAACCAATATAAAGGGAAAAACATTTTTCCGCTATATCGCCATGATACCGATTTTTCTTCCAACGGTGGTCCATGGTCTGGGTCTGGTTTACCTTTTTGGAAATCAGGGAGTTATCACAGGCCTGGGCTGGGATATCGGACTGTATGGAAGAACGGGAATCATCCTGTCAGAAATCATATACACTTTTCCGCAGGCCTTTTTGATGTTTTTTATTGCGCTGAATTACGCAGACGGCCGTCTTTATGAAGCGGCTGACAGTATGGGATGCAGTTCAATGAAAAAGTTCAGCCATATTACCATCCCTTCTGTGCGCTATACGCTGATCAACAGCTTATTTGTCTGCTTTACTCTGGCTTTTACCGATTTCGGCGCGCCCAAAGTTCTGGGAGGAAGCTATAATGTTCTGGCCACAGATATATATGAACAAGTGGCGGGACAGTTTAATATGAATATGGGAGCGGTAGTGGGCACCCTTCTTCTGATTCCGGCGGTTTTAAGCTTCGGCGTGGACAGAGTGACCGCCAGAAAGAACAATGACGGCATCAGTTCCAAAGCCCAGGCGCTGAAAATAAAGAAAAGTACGGCGCGGGACGCGGCGTTTTATATCATCTGCGGTGGAATTACCCTGTGTCTTCTCAGCATCGTCGGGGTTTTGATCATGGGAGCCTTTACAAAGTATTACCCCTATGATATGGGATTCACTTTGGAGAATTTTAACTTTAATCCCTCCACCGGGGGAATCCAAAGTTATATAAACTCAATCAAAATGAGCGCTGTGACCGCAGTGTTCGGAACACTTTTTGTGTTTGTCTACGCTTATTTTATTGAGAGAGGAAAATGCTGGAAATTTTTAAAGAATGCAGGAAGGGTTTTGTCGTCTCTGCCGCTGGCGCTTCCGGGAATGGTAATCGGATTAAGCTTTATTTTCTTCTTTAACCAGAAAAATAATCCCTTTAACTTTGTGTACGGTACAATAATCATTCTGGTTCTTGCCAATATTGTACATTTTTATTCCGTCCCCTTTGTAACGGCCAGCAGTGCGCTGAAAAAACTGGACAGCGAATATGAAAATGTGGCGGAAAGTCTGAAGGTGCCGGGATGGAAAACCTTCTGCCGGGTGGTAGTTCCCCTTTCTTTGCCGGCGGTACTGGAGATATTCATGTATTATTTCATGAACTCCATGGTGACGGTTTCCGCAGTTGTATTTTTGTACAGCGCTCAGTTTAAAATCGCGTCCATCGCCATCACTCACATGGAAGAGGCGGGAGATATTGCTCAGGCGGCGGCCATGAGTCTTCTGATTCTTCTGATCAATGTTATCGTCAGAGGAATCTATGAATTATGTGTTCACAGACTTAAAAATAAACAGAAGTATGGAGGAAAGTAAAATGAAAGTATTTTGTTTAGGAGCAGCAGGAAGGATCAGCAGAGAGTCTGCTCTGGATCTGGTGCAGTATTCAGATTTTGAAAAAATTACCATTGGAGACTATAATGAGGAAGAAGCCAAAAAAGTAGCCCAGTGGCTTAACGATGACAGAGTGGATGTGGTAAAGATCGATGTGACCAAGGTGGACGAAGCGGCGGACATGATGCGCGGGTATGATGTGGTTATGGATGGAACACAGATTACTTTAAATGGGCTGTCTACGGAATGTATTGCCAAGGCAGGCTGCCATGGTGTGAATTTAAATGGTTTTGGAGAAGAAAACCAGTGGGATGAATTGTTCAAAAAGGCCGGGAAAGCCTGCGTGCCCGGATTTGGCATGACGCCGGGAACCACACAGATGATGGCCATGCATCTGGCAAATCAACTGGATAAGGTGGAGGAAATCTACGTTTCCCACGGCGCATTCCGTCCATTTGCCTTTTCAAAGTCGATCACGGAGACCACGACTTATGAGTATGATCCCAATCTGGAAAGCCGTGTGGTATATGAAGACGGGAAATTTATTCAGGTGCCGCCCTTTGCACGCCCCAGAGAAGTGGAGCTTCCAGAGCCCTACGGTAAAACCGTCCAGTATATTATTCCCCATTCGGAAACGGTGACTCTTGCCAAAGCGCTGAAGGATAAAGGGGTTCGTCTGATCGAGGTGAGAGGAACCTGGCCCAAGCAGAATATGAATCTGGTGAGAGGCTTATATGATTATGGAATTCTGAAAAATCCGGTGGTAAAAGTGGGAGATACGGAAAAAGGTCTGATGAGCATCATCGGAGACTATCTGGTGGAAAGCGAACAGGGAAAAACCACAGAATTGTATGGATATGCCCTGCATATCGAAGTTGTAGGATACAAAGACGGGGTGAAAAAGCAGGGAATTATTTATCATACCCATCCGGCTTCAGACGGCAGCGTAGAAGGCTGGGAGGGGTTAAGAGCCTATACCCGCAACGTGGGAATTCCGCTGGCAATCGCAGCGCAGCAGCTGGCTAAAGGAAATGTGAAAGGTACAGGCATTTTAATACCGGAAGAAGCCTTTGAACCTCAGCTGATTTTTGACGAGTTGGAGAAACGCGGCATTTATATGCATGAGAAGTGGACAGATTTAGATTAGTGAAAAACAGAACATAAAAAGTAAGGCCCTCTAAAACTGCGGTTTTGGAGGGCCTTGTGCTGTCGGCCCACGGTCCCGGTCTTTAAAGATGGAGAAATTTGATTGCGTATCCTCCGGTTACGTATTATAATAAAGATAATTACAATCTGCGTAAGCGGATTGTAAAATTGAAGCAAAAGGGAGTGGACATCATGAAATTTATTATCAGTGGAAAAAATATCGAGATTACGGATGGGTTAAGGGCAGCAGTTCAGGACAAGCTGGGAAAGCTGGAACGGTACTTTACTCCGGAAACAGACATTATTGTAACGCTGAGTGTCGAGAAAGAACGGCAGAAAATTGAGGTAACGATCCCGGTAAAAGGAAATATTATCCGCTCAGAACAGGTAAGCAACGATATGTATGTGTCCATCGATCTGGTAGAAGAAGTAATTGAGCGTCAGTTGAGAAAATACAAGAATAAAATCGTGGATAAGCATCAGGACGGCGGAAACCTTCAGAAAGCATTTATCGAGAAAGAGGTTCCGGAAGATGATGAGGTGAAGATTATTCGGACAAAGAAATTTGGAATTAAACCCATGTATCCGGAAGACGCCTGCGTACAGATGGAACTTCTGGGGCATAACTTTTTTGTCTTCTGCAATGCAGAGACTGAAGAGGTTAACGTGGTTTACAAACGGAAAGGGAATACTTACGGGTTGATTGAGCCGGAATTTTAGAAAGGTGAGTTTCGGCAGCAGATAATGATGGGGAATGTGATTTAGGGGGCTGTCACGCAAAGAGTGGTGTGACGGCCCTCGCTTTGTGGGACGCAGGTTTGGATAAAGGGGAGAAAAAAATGACGAAAAGAAAGAAAATACTGCTGATTATTTTAATTGTTTTCCTTGTGCTTCTTGCAGGGACATACATAGGGATGGCGATATATTTTGAACAGCATTTTTATTCCAATACGGTGATTAACGGGACGGACTGTTCACAGATGACTGTTGAGGAAGTGAAAGAAAAGCTGAAACAGCAGGTGAAAGAATATCGGCTGACGATAAAGGGCCGGGGCGACGCCAATGAGACGGTGACGGCGGAAACACTTAAACTGGCCTATAAAGATGACGGCTCGGTGGAGCAGCTTTTGGAAAAGCAAAATCCATGGCTTTGGCTTGTGAATGCTTTTCAGAATCATACATATGAGCAGCCTCTTTCTCTGAAAATGTCTGATGAAAGTATCGGTCAGGCGGTAGACGGTCTGGCCATGATGCAGGAGGAAAATATGACGGCGCCCAAGGATGCGTCCATTACCGTGCAGGATGGGGATTTTGTTGTTGTACCGGAGGAAGAGGGCACTCAGTTAAACCGGGATAAAGTAATCCAGGCGGTAAAAGAAGCGGTAACGGCCGATAAGGATACATTGGATCTGGAGGAAGCAGGCTGCTATGAAAGCCCGTCTGTTACCCAGGATGATGCTTCTTTGAAAGAAAGAATGGAGAAACTGCAGCAGATGGTGTCCGCCAGTCTGACCATCGATTTTGGCAGCGGCCGCGTGGAGACGGTGGACAAAAGTCTGCTGATTCAGTGGATTACCCAGGATGAGTCGGGAAATGATATTTTTGACTCGGCAAAAGTGACAGAGTATGTGCAGCAGCTGGCAGATACATACGACACAGTTGGAAAGCATACGTTTACTACCACAGGCGGAGAAACGGTAACGCTGGATAAAGGCGATTACGGCTGGGAGATGGATGTGGCAACTACTTCCGCCAATCTGCTGCAGGCTATTCAGGAACAGAAGCAGGGGGATTTTGAAGTCACTTACTCCAGTTCGGCCAAAAGCCGTGAGGAAAATGACATTGGAGATTCTTACATAGAGATATCCATTGAAGAACAGACGGTGTGGTGTTATGTGGATGGAGAACTTCTGGTGGAAACACCGGTGGTAACAGGATGTGTCAATAACGGTACAGAGACGCCAAGCGGCGGCGTGTGGAAGGTAAAATCCAGAAAATCACCTTACACCATGAAGGGAAAGCCGGATGAAAACGGAGAACCTTCTTACGTGGAAGAGGTGACTTACTGGGTGCCCTACAGTGAAGATTTCACCGTTGGTCTTCATGACTTATCTTCCAGGACGGAATACGGGGGAGACATCTATATTACCAACGGTTCCCACGGATGTGTCAACACTCCCCTGGATGCCATGAAGCAGATTTATGATGTAGTGTCTTACGGCTTCCCGGTAATTGTTTATTAGCAAAAATTTAATTCTAAAAGATTCTTAAGGAATTCTTAAAACTTACTGCGGATGGTTGTGTTTTCAGAAAAATAATGATATGTTAAAGATAACCTATGGAGGGATTTTCCTGTAATCCGGGAGGTGAGAATTATGAAAGCATATCTGAAAAAAGCAGTAAGTTTGATTGTGACCCTGATTTTGGTAACGGGGAGCAGTTTTTCCCTGGTATATGGGGAGAACCTGACTATTATCGGCTCAGAAGGGAATGAGACGAAAGAGGGGGTTCACTCCATGGTTCAGGGGGAAAAAGTGACGGCTGGCAGCGGAGGATATTTCCGGATCGTAAGCGGGGAGAAGGTTCTGTGGCCCAAAGAGGGCGATAACGGCCAGGCGGGTATCGCCGCAGACACAGGCAAGGAAAGTGGAAAGACGTATACCCAGGCTGAATATGTCCTTCCTGCCCCTGAATCCGGAAAAGACTGGAAACTGGAAGTCAAAAAGGAATCCGGTGAATACGTTCTGGTCGAAGAAAAGAAGTATACACCCTATACCGTCACTCTCAGTCAGGAGCAGAAACAGGAGGCGGCAGACGCCCAGACTCCCCAGGTGAATGTTTCCGGGGGAGGTACGGTGGAGCAGGGCCAGCCGGCAGTTCTGCAGGTATCCGCTGCAGTAAATGACGGAGGCACGTTAAGCTATCAGTGGTATCAAAGCAGCGACGGAAGCGCCGCCAATGGGACGGCGATAGAGGGAGCGGCAGGAGCGGCGTATGAAGCGCCCACCCAGCAGGAAGGGACGTTCTATTACTACTGTGAGGTGACCAACACCAATGAAAAGGCGACGGGAGCCAAGACGGCTCAGGCGGTCAGCGATGTGGTAAGCGTGACAGTGACGGCGCCTGAACCTGTAATCACAGATGCAAAGGAACCCGTGGTGGAATGGATCAGCGGAGGGGGCATCTTTGATCAGGGAGCCAGGGCGGCGCTGGAAATAAAGGCGTCGGTGGACGACGGAGGCAGGTTAAGCTATCAGTGGTATCAGAGCAGCGACGGAAGCGCCGCCAATGGGACGGCGATAGAGGGAGCGGTGGGAACGGCGTATGAAGTGCCCACCCAGCAGGAAGGGACGTTCTATTACTACTGTGAGGTGACCAACACCAATGAAAAGGCGACGGGAGCAAAGACAGCCCAGGCGGTCAGCGATGTGGTAAGCGTGACAGTGACGGCGCCTGAACCTGTAATCGAAAACGCAGAAAAACCCATGGTGGAAGGTCCTTCGGGAGGCACATTTTACGAAGGGGATAATTTCACACTCAGCGTAAAGGCGTCGGTGAATGACGGAGGTACCCTGCTGTATCAATGGTATAAGAACAAAGACAAGATAGAAGGAGCGACGAAGGCAGAATATAAACCTTCCGTCGGGACGGCATATTATTACTGCGTAGTGACCAATATTAATAGGCAGGCGGTTAATGAGAAGACAGCGTATACCGTCAGCGCTGCGGCGGAAGTGACCATAAAAGAAGGGAACAGGCCGAAGGCGGCGGACACTCCCAGGGTGAAGGGGCCTGAGGGAGGAGGAACCTATTATAAAGGACAGTCTCCTAAATTGGAAGTAAAGGCCTCTGTGGACGACGGAGGAGCGCTGACTTATCAGTGGTATAAAAACAGTAAAAACAGTAATGAGAACGGCACACTGATTGAAAATGCAACATCCAGTACCTATCTGCCCTCCGCGAAGGTGACGGGAACCGTTTACTATTACTGTGTTGTCTCCAATACCAACCAGGAAGCATCGGAAAACAAAAGGGTGCAGGTGACTACCGGCACAGCGAAAATTTCCGTGGTGGAAAAGGGCAGTGTGAAAAGCAGCGTAAAGAGAGCAAAACCGGTGTCCAGAAACACGAAGGTTACAAGTACAAAAACAAAAGCGGCCAATGCAAGAACAGAAGATGAGAATAACTTAATTCTCTGGCTGATTGTCATGCTGGGGGCCGGCGGTACAGCAGCGGCCCTGGGGCTGAGGCGAAAGTTCCGCAAATGACCTGAAGCAACCGGAGGGTATCGTTAAGATACCCTCTTTGTTTTATCTCTCATTTTTCGATGGGAAAGTGAGAGGCAAAACAAAGAGAAATGGGATAAACTTTTTTATGAGGTGATGAATATGGAATGGATAGACAGATGGAACCAGGCGCTGGCCTATATAGAAGAACATATAGCAGAGGATATTGGGTATGAAAAACTGGGAAAAATTGCCGGATGTTCCCCTTATCATTTTCAGAGAATGTTTAATTATATGGCGGAGATCCCCCTGTCTGAGTATATACGCCGGAGGAAAATGTCCCTGGCTGCGGCGGAAATTTTAAGCGGAGAGGAAAAGATCGTGGATATTGCGCTGAAATATGGGTATTCTTCACCGACGGCTTTTAACAGAGCTTTTCAGAATGTTCATGGCCTTTCACCGACTGCTGCCAGAAAAAAGGGCGCCTCAGTGAGATCCTATCCTCCCATCACTTTTAAAATTACGATAAAAGGAGTGGAAGAAATGGAGTATCGTTTAGAACGAAAAGAAGCCTTTACCGTAGTAGGATTTCGTTATCCGCTGAAAAAAGATCTGGAGGAAAACTTTCAGATAGTTCCGGGGCTATGGGCAAAATTTGCCTCCAATGGTTCCCGGGAAAGGCTGACCGCATTGATGAACACCGGACTGCAGGGCGTTCTGGGAATCAGTATTTGTCAGGATGGGCAGGACTGGAGTTATGGGATTGCAGTAGCCAGCAATGAGGAACCGGAAGAAGGAATGGAAAAGTGGCAGGTTCCGGACAGAACCTGGGCGGTATTTTCCGGCGCAGGGCCTTGCCCTCAGGCGATACAGGAACTGGAAAGAAGGATATTTACAGAATGGTTTCCCACTTCCGGTTATAAGTACGACCGGGGACCGGATGTGGAGCTGTATAAAAAGCCGGATCCCAGTCAGGCGGAATTTGAAGTCTGGGTACCGGTGAAAAGAAAATAAAAGGTAATTGTTAAAAGGGGCTGTCCTGAAAACGTAATTCACGATAACCTATAAACAAGCATTCTAAATAAGCTCGCCTTTTGGCGGGCTTATTTCTTTCTCTTAATTATACGGTTAAAGAGATTCAGTTCGGCTGAATAATTACATTTACCCCTAACTTTTCTAATGAACGAATATTCCTATTGATTATCTTTTCTTGATTGATAACGGAGTAGTAATCCGCTCCAAGGTCGTGATAAGGAACTTTCTCTTTTAGTATGTGATAGATCGCGATTAACATGGTATGGGCTACTGCGATTAAAGCCCTTTTCCCACCTCTGCGCGCGGCAATTCTTTGATAACGGGAGTAGAGATAACTTTGTTTGTTTCGTATGGCAGCACGAGCACATTCTACCAGCGTTGCTTTCAAATGTTTATTTCCTTTTCGTATTCGTGTACTCATCTTTTTACCGGCGCTTTCCTGTCGGGAAATAGATAGACCTAAACAGGGGCCGGAGTAACTCACATGAGTCACTCCGGCCCCTGAAATTTTTTACTAAAAGAGAAAAAGACGGCTAACGACAACCGTCTTTCTCCCCGTTCCATGTTATAATGGAACTATGCTAACCAAAGATTATTATAACGACTTTTTTGAAATTGGGCAACTAAAAATTAACTTCAGTCTCTTCGACTTGGGCTTACCCGATGACGATCCAGTCTATACCCTGAAAAAAGTAATGGAGGATTTAGATTTTTCAGGCCTGCTGGCCTGTTATTCAGATAAGGGAAGAACCGGGTTTAATCCAATCATGCTGTATTCTGTTGTTACCTATGCAAACATGCGGGGAGTCCGGGCTGTTGACCGCATTGTTGAACTCTGCGAAAGGGACCTGGCCTTTATCTGGCTGACCAAAGGGCAAAAGCCAAAGCGGGATGCCTTTTATGATTTTAAAGGGAAGAAGCTGACCGGGGAAGTCCTGGATGAACTGAACTATCAGTTTATGCGCCGCTTGGAAAAGGAAGGCCTCGTCACCCTGAAAGAACTGTACATTGATGGGACAAAGATCGAAGCCAATGCCAACCGGTATACTTTCGTCTGGCGCGGGGCGCTCAACTATCATCTGGCGGGTCTGTTAGACAGGATAGACGCCCTTTACACAAAATATAATACGTTCCTGTATGAGAACGGCTATGGCCCTAAATACGATCTGGGGGATGCCCATATGTTTGTGATCCAGGGAATGGACAAAGTCCGGAAGGTTATCGAAGAGAACAGGAAACGAAAACTGACAAAACATAAAAAGATCTTCAATAATACGATCATTGAGATTGACCATTGTTCTCCTGTTGAGATATTGAAACTGCAGAAGAACCTGATGCGGATTGCAGAAGGGGAAGGAATCCGGTTCACTTTCGGGAAGGGGAAACATAAGCCGGATCTCCAGAAACTTTATGAGGAACTGGAAGAATGCGGAGCCCGTCTGATGGGTTATAAGGAATGTTTTGAGATCATGGGGAAAGACCGCAACAGCTATTCCAAGACAGACCTGGAAGCCACTTTTATGCGGATGAAAGAGGACCATATGCTGAATGGACAGTTAAAACCGGCATACAACGTCCAGATTGCGGTAGAGAATTACTTTATTGTCCATGGATATGTAAGCAATGATCGGACAGATTACAACACTCTGATCCCTGTCTTAGAGAAGCACAGGAAAGCGTTTGGAGATACCCTGGAGGCAGTGACTGCCGATAGCGGCTACTGCAGTGAAAAGAACCTGCTGTATCTGAAAGAGAATGGGATCCGCAGCTTCATCAAGCTTCAGGACCATGAAAAGCGGAAGACCCGTGCCTATAAAGAAGACATCGGGAAGTATTACAACATGACATACGCCGTCTTTGAAGACGAGCATTATTACATCTGCCATGACGGAAGAGAGCTGCGCCATATCCGGACAGAAAACAAAGAGCAGGATGGCTACACCCAGACAGTAGAAGTATACGGCTGCAGGGACTGCAGCGGCTGTGAACATAAAGCCCAATGTCTTTATAAATACAATGCGCAAAAGAATCCGGACCGGAATAAGGTCATGAAGATCAATGAACGATGGGAAGAACTAAAGGAAGACTCCAACATAAATATCCAAAGTGAGGAAGGGATCCTGAAGAGGCAGACCCGGTCGATCCAGACGGAAGGCCACTTTGGAGACCTCAAAGGAAACGAAAATTTCCGACGGTTCAACTACCGGTCAGAAGAGAAAGTGTATAAGGAGTTCATGCTGTATGTGATCGGGCGGAACATCATGAAATACCACCGGTTCTTACAACATGAGATAGAGAAATATGAAGGGAAAAAGGAGCAGAAAACCGCTTAGTTAAGGGAGCGCTTCCCAAAATCCAGACAAGGGGTTTTTGCGCTCAAAAATAAGGAATACAGAAAGAAAGAGACGATTCCGTAAAGATCCGGGCCTTTATAAAAGCCTGGATTTTACAAGATAGTCTCTTTCTTTTTCATAAGAGGGCCAAAATCGGCATTAGCCGATGGCCCCTTTGCTTTATGGTACTAAAAAAGTTGACAACTGTAATTCAGTGTACCATATTGTATATATAAAAGTAATACAGTATGGTACGGAAGGCGGCAAGAAAGGTTAACATAAGGAGAATACGAAAGATGAATTTATATACCTGGGAGGAATTGAAAAATTTTGTGGACCACTGTACCCGATGCGGTCTGTGTCGGGGGCGGAAGCTTCCGGTGATGGGACGGGGAGACTTAAAAAGCAAACTTATGCTCATTGCGGAAGCGCCAGGGAGAATGGAAAACCAGCAGGGGATCCCTTTTGTGGGCCGCTCCGGCGAAGTGCTGGACGAACTTTTGGAATCTGTTTCCCTTACGAGGGAGGAAATTTATATTACCAATATCAATAAATGCCATCCGCCAGGCAACCGGGATCCAGAAAGCGGGGAACAGGAGGCATGTATGCCTTATCTGAAATATGAGACGGCGCTGATCCGCCCGAAAATCATGGTATGCCTGGGAAGGATTGCCGCCCAGAGGATTATCCGTCCGGATTTTCGGATTACCCGGGAACATGGAATATGGACAGAAAGAAAGGGCTTTTTTCTGATGGGCGTTTACCATCCGTCGGCGCTGCTGCGGGATCCTTCAAAAATGGAGGGGGCCAAGGAGGATTTCCGAAGGATACGGGAAAAACTGGATGCCTTTTTATAATTGGTGGTTGACAACATCTTACATCATGATATAATACTTTAAGATTTGAATAGTTTGAAATCGAAAATATTTTAAATTAAAACATAATCCGACACTGGAGGTTAAGGTGAGAGCGAGAATATTAGGTACCGGAAGTTATTTACCGGAACATGTACTGACAAATGACGATATGGCGAAACTGGTGGAGACCAGTGATGAATGGATCCGTGAGCGGACTGGTATCTGTGAACGGCATCTGACAGATCAGGGGACGCTGCACATGGCTTGTGAAGCATCGAAAAAAGCCCTTCAGAACAGCCGCCTGACAGCGAAGGATCTGGATATGATTATTGTGGCGACGTTTACGCCGGATTATCTGTTCCCCAATGCTTCCTGTCAGCTGCAGGCAGCCCTGGGAGCAGATAACGTACCCTGCATGGATTTAAGCGCGGCCTGTTCCGGATTTATTTATTCCCTCAATACGGCTGCGGCCTTTATTCAGGCGGGAATTTATAAAAAAATCCTGGTGGTGGCGGCGGAAACTCTTTCCCGCGTAGTGGACTGGGAGGACAGAAGCACTTGTATTCTGTTTGGAGACGGAGCGGGAGCTGTCGTGCTGGGAGCCGATGAGACGGGTATTCTGGCTATGGATATGGGAAGCGACGGAGTTAAGGGTCCTGTGCTCTACTGTGAAGGATGGCCCATTACCAATCCCATTGTGAATAAGGGAGAAGCAGGAAAACTCAGGATGAATGGCCAGGAGGTTTACAAGTTTGCCGTACGCCGTCTGCCGAAAACCATTGAGACGGTGCTTGAGGAAAGCGGAATATCGGCAGATGAAGTAGATCATTTTATTTTCCATCAGGCCAATAAAAGGATTCTGCAGGCGGCGGCGAAACATCTGAAAATTCCCGCGGAAAAAATGCCGATGAATATGGATCACTGCGGAAATCTGTCCGCTGCCAGCATACCGGTTCTGCTGGATGAATACAATCAGACCGGAAAGATAAAACGGGGCGATAAGGTGGTGCTGGCTGCCTTCGGAGGCGGATTGAGCTGGGCCAGCGCCCTTTTGATATGGTAAAGAGCGCTGCAGGCGCATTACATTATAAAAATATAAAAGAGAAAAAGGAGAACAAAACAATGTTGGAAAAAATGAAAGAGATGATTGCAGACCAGTTGGGAATTGATGCAGAGGAGGTAACACCCGATAAAGCGCTGAAGGAGGACCTGAACGCAGATTCCTTGGATCTTTTTGAACTGGTGACAAACCTGGAAGATGAATATGAAATTGAAATTCCGGCAGAAGATCTGGAAACTATGGTTACCGTACAGGATGTGCTGGATTATCTGAAAAATAAAGGAATCGAAGAATAATAACTGATAAGTAAAGAAAGGCGGGTAAGCCATGAAGACGAGAGTAACAGAACTTTTAGGTACACAGTATCCCATCATTCAGGGAGGTATGGCCTGGGTAGCGGAACATCATCTGGCGGCCGCAGTTTCAGAGGCAGGCGGTCTCGGACTGATTGGCGCAGCCAACGCTCCTGCAGAAGTGGTGCGGGAGGAAATCCGTAAAGCCAGAGAGCTGACGGACAAGCCCTTTGGCGTCAATATTATGCTGCTCAGCCCCAGCGCAGAAGAGATCGCACAACTGGTTATTGAAGAAAAGGTTCCGGTGATTACCACAGGAGCCGGAAATCCGGAAAAATACATGACTGCATGGAAGGAAGCGGGAATCAAAGTAATCCCCGTTGTGGCCAGTGTGGCATTGGCCAGAAGAATGGAACGGTACGGAGCCGACGCCGTTGTGGCGGAGGGCTGTGAAGCCGGCGGCCATATCGGTGAACAGACGACCATGACTCTGGTTCCCCAGGTGGCAGATGCAGTGAATATTCCGGTAATCGGCGCCGGCGGTGTGGGCGACGGCAGAGGCATGGCGGCCATGTTTCTGTTAGGAGCAGAGGGCGTGCAGATCGGAACACGTTTCGTGGTATCCGATGAGTCCATTGTACATGACAATTATAAAGACAGAATTATCAAGGCAAAGGATATTGACAGTGTGGTAACCGGCCGTTCTACCGGACACCCGGTGAGAACGCTCAGGAATCAGAACACAAAAGAGTATCTCCAGAAAGAGAGAGAAGGAGCCGGCTTTGAAGAGTTGGAAAGCCTTACGGTGGGCGGTTTAAGAAGAGCCGTTCAGGAGGGCGATATCAAGACAGGCAGCGTCATGGCCGGACAGATTGCCGGGATGATTAAGAAGCGTCAGCCCTGCAAAGAAATCATTGAAGAGCTGGTTCAGGAAACGGAAGCACTGTTAAAAGGAGCAGAAAAGTGGGAAAAATAGCGTATATATTCCCGGGACAGGGAGCGCAGAAAGCGGGAATGGGAAAAGACTTTTACGAAAATTCCCCTCTGTCCAGAGAAATTTATGAAAAGAGCAGCGAGCTTCTGGGATTTTCCATGGAAGAACTCTGCTTTGAAGAAAATGACCGGCTGGATATCACAGAATATACCCAGGCGGCCCTTGTGACCACCAGCGTGGCCATGCTGGCCGAGATAGCAAAAATGGGCTTTCAGCCGGATGTGGCGGCCGGTTTAAGTCTGGGGGAATACTGTGCGCTGACAGCCTGCGGGGCCATGACTTTTGAGGACGCGGTGAAAGTCGTCCGTCAAAGAGGAATCCTCATGCAGGAGGCGGTTCCCCTGGGCCAGGGCGCTATGGCGGCGGTCATGGGAATGACGGCGGACCAGATTGACCGGGTGGTAGATCAGATCGACGGCGTAGAAGTTGCAAATTATAATTGCCCGGGACAGATCGTCATTTCAGGCAGGACAGAAAGTGTGGAAAATGCCTGCGCCGCGTTAAAAGAAGCGGGAGCCAAACGGACGGTACCTTTAAAGGTCAGCGGTCCTTTCCATTCCAGCATGCTGCGGACGGCAGGAGAGAAGCTGGGAGAAGTTTTAAAGCCGGTGAAGCTGACATCTCACCGCATTCCATACGTGACAAACGTTACGGCTTCTTATGTGGAAGGCACAGAGGAAATCAAGGATCTGCTGGTACGTCAGGTCAGCAGTTCTGTCAGATGGCAGCAGAGTGTGGAGAACATGATAGCTGCCGGCGTGGATCGTTTTGTAGAAATTGGACCGGGGAGAACCCTGGCTTCCTTTGTGAAAAAGATATCCCGGGAGGTATCCGTTTATAACGTAAATACCTGGGATTCCCTGGAAGGATTGGAAGAATATCTGGGCAGATAAAAGCTGTCGGTTAATAACAGATACGGTAAGTGAATGGATGATGGAGGAAAACATGTTGGAAAATCAGGTAGCAGTTGTGACAGGAGGAGCCAGAGGAATCGGCCGGGCTATCGCACTGGCATTGGCCAAAGAAGGAGCTACAGTTATCATCAACTGTAATGGTTCTGTGGAGAAAGCACAGGAAACAGCAAAAGAAATACAGAAAAATGGCGGCCGGGCGGAGGTCTGTCCCTTTAACGTGGCGGATTATGAAGCTGTTGAGACCGGATTTGCCGATATTCTTTCCCGCCATGGCCGTATTGATATTCTGGTCAACAATGCAGGGATTACGAAAGACGGCCTTCTGATGCGGATGAGTGAAGAGGATTTTACCCGTGTGGTGGATATCAATCTGAAAGGCGCATACCACTGCAGCAAATGGGCGGTGAAAGCCATGATCAAACAGCGGAGCGGCCGTATTATCAATATCTCTTCCGTATCCGGAGTAACGGGAAATGCAGGTCAGGTAAACTACAGCGCTTCAAAGGCGGGGTTGATCGGCATGACAAAATCCATTGCCCGTGAGGTGGCCTCCCGGGGAATTACGGTAAATGCAGTAGCTCCCGGATTTATTGAGACTGATATGACGAATGTGCTGTCAGATCGGGTGAAAGAGGGAGCTGTGGCGACTATTCCTCTGGGTCATTTTGGACAGCCGGAGGATGTGGCGGATGCAGTGGTATTTCTGGCATCTGACAAAAGCCGCTATATTACGGGGCAGGTACTCCATGTAGACGGCGGAATGGTAATGTAAGGAGGATATCCATGAGACGAGTAGTAGTGACGGGAATGGGAGCCATTACTCCCATCGGAAACAGTGTGGATGAATTTTGGGCGGCGGTAAAGAAACAGACCGTGGGAATTGGTGAGATTACCAAAATGGATGTGACGGATTATAAAGTCAAACTGGCCGCTGAGATAAAGGGTTTTGACGCCAAAGAGCATATGGATGCCAAGACTGCCCGCCGTATGGAGGCATTCTGCCATTATGCCATAGCTGCCACGGAAGAAGCGCTGAAAGATTCCCAATTGAATCTGGAAGAAGAAGATCCCTACCGCGTAGGCGTCAGCATCGGTTCCGGTATCGGAAGCCTGCAGACCATCGAGAGGGAATATCAGAAACTGCTGAAGAGCGGGCCAAGGCGGGTGAGCCCTTTGATGGTTCCTATGCTGATCAGCAATATGGCGGCAGGGAATGTCAGCATTCAATTTGGATTAAAAGGAAAAAGCATCAACGTGGTGACCGCCTGCGCCACGGGAACTCATTCCATCGGAGAAGCCTTCCGTACTATTCAGTACGGCGATGCGGATGTGATGGTGGCCGGAGGAACGGAGAGTTCCATCACCCCCAGCGGTCTTGCAGGATTTTCTTCTTTGACGGCGCTGACGACTTCCCAGGATCCCCTGCGGGCATCTATTCCCTTTGACAAGGAAAGGGGCGGATTCGTCATGGGAGAGGGAGCCGGCGTAGTGATTCTGGAAGAGCTGGAACACGCGCTGAAGAGAAATGCCAGGATATATGCGGAGCTGGTGGGGTATGGAGCCACCAGCGATGCTTTCCATATCACATCCCCCGCAGAAGACGGAAGCGGTGCGGCCAAGGCTATGGAGATGGCCATGGAGGACGCCAAGATTACTCCGGCTGATGTGGATTATATCAATGCCCATGGCACAGGTACCCATCACAATGATCTTTTCGAGACAAAGGCCATCAAGCTGGCCATGAAAGAAGAGGCCGGCCGTGTGAAAATCAGTTCCACCAAGTCTATGATCGGTCACTTGCTGGGAGCAGCCGGCGGTGTGGAATTTATCACTTGTGTAAAATCCATTGAGGATAATTATCTCCATCCCACAGTGGGTTATCAGGTTCCCGATGAGGAGTGTGATCTGGACTATATCACAGACGGTCCCGCAGAGCAGGAAGTAAATTGCTGCCTGAGCAATTCACTGGGATTTGGCGGACATAATGCAACCCTTTGTGTGAAACGGTATGAGAAATAGGAGGAGCTATGGAAACGGAACAGATTATTCGTTTGATAGAGACAGTCTCCAAGTCTTCATTGACGGAGTTTGAATACAGCGAGGGAGAGGTAAAGCTGGTATTGAAAGCGGGAGCGCCGGCTTCTGCTCCGGCAGCTCCCAGGGCGCAAAAGCAGCCGGCTCCGGAAAATGAAGGGGAAAGAGAAGAATTTGTGGATGACGGCACCTGGATCAAATCGCCGCTGGTGGGAACCTTTTACAGTGCGCCGGCAGAGGATGCCCAGCCTTTCGTTCAGGTGGGCGACACCGTGAAAAAGGGGCAGGTGCTGGGCATCATAGAAACGATGAAACTGATGAACGAGATAGAAAGCGACAGAGACGGCGTGGTCACAGAGATTGTGATTGAGAATGAACAGGTGGTAGAATTTGGTCAGCTGTTATTCCGCGTCGAGTAAGGAGCAGATTATGGCATTGGGAATTAAGGAAATAGAACAGATTATTCCGCACCGCCATCCCTTTTTGCTGGTGGACCGGATTGACGAGCTGGAACCGGGTGTGCGGGCAGCCGGCATTAAAAATGTGACTTTCCGCGAGGATTTCTTCGCCGGCCATTTTCCCCAGGAGCCGGTAATGCCCGGCGTGCTGGTGGTGGAAGCGCTGGCCCAGGTAGGGGCCGTGGCGATTCTGAGCGTGCCGGAAAATAAAGGGAAGACAGCATTTTTCGGGGGAATGGATAAGGTAAAATTCCGCAGGAAAGTGGTTCCGGGAGATACCCTTTCCCTGTCCTGTGAGATCATTAAGCAAAAGGGGCCCATCGGCGTGGGGAAAGCGGTGGCAAAGGTAAACGGAGAGATGGCGGTTTCTGCGGAAATGACCTTTATTGTGAGCTGACGGAAGGTAGAAAGTATGTTTAAGAAGATATTAATTGCCAACCGGGGTGAAATTGCCGTGCGGATTATCCGGGCCTGTAAGGAGATGGGCGTTCGCACAGTGGCGGTGTATTCAGAGGCCGACCGGGACGCCCTGCACACACTGTTGGCTGACGAGGCGGTCTGTATAGGGCCGGCGGCTTCCAAGGACAGCTATCTTTCCATGGAGCGGATTTTAAGCGCCACCATCACGATGAATGCAGATGCCATTCATCCCGGATTCGGTTTTCTGTCCGAGAACAGTAAGTTTGCCAGAATGTGTGAAAAATGCGGCGTGAAGTTTATCGGGCCGGGCAGTGACGTCATTGAAAAAATGGGGAATAAGGCTCAGGCCAGAAACACGATGATTGAGGCGGGCGTTCCGGTAGTTCCCGGAAGCAAAGAACCGGTTCTGGATGTGAAGAAGGGGAAAGCGGAAGCAGCTCAGGTGGGATATCCTGTCATGATTAAGGCAGCAGCCGGCGGCGGAGGCCGGGGAATGCGGGTAGCCATGACGCCGGAAGAATTTGACGCTCAGTTTAAAACGGCACAGCGGGAAGCGGAACAGGGATTTTCTGATCCGACTATGTATATTGAGCGTTTTGTGGAAGAGCCCCGACACATTGAATTTCAGATTCTGGCGGACAGCTATGGCAATGTGATTCATCTGGGAGAGCGGGACTGTTCAGTACAGCGCCGTCATCAAAAAATGGTGGAGGAATCGCCCAGTCCGGCAATAACTGAAGAAATCCGCTGCAAAATGGGAGAGGCAGCGGTAAAAGCAGCAAAAGCTGCCGGATATGAAAGCGCGGGAACGATAGAATTTCTGGTAGACAAACAGAAAAACTTTTATTTTATAGAGATGAATACAAGAATCCAGGTAGAACATCCTGTGACGGAAGCGGTAACGGGACTGGATTTGATAAAGGAACAGATACGGATTGCAGCCGGAGAACATCTTGAAATCCGGCAGGAGGATGTGATCCTGAAGGGCCATGCCATGGAATGCCGGATCAATGCGGAAAATCCGGAGAAAAATTTTATGCCCTGTCCGGGAACCATCGTGGACAGCCATTTTCCCGGCGGAAAGGGTATTCGGATCGACAGCGCAGTGTATAATGGTTATCGGATTCCGCCAAACTATGATTCCATGATTGCCAAGGTGATCGTTCATGGAAAAGACAGGGAAGAAGCAATTCAGAAGATGAGGGTGGCATTGGAGGAGCTGATTATTGAAGGCGTGGACACCAACCGGGAATATCAGCTCAGGATCATTACCCATCCGGTATTTAAGGAAGGAAAGCAGGATACTTCGTTTATTGAGAAATATCTCAGCTAGTATAATGCGGCCGGCTGGCGCAGACTGTACTAGAGATAGGGTCAGGTGAAGAAATGTTAAAAGATTTGTTGCGAAAAACTCCATCCAATATGAATATGAAAAAGGGCCGAGGTGAAGAACCGGATGTTCTGAAAACCCTCTGGGCCAAATGCGGAAAATGTCAGGAAATGATTTACCGGGACGATGTAAAGGCAAATTATTATGCCTGTCCCAAGTGCGGCGCCTATTTCCGCCTGAATGCCAAAAGAAGAATGAAGATGACAGTGGATCGGGGAAGTTTCCAGGCATGGGATGAGGATATTACTACGCCGGATCCGCTGCAGTTTGAAGGATACCATGAGAAACTGGAACAGTGCAGGGAGAAGACAGGACTGTACGAGGGGATTCTTACCGGCGAAGCGGCCATTGAAGGGCAGAAGGTGGCCATTGGAATCATCGACGCCCGTTTTCTAATGGGGAGCATGGGATATGTGGTAGGCGAAAAGATCACCCGGGCAGTGGAGAGAGCCACAAAGGAAAAACTTCCCATCGTCATGTTCTGCTGCTCCGGCGGAGCCAGGATGCAGGAGGGAATGGTGTCCCTGATGCAGATGGCCAAAACTTCAGCGGCGCTGAAAAAACACAGCAACGCCGGGCTTTTCTATATTTCCGTGCTGACAGATCCCACAACGGGAGGAGTTACCGCCAGCTTTGCCATGCTGGGGGATGTGATCCTGGCAGAACCGGGAGCGCTGATCGGATTTGCAGGGCCCAGAGTAATCGAACAAACCATTCGTCAGAAATTGCCGGAAGGATTTCAGCGGTCGGAATTTCTGCTGGAACACGGTTTTATTGACCGGATTGTAGAACGTTCTCAGATGAGGAAAACACTGGCAGATTTAATTCGAATGCATACTTCCGGAAAAACGGCATCTTCACCGGCAGAGTCAGAACTGAAGCTGATTAAAGGCCATGAGAGAAGAGAAAAGAAGGATGCCTGGGAAGTGGTGGAGGCTTCCAGAAAAGCGGATCGTTTGACGGCTCTTGATTATATTGAGGGAATATTTACAGATTTTATTGAGTTCCATGGCGATCGGTACTTTAAAGACGATGGTTCCATTGTGGGCGGTATCGCCATGCTGGGAGATACGCCGGTTACCGTAATCGGACAGCAGAAGGGAAAGAATCTGAAGGAAAATCTGGTGAGAAATTTCGGTATGCCCTCTCCTGACGGTTACCGCAAAGCCCTGCGTCTGATGAAACAGGCGGAAAAATTTCATCGTCCCATTATCTGCTTTGTGGATACGCCGGGCGCTTATTGCGGAATGGATGCTGAGGAACGGGGCCAGGGACGGGCCATTGCAGATAATCTGTTCCAGATGTCGGATTTAAAAACGCCGATACTGTCTGTGGTGATCGGTGAAGGGGGCAGCGGCGGCGCGCTGGCCATGGCGGTGGCTGACGAAGTATGGATGATGGAAAACGCTATCTATTCCATTCTGTCTCCGGAAGGTTTTGCCTCTATTTTATGGAAAGACAGCAAAAAAGCGGATGAAGCGGCCCAGGTGATGAAAATTACGGCGCAGGATCTGTTGGAACTGAAAATTATTGAAAAAGTGATTCCGGAAGATGTTCCGGCTGCCAAAGGAAACGAAAAGATGATCTGCCGGATGCTTCGGGCACAGATTCGCAGTTTCCTGGTACAGTATCAGGAATTAAGCGCGGAGGAATTGACGGAACATCGTTACCGGAGATTCCGCAGCATGTAAGAAAAGTTAAAAGTAAAGCCTGTAATGGCAGAGGGGATTAGAGAGGCTTAAGGAGGAAAAGGTCATGGACAAAAGCTATCGGGCGCTGAATGATGTTCTGGTAGATCTGTTCAACGATATCATGGATATCGAACAGGATGCGATCATTACGGGTGAATTTCGTGACATCACCAACAATGATATGCATATAATCGAAGCTGTAGGGATAAATGAACCGCAGAATATGTCATCTATTGCGAAAAAAATGTCAGTGACCATGGGAACACTCACAACCTCCATGAACAGCCTGGTGAAAAAGGGATACGTGCTGCGGGAACGCAGCGAAGAAGACCGGCGCGTCGTTTACATCCGCCTGACGGAGAAGGGCGTCAGGGCCTATCATCACCATGCAGCTTTTCATCGGGAGATGATTGAAGCGGTGGTGAAAGGGATGGATGAAGGGGAGAAACAGGTGCTTGTCACGGCGCTGGTTCAGCTGAAAGATTTCTTTGCGGATTATAAGCAGACCCATAAAAGAACTGAGAAGAGAAAAATAAAAGCCTGAATTAATTTTCGGTAAGATTTAGATAAAACAATAAATGATATAAAAGAGTTGACAAAATCGGAAAATGGAAGTATTATTTTAGACAGAGTGTGAGGAAAGTCACACGAAGGGGTACACCACCGCGGGTGTAGTTCTTCGTGTGACTTTTTTTGCGCGAAAGCATTAAGCCATGCGTCCCCGCAGAAACAGCGCTCACCGTGCTCGCACGGGGAAACGCTGATTTCTGCGGGGGCATAGGGCGCAAGCCCGCGACCGACCGGAGCGGAAGCGAAGGGAGGTGCATGGCTTGGAAGGAAAGAAAGGCAAGGCGCAAGCCCGCGACCGACCGGAGCGGAGGCGAAGGGAGGTGCATGGCTTGGAAGGAAAGAAAGGCAAGGCGCAAGCCCGCGACCGACCGAAGCGGAGGCGAAGGGAGGTGCATGGCTTGGAAGGAGAGGCCCGCGGCCGAAGGAGGAAAAATGATATATATTAACGGACAGGAAATGGAATACCGCCCGGGGATTTCATTATCCCAGCTTCTGGAAGAACTGGGATACGATACAAAACGTATTGCTGTGGAGAAAAATCAGGAAATTGTTCCCCGGGCTGCCTATGAAAATACGGCGGTGGAAGAGGGCGATCACCTGGAGGTGGTTCGCTTTGTGGGAGGAGGCTGAACATGGCAGATTTATCGCTGCGCTCAGCGGTTCAATTTCCGTCAGAAGGGGAACTGGATAAAGCCAAGGACTCTCGTTTTTCACCGGAAATTCATCAGAAGTTAAAAGCTGCTTCTGTGGGAATTGCGGGACTTGGAGGACTGGGTTCCCATATTGCGGTGATGCTGGCCAGAAGCGGAATTGGCCATCTTCACCTGATAGATTTTGATGTGGTGGATATCAGCAATTTAAACCGGCAAGCGTATACCACCCTTCATCTGGGAATGCCGAAAACAGAGGCCCTGACCCAAATATTGTATGAGATCAATCCCTATATGAAGGTAACCAGCAATTTTGCCAGAGTGACAGAAGAAAATGCAGCGGCTTTATTAGGAAAATATTCCATTGTCTGCGAGGCATTTGACGATCCGGGACAGAAATCTATGCTGATTAATACTCTTCTGGAAAATTGTCCGGATACAACGGTGATATCCGGAAGCGGCATGGCCGGTTTTGAAAGCGCCAATACGATTCGCACCAGGAAAGTATTTAACCGTCTGTACCTGTGCGGAGACGGCGAGACCGATGCATATGAGGGGATCGGACTGATGGCGTCCCGAGTTTCTGTATGCGCAGGTCATCAGGCGAATATGGTAATTCGCCTTCTGCTTGGCTATACGGAGGTTTAAAGGAAAAGGAGGAAATAAAAAATGGAAAAAAAAGATGTTCTGGTAATAGGAGGGCATGAGTTTACTTCCCGCTTTATTCTGGGATCTGGAAAGTATAATGTGGAGCTGATTAAAGCGGCGGTGGAAGATGCGGGAGCACAGATGATTACCCTGGCTCTTCGCCGTGCCAATACAGATGGAAAAGAAAATATTATAGATTATATTCCGGAAGGAGTTACGCTCCTTCCCAATACTTCGGGAGCCAGAAATGCAGAGGAAGCTCTTCGGATTGCCCGGCTTTCCCGGGAACTGGGATGCGGAGATTTTGTAAAAGTGGAAGTTATCCGCGACTCCAGATATCTTCTGCCGGATAATTATGAGACCATAAAAGCAACGGAACTGATGGCGAAGGAAGGATTTATTGTCATGCCGTATATGTACCCGGATTTAAATGTGGCCCGCGATTTGGTCAATGCCGGAGCGGCGGCCATCATGCCGCTGGCTGCGCCCATTGGTTCCAATAAAGGACTGGCAACGAAAGAATTCATTCAGATTCTGATAGATGAAATCGATCTTCCGATTATCGTGGATGCAGGAATCGGACGTCCCTCCCAGGCATGTGAAGTCATGGAAATGGGAGCGGCGGCGGTAATGGCGAACACGGCTATTGCTACGGCCGGAGATATTCCTGCCATGGCGGCGGCTTTCCGAAAAGCCATCGAGGCAGGACGGGCAGCTTATCTTGCAGGCCTGGGCCGGGTACTGGAAAAAGGCGGAGCGGCATCTTCTCCCCTGACTGGATTTTTGGAAGAGTAGGGGGAAAGCGATTATGGAACAGAGAACGGATCATATGAAATATATGGAAGGGATGGAAGTCATTTCTTCTGATATTATGGACCGGGTCATCCGGGAAATGAATGAATACGATTACAACAGTTATACAGAAGCAGATGTTAAAGCTGCGCTGAGTCATGACCGATGCAGCCTGGAGGACTTTAAAGCCCTGCTTTCTCCGGCTGCTCTGCCCCACCTGGAAGAGATGGCTGCGCGGGCGCAGGATGAAACGCGCCGTCATTTCGGAAACAGCGTTTATCTGTTTACGCCGCTTTATATCTCCAATTATTGTGAGAATTACTGTATTTACTGCGGATTCAACTGCCACAATAAAATCCGGAGGGCCAAGCTGGATGAACAGGGGATTGAACGTGAGATGGAAGCCATTGCCCGGACGGGACTGGAAGAGATTCTCATTCTTACCGGAGAAAGCAGAAAGGCGTCAGATGTAAAATACATTGGAGAAGCATGCAAAATCGCTCGAAAATACTTTAAAATGGTTGGTCTGGAAGTTTATCCCATGAATTCCGATGAATACCGGTATCTCCATGAATGCGGGGCTGATTACGTTACGGTATTCCAGGAAACATATAATTCGGATAAATACGAGACCCTTCATCTTGCTGGACATAAGCGGGTATTTCCCTATCGTTTCAACGCTCAGGAACGGGCGCTGATGGGCGGCATGAGAGGAGTGGCCTTTGCTGCGCTGCTTGGGCTGGCAGATTTTAGAAAAGATGCCTTTGCCACAGGCATGCACGCATATCTTCTGCAGAAAAAATATCCCTGGGCGGAGATTTCTTTTTCCTGTCCCAGACTGCGTCCCATTATCAATAATGACAAGATCAATCCAAAGGATGTTCATGAGCCGCAGCTTCTTCAGGTAATGTGCGCCTATCGGATTTTTATGCCCTTTGCGGGAATGACGATTTCGACCAGAGAGCGGGCCGGTTTCCGGGATCATGTGATCGGCCTGGCAGCCACTAAGATTTCCGCTGGAGTCAGCACCGGAATCGGAAGCCATGTGGAAGGGGAAGAAGAAAAAGGCGATGACCAGTTTGAGATTGCGGACAACAGAAATGTGGACGAAGTTTATGAAAGCATTATAAAGCACGGCCTTCAGCCGGTAATGAACGATTATGTGTACGTTTAAAAAAATTGCGGTAACTAACCGGCTGCTCTGCGAAGACGGTCTGCTCCGGCAGCTGACCAGAATTGCTGAAATAGATTGTCCCGACTTTGTTATCCTGAGGGAAAAAGATCTGTCGGAGAAAGAATATGAAACACTGGCCCGTCAGGTGATGAAAATCTGCCGGGAAAACCGAATGGAATGTATACTTCACAGTTATCCGGATGTTGCCAGAAGGCTGGGATGCCCGGCCATCCATATGCCCTTTAAGGCATATCGCCGGCAGTGGAAGGAGCTTCAGGATTTTTCTTTGAGAGGAACTTCTGTCCACAGTGAGGAAGAAGCAGTATGGGCTCAGGCACACGGTGTTTCCTACGTGACGGCAGGCCATATCTATCTCACCGACTGTAAAAAGGGACTTCCGGCCAGAGGAGTGGATTTTTTGACGGCGGTCTGTGAGGCCGTTTCCATACCGGTTTATGCAATTGGCGGCATTACACCGGAACGGCTGGATGAAGTAAAAAGAACAGGAGCCGGCGGCGCTTGTATGATGTCAGAATATATGAAAATATAAAAATGTTCAATATAAGAAATTCCCCCGTTTCTGTAAAATATACAGGTACGGGGGATACATTTATTTCTCATACACTGCCTCGCCGTTCCAGTCATAGACAGTATATCCTTTTTTGCAGTTCTTTTTTGCCAGGTCAAGGTCCAGAAAGGCGCCCAGCTGGCTGTCTTCATCTTCCCAGGATTTACGGATGCGATAAAAACGGACATCCTTTAAAAGCTCGTCATTGCTTTTGGTTTCCACACCGGTATCATATTGGGTGAGGTCAAAACGTTCGATGATATTGCAGATTTTGGAGACATAATTGCTGTCTGTGGCATATCCGCCGTCCTTGATAATCTGTATGGCTTTGCGGTAATCCGTTTCCCCTTTCAGTCCGGGATAACGCAGGCCGTCTCCATCGGTGGCGCCCAGCAGATAGGCGGAATGATCCGCCACAGAGTCCGCCACGCTGTCATATTTTCGGAAGGCGGCAGTGACAGTCACCTGCTGTCCGTTATACTCCTCTCCCGTTTGCTTAGTATATGTAGATACTCCGTCCCAGGTGCTGTTTTCCCAATCATTTTCTGAAAGAGTGGCTTTCATTCCGAAACAGTTATTGGCTTCCTGGGCAAGATCCGTACCCATATAGCCGGATTCCAAAATACATTGAGCGGCGCTTACGCTGGCCAGTATGCCGCTTTTCGCATAATCCTGCTGACACATTCTTCCGATGATTTCCACCCGCTCCCTTTCGGAAAGGGAAATGACTTCCGCGGCATTGGTAATTTCCGGTACAGACGCCAAAGTTTCCTGGCCTTTTTCGGAAGAAGCTTCTCTGGCTTTCTGTCTTTCTGCCGACCGGGAAGTCTCCTGCTGGATATTCGTTTCTTCCGGCGCTGCGTAGAGAACGGCAGGGCTTTGCAGCAGCAGTGTTCCGGCCAGAAGACAAGCGGTAATTTGTTTCTTTTTCATATTTTTCCTCTTGATTTCCTCTTAAAAATTCCGTTTATTACAATGTATTCATTATATCGGAATTTATAACGAAATACAAGGGTCAGCGGATAATCTGAATCTCCCCTTTTTTGGAAACTTTTTTGGCAGGGGCGTCGGCTGGATAACCAAGAGCGGCCATGCCGTAAACTATATGATCTGCCGGGATGTTAAATTCATCCAAAACAGCGCGGATAGCGGGAACGTCGCAGATACCCTGCAGCTGGTTGATCCAGACGGAACCAATTCCCAGAGAATGGGCCGCCAGGAAAATATTTTCCAGGGCGCAGGCGTTGTCTTCTTTTCCCCATTTGCTGTCTCTTTCGTTTGAGGGAATGATTAAGACTTCCGGATTATACATATCATAGTTTTCACGTCCCAGTTCCTGGGAAATGGCGGCAGCCAGTCTTTGGATTTTGGCACGGTCAGTGACTGCGGTGAATTTCCAGGTCTGTTTTCCCATTCCGCTGGGAGCATAGATAGCGGTCTGCAGAATCATTTCCAGATCTGCGTCGCTGATGGGTTTGTTTTGAAAAGAACGGACGCTTCGTCTGGTCAGTAAATTTTCAATAACAGCATTCATATTAAATTCCTCCTGCTTTTTCGTTAATTATAGTCTTGGACGGGCAAAATAAAAAGGGCTTTTTTATTATAGAAAATAATGATATAATAATAAAGAATCTGGAAAAATCTGTGATAGGTAAAAGGTATGAATGGGAAAATTAAGTTATCAGGACCGCTGAAGACTTATCTGAATTGGCCGATCGCGCTTAGTGTGCTGCTGATCATTATGAATATAGGTGTTTATTTCATCAATGTAAAGGCGGGGACCCTTGTAAGTTTTTGCGTGGCGGCTTATGTGGTGATTGTAGTGATTCTGTATTTCCAGAACCGGCCGGTATTGATTAACGAGTTGATTACATTTGCCACCCAGTATGGACAGATACAGAAAAATCTGATGAAAGACTTTATCATTCCCTATGCTCTGCTGGATGAAGAAGGCAAGGTTATCTGGATGAATGAGGCATTTTCCAAGATTACGGGCAAAGATAAAAGATTTCATCGTTCCGTTACCAGCATTTTGTCGGAGGTGACTAAAGAGGTTTTGCCGACGGCGGAAGATGGGGAAAAGGAGCTGGCGATCAGTTATGCGACGAAAAGTTATAATCTGCGCATGCAGTATATCGACATCTCCGAGCTGGTTCAGAATTCTCAGCTTTTAGATGAAAATGAGAAACCCTCCAGCGGCCTCGTTGCTCTTTATATGTTTGACGTGACGGAACTGAATGAATATATCCGGAAGAACGAAGATGAAAAGCTGGTATCGGGTCTTCTTTATCTGGATAATTACGAGGAAGCCACAGACAGCGTGGAAGAAGTCAGACGTTCTCTTCTGACTGCGCTGATTGAACGGAAGATCAATAAATATTTTTCCGGTATTGACGGCGTAGTGAAGAAACTGGAAAAGGATAAATATTTTCTGGTTATGCGCCGCAGTTCCATGGATCAGCTGATTGACCAGAAGTTCAGCATCTTGGAAGAGATCAAAAATGTAAATATAGGAAATGAAATGTCGGTGACGATCAGCATTGGTCTGGGAGCCCATGCAGAAACCTTTGCTCAGACGGCGGAGTATGCCCGCGCGGCCATAGAGATGGCTCTGGGAAGAGGCGGCGACCAGGCGGTGATCAAAGACGGGGATCACATTTCCTATTATGGGGGAAAATCTCCTATGGCGGAAAAAACCACCCGTGTAAAAGCCCGTGTGAAAGCCCACGCGCTGAAAGAATTTATCAGCCAGAAAGACAACGTGGTAATTATGGGGCATAAGATTACGGATGTGGACACTTTTGGAGCTGCGGTGGGAATCTACCGTGCGGCCAAGACGCTGAATAAAAAAGCACATATTGTCATTAACACGCCCACATCTTCCATCCGGCCTCTGATGGAGGAGTTCCTGAATAATCCGGACTACGATCCTCATATGTTCGTCAACAGCCACGAAGCCCGGGATCTGACGGGGAATAATACGGTTCTGGTGGTTGTGGATACAAACAGGCCAAGTTATACGGAATGTGAAGATCTGCTGAATATGACCAAGACGATTGTGGTGCTGGATCATCACAGGCAGGGAAGCGAAGTGATCAAAACAGCGGTACTTTCCTACATTGAGCCATATGCATCTTCGGCATGCGAGATGGTGGCGGAGATTCTGCAGTATTTTGCAGATGGAATCCGGATACGGAATATAGAGGCGGACAGTATTTATGCCGGAATAATGATAGATACTAATAATTTTCTGACCAAGACGGGCGTCCGAACCTTCGAGGCGGCCGCTTTCCTGCGAAGGTGCGGGGCGGATGTGACACGGGTGAGAAAAATGTTCCGGGAAAATGTGGAGGATTACAGAGCTCGCGGAGAGGCTATCGGAAATGCCCAGCTTTTCAAGGACAGCTATGCCATTTCCGTCTGCCCCAGCGACGGGCTGGAAAGTCCCACTGTGGTGGGAGCGCAGGCAGCCAATGAACTGCTGAATATAGTGGGAGTGAAAGCTTCCTTTGTTATGACCGACTATAACGATACAATTTATGTAAGCGCCCGGGCCATTGATGAAGTAAATGTGCAGATTATTATGGAACGTATGGGAGGCGGAGGGCATCTGAACATTGCAGGTGCTCAGCTGAAAAATTACTCAGTCAGTGAGGCTATTGATTACCTCAAACAGACATTACAGGAAATGATAGACGAAGGAGCGATTTGATGAAAGTAATTTTAGTACAGGATGTAAAATCACTGGGAAAAAAAGGCGATATTGTAAATGTAAGTGATGGTTACGCAAGAAATATGCTTTTGCCCAAAAAGCTGGGTGTGGAAGCCAACGCCAAAAATATGAATGACCTGAAACTGTCGAAAGCCCATGATGCCAAAGTGGCGGCAGAACAGCTGGCAGCGGCGGAGCAGCTTAAAGAACAGTTGGAGAAAAGTCAGGTGACAGTTTCAATTAAAGTTGGAGAAGGCGGACGGACCTTCGGTTCAGTCTCAGCGAAAGAAATTGCAGATGCGGCTAAGGAGCAGCTTGGCATTGATGTAGATAAGAAAAAATTACAGTTGGAAAATCCCATCCGAGAGCTGGGAACCACCGTGGTGGCGCTGAAGCTTCACACGAAAGTAACGGCGTCGCTGAAAGTTGTTGTGAAAGAAGCATAGGAGGAAACATCGGTGGAAGAAGCGCTGATCAAACGGGTGCTGCCCCACAGTATGGAAGCAGAGCAGTCAGTGCTGGGGGCCATGCTGATGGATCGGGAGGCCATACTGACGGTTTCTGAGATATTGACAGGAGATGATTTCTATCATCACCAGTATAAGGTAGTTTTCGAGGCTATGGTGGAACTGTACAACGAGGGGAAACCGGTGGATCCGGTGACACTTCAGGAAAGACTGAGGGAAAAAGATGTTCCCCCGGAGCTTTGCAGCATGGAATTTTTTAAAGAATTGTTTGCGGCGGTTCCCACCATTGCCAACGCGAAGCATTATGGAGAAATTGTAAGGGACAAGGCGATGCTTCGCAGAATGATTAAAGTAAGTGAAGAGATTTCCACAGCCTGTTATCTGGGAAAAGATAAAGTGGAAGATATCATGGAGGACGCGGAAAAGCGGCTGTTTGAATTGCTGCAGAAGCGGAACACTGGAGAATTTGTTCCGATTCGGCAGGTGGTGCTGAACGCACTGGACACGATTGAAAAGGCTTCCAGAACCAAGGGGAATGTAACGGGGCTGCCCACAGGATTTGTGGATTTGGATTATAAAACTTCGGGACTTCAGCCCTCTGATTTTATTTTGGTAGCGGCCCGTCCTTCCATGGGGAAGACGGCGTTTGTGCTGAATATCGCACAGTATATGGCGTTTAAAAAAAATCTGACGGTGGCAATTTTCAGCCTGGAGATGTCCAGGGAACAATTGGTTAACCGTCTGTTTTCGTTGGAATCAAAAGTGGATTCTCAGAGCATTCGAACGGGTAACCTGAAGGATGAGGACTGGGCGAAATTGATTGAGGGCGCGGGAGTCATCGGAAATTCCAATCTGATTATCGATGATACGCCGGGAATATCCATCGCGGAGATGCGATCCAAGTGCAGAAAGTACAAGCTGGAGCATAACCTGGGAATCATCATCATTGATTATCTGCAGCTGATGTCGGGAAGCGGAAGATCTGATTCACGACAGCAGGAAATATCGGAGATTTCCCGGTCGCTGAAAGCGCTGGCCAGGGAATTGAATGTTCCGGTGGTGGCGCTGTCCCAGTTGAGCCGTGCAGTGGAAAAAAGGGATGATAAACGTCCTATGCTCTCTGACCTTCGGGAATCGGGGGCCATTGAGCAGGATGCCGATGTGGTAATGTTTATCTATCGGGACGATTATTATAATAAAGATACGCCCAATCCCAATGTGGCGGAAATTATTATTGCAAAGCAGAGAAACGGCCCCATTGGCACGATCAATCTGGTATGGATGCCGGAGTATACCAGATTTGTCAACTGGAAAAAATAGTGGCAGGGTTGTCAGAAGGTGTCGATGTCTTTTCATTGCATTTGTATTTGGCGGTGATTATAATGAAAGGGAAGCCAAATGCAAAGGGGTAAGGATATGAATGAAACCAGATTCCTGATTTCCGAGGCTGCCAAAACGGTAGATGTGGAGACTCATGTGCTGCGGTATTGGGAAGAAGAGCTGGATCTTCCCATAGCCAGGAATGAAATGGGACATCGTTGCTACACCCGGCAGGATATTCAGATTTTTCTGAGTATTAAAGAACTTAAGAAGAAAGGCTTTCAGCTAAAAACCATAAAAGAATTGATACCGGTGATGCGCAGGGAAGTATATTCCCGCGGAGGCGGTTCAGACAAAGGATTTCCGGAGAAGAAGGCGGCTGTGAAAATGCAGAGAAAGGCAGATATGGCCGTTGAGGCAGAGAAAATTGCTGAGAAGAAGGAAGACGGGGAGGCGGACAAAAAAGAGGAATTTTTCCGCATTCTGGATGGGCTGCTGACGCAGATTCGGGAGATGAATCATCAGGAAGACCGGTATAAACGGCTGGATGCCGCCATACGCCGTCATCAGTTTTCACGAAAAATGGTGGCTGCCACAAAGGAACAGGGGAAAAAGGGAAAAAAGAAATACAGCAGAAAAGAAAAACTGACATAACATAAAAAACTGCTCATCTGCAAGACGAGCAGTTTTTACGTTATAAACAATTAATTATTCAGCAGAAATTGCATCTGTCGGACAAGCAGCTGCACAGGATCCGCAGTCTACACAAGTATCGGGATCGATTTCGTACTGTGTTTCGCCCTGGCTGATTGCTTCTACCGGACATTCGCTTTCGCATGAACCGCAGCTTACGCATGCATCAGAAATTACATATGCCATGATAAAATCCTCCTCTATTATTAAAATAATGTACCACTATCGGTTTAAGCACATTTTAATATATATTATGTAAGATTACAAGTATAAAATTTTAAACAATTCTCATGTGGGTGATGGAAGGATGTATTTTAGATTAAATTTATAAACTTTCCAGTTGTTTTTCCGGTGAAAAGGTATTATAATGAGCAATAGCAACGAGAAGATAACCCGCAGGGTATTTTAAATAAGGAGGAAATTTTACATGGCACAGATTTCTAAAGATATGCGCATTGGCGAGTTGTTGAATGTGGATCAGAATATTGCAGTGATTCTGATGAGAGCAGGTATGCATTGCATTGGATGCCCTTCAGCTCAGGGAGAAACTCTGGAAGAAGCAGCTATGGTTCACGGAATGGATGCAGATGTGCTGGAAAAACAGATCAACGATTTTCTGGCCGCTCAGGCGTAAAATAATTTAAAAATTTCAGTAAAAAACCAGTCCGCGGAAAAGCGGGCTGGTTTTTTAGGTTCTTACTTAGATGGCTGCCAGCTGCTGCAAAGCGCAGTCCATGATGACGATTTCTCCATGCTCTGTCAGATAAGCTTCTCCAGCAGCAGAAAAAGCTTTGCCATGGCCGTATTCTGAAAGCATATTGCAGACACGGTTAAATTCTTCCGGTGAGCAGTCAGACTGATGAAGAACGAGGGAGTAAGACCCCTCTGCATTTTTATATAATGTATTGTGTCCGTCAAAGTAACGGTTCAGTGCATGGGCTGCTTCAATGACATCGTCCAGTTGAAGGAAAGTGAACAGCCGGAGAAGGTTGACAGACGGCTCCTGAGCGGTATTTTCCTCCTTTTCAGGAGTTTCCTTTTCCTTTTTCGCTGCTCGTCCTTTTGTCTTCGCTTCATATATCTTCTGGAAAATATCAATGATATCGTCGGCGCCGGTGATCTGCGGAGTTTCGGAAGCATCCATGGAGTTTTCTTCCGGCTGTGAAAAGTTGGAAAACCGGGTATCCAGTTCTTCAGGATCTTCCACCTTTGTGATAATGAGAACAATACTGTCCGGGGTAACCGGAATTGCTTCAATCATCAAAGGGATGTTGTCTGCCTCGAATCCGAATTCATTGTGAGCTTTCTGCATCATATCGCGAAACAGATTTTTTGCTTTGTCTGTTCCATATGCCAGTTCACTGAGCTTTATTTCACGGCTAGCCAAATCATCACTGGTCAGTGTGCAACGTATCTGGTTGTCGTTAATTTTTTCAATTTTCATATTCTCACATCCTATTCATTTATGATGAATTTCCAAGAAATGCGCTGCTATTTATTTAGTCTGCTCCTACTATATTATATACCAGAGCATAAGAATATGTAAAGTAATTCACGAAACTTTCAGATTTCTGGAAAATTTAAAGGAAAAACGGTTTACAGGGTATCGGCTTTGGGGTATAATGATTTCACGGAAAAGTGACATTCAATGCAATCCGGACGATTATCTTATATTTCATACGGCAGATCGCCGAAATTTCCAATTGTAATTTATAAATTTAATAATCTAATCGGTACAGAAATCCCGCCTTACTGTTTCTTTTTATGTCCTTTTCCGTAAAAATTGGGTTTTGCCCTGCAGACTATGATAAAGAAAGGAGAGGGCAGAGGCTTAAATAATATATCACATATTTCAAGGGAAAACTGCCAATTGTTTCATGGGTAAAAAAAGAAAAAAGAAAAATCATGCGCTGCGCCGGGAACTGGATATGTACGCCCGGCAGGGAGTTCTGCTCTGTCTGGATGGACAGCCCAGCACGCCCAAAGAGATCGCAAAGGCGTGCAGTGTAGCTGAAGAAGGCACGTATATGCGGGATTACGTACAGAATGAAAGGGGGGAAGTGGAAAAACTGGAGTTTGATTTAATTAAAGAAAAGTAGAATAAAAGCGCCCGGATTACAGGTAAAGTCCCTTTACACAGCCAAATTCCGGGCGTCTTTTTTGTGAAAATAATCTAAAAAAGTCGAAATACATGATGACGAATATCTGATATATTGCTATAATGAAACGTAGCAAGGAGGTTAAACAGCATGAAGAAACGAGTATCGCCGGCGCTGATTGTACTGCTGCTGATTATTTTGGTTGCGGCGGCGGGAGTATTAAGTATGGTAATCAGCCGGTACCTGCCGGGAAAAGAACGGATGGACAGCAGTCAGTACTTTGGAGTGGAGAACGAGGAAGAAGTGGCGCTGATCCTGAATCAGGAAATCCTGGAAGAAAAGGGAAGACTGATTGATGGAAAGATTTACATCGGCAGCGGTACGGTGAGTCAGTATATCAACTCCAGGTTTTACTGGGACGAGCAGAATCAGGTGATGCTGTATACCCTTCCGGAAGAAGTGCTGGAGCTTCAGCCGGACAGCACCAGTTATACGGTGAACGGAGAAGAGATGGAAGAAGAAAATCCCATGATTATACAGGAAGGGGAGAATTTTCTTGTTTCACTGGATTTTTTAATTAAATATACGGATATGGAATGCCAGGTGTTTGAAAATCCCAACCGGACGGTGATCAATACCCAGGAAGGCACGGTGCAGATGGTGGATGCCAGCGGGAAATATCAGGTAAGGGAAAAAGGCGGCATCAAAAGTCCGATTTTGACGGATGGGGAAGAAGGAGACCATCTCAGGTTTCTGGAAGCCATGGAAACCTGGACGAAAGTGGCCACGCCGGACGGATACGTGGGATATGTGCAGAATAAAAATATCAGCGAAGTCCGGGAAGAAGAGGTGAAATTTTCCTCAGAGGCGCCGGAATATACCAGCATACAAAAGGACTATAAAATTAATCTTTCCTGGCATTTGATGATGAACGAAGAAGGGAATCAGGAACTGTCAGATAAAATAGCGGGATGCGAAGGATTGAATACCATATCGCCGACCTGGTTTACTTTTGCCGATTCCAGCGGTACGCTGCGCTCACTGGCCAGCAAAGAGTATGTGGATCAGGCCCATGGGGCCGGACTGGAAGTATGGGGACTGATTGAGAATATCAATACGGATGTGAGTACTCTGGATGTGCTTTCGGTTAGAGAAAACCGCGAAAAAATCATCAGTCAGCTCATAAGCGCGGTGAAAGAAACCGGCATGGACGGCATCAATGTGGACTTTGAAAATATTACAGAGGACAGCGCCCCCCATTACGTACAGTTTATTCGCGAACTTTCCGTGGCCATGCGGAAAGAAAATAAGGTGCTGTCTGTGGATCTGCCGGTACCCCAGCCCTATAATGAGTTCTATAACTGGAAAGAGCAGGGGATCATGGCCGATTATGTGATTATCATGGGATATGATGAACATTATGCAGGATCGGAGGAAGCCGGTTCCGTAGCGTCCCTTCCCTATGTGGAAGAGGGAATTAAAGGAACGCTGGAGCATGTTCCCAGAGAAAAAGTGGTGAATGCCATTCCATTTTACACCAGACTCTGGACACAGCCCTTTGGTTCCAGTAATCTGACCAGTGAGACCATGACCATGGACGAAGCGTCGGAATATGTGGAATCCAACGATATGGAAGTGTACTGGGACGGCACGGTGGGGCAGAACGTGGCAGAAAAGGAAGACGATACAGCGTTATATCAGATCTGGCTGGAGGATGAAGAGTCCATAGAGGCAAAAATGAAGCTGATACAGTCCTATGATCTGGCGGGAGTGGCGTCCTGGCAGTTGGGTTATCAGAGAAATACAGTATGGGAAATCATCAGTCAATATTTAAACGGATAATGAAGAAGGGAGTATATCATATGAGCGACAATGAAATGTTTAAGACTACTTTGATGGGGGGATACGACAAGGATGACGTAATGGAACAGATTCGAAAGCTCAAAGATGCCCATGCTGGTGAAGTCGGACGTCTCACAAAAGAAATTCAGCAGAAAAACAGCCGGATTGAAGAGCTGACTCATCGCCTGGTTGCCAAGGAAGAGCAGAAAGAAAATCTGGAACAGGAAATTAAAAATAAGTATCAGAAATATATTGATCATTATGACAGCATTTCACGTCTTGTGGTAGAGTCCCAAATCCGGGCGGAAAATATTATCAACGAAGCCCGGGCCAAAGGAGAGAGAATGATTGCGCAGGCGGAAGAGGAAGCGCAGAAAAAGATCGACTCGGTACAGGCAGAGGTGGACAGACGGGTTGACGACGGAAAAAGGAAGTGCGAAATCGTTCAGAAAAGACTGGATGAAATTGTGGATCTGATGAATCAGGTTCAGAAGCGATTTATGGCTTCCTATAAGGAAATCCATCAGATGATTGATAATTCACCGGCGCCTGGGGAAATAAAAGCGGATGATCTTATTCCGAAAGATATTCCAAAGAAACCGGAAGAAAAAATGACAGATGAAGATTTGATGGTCAGAAATGCAGAAAAAACACTGCGGGAGATTGAACGGAAAATCAGAAAGGATCTGGAGCTGGAAGAGGTGTTGGATGAAGAGGATGATCTGACGGAAGAAGATATCGAGTTATTCCTGCAGAAACATGGAATTGGGAAAAAGAAATAGCGATAATGGTTAAGGGAGGCCGAGGCCTCCCTTTTCAGTTAATTTCTGATATAATAGCGAAATGTAGAACCGCCGAACTCATATTCTTTGCTCAAAGTAAAGTGTTCCAGAAACCACTGGGCGGCCTGGGGAGCAAAGGATTTCATCTTTTCTATGGTGGCCTGACCGGTGAAGACGGCGTCGATCTCCTTTTCTTTTATATCCTCTATGATATAATCGGCAGTTTGGGGCCGCACCGAAAGATCAGTGAAATCCAGGGTATAGCAGTTGGTGGACCAGCCCAGCAGGCTGTAAACCTCCGCCACAGAGACGCCGAAACCGTAAGTGTGGGGAGGGATCTCAGCGGCAATGGTATTGGCAAAATCCTGAAATTCAGCCAGGTTGTGGTAGTTCTTCTTAATATCCGTATTGTAGCTGTATTGAAGAATGGTACCGGCGCAGAGCAGGGGAAGAACGCACAGGGACAAAAGGGAAAAGGCCTTCTTTGCCGCCTGGGAAAAGGAATCCCGGGAAGAATTCCCGGTCAGGCGGGAGCGCAGCAGCGGAAGCCCCAGATCTGCCAGGATACACATTAAAATGACAGCCGGAATGTGGCAAATGTCCAGATTATGGTAAGCCGGCCTGTTGATAAAGTAAGTAATCTGCCCCAGAGAAAGCACGGACAGAAAGAAGCAAAACAGGGGCAAAGGGGGACAGGAACTTGTTCCGGTGTTTATTCTGCACCATTTCATATGGGAAATTCCCCAGCCGATTCCAATGAGGAATAAAAGGAGAACCATCATATAGGCAGCCGGATAAAGGGGAAGATCCAGTCTTAAAAGATCTGTCATGTAGGAGGAGGACATTAGAGGAAACAGAAACTCTTTTAAGGAATTGGCTGCGGAATCCTGCAGAATATTGTAAAGGTTTACGGCGCCAAAGGCGCCAAAAAAAGAAAACAAAATACCGGCAAACTGCCAGAGTATATGTTTCAGAAGGCTCGTAAGGCTCCTTCGTTCTCCGGAAAAGTAGAGAAGAAGCCACAGGCCGGCCCAGGCGGCGGCGCAGAATATGCCGCTTTCCGTATTCCAGACTATTCCCAGGAGGCAAATCAGGTACCCTGTAAACCAGGTGATTCGATTTAATTTTTGAAAATGAATGCAAAAAGCGGCGAACAGGGTCATAAGGCTGGCAAACAGAATACGGTGAGGCCAAAGCTGCCAATAATAACCGCCTCTCATGGACAGAATGGGAAAAGTCATGGCCAGGCAGCCTATCAGGCGGACGATGGAATTTTTTATCATAAGATGAAGGGCGAGAAAGGAGCATAAAAAGCAAAGAGCTCCGATACAGGCCGTAAGCAGGATAAAATCGGTAAAATTTCCGCCCAGAATTTTCATGGGCAGCTTATAAAAAAGACCGTAGTGACCGTATATACTGGTGGTGGTCTCTGTGTAGGCGCTTCCGTGGTATACATTGTATATGGAATTAAAATATGCGTGGCCATGGGCCGTATCCGCCACATCATAACGGCCAAATACATTGGGGGTATAAAAGGTATAGCCGATCAGTGCGGTCAGGCAGGCGTAATAGAGACCGTATAAAATATTGGACAGAGGGATTTCCTGGAATTTCCATAGTCTGAAAAAGAGGATTACCCCGGTTACGGCAGCAAGAGCAACAAGAAAAAATGGAAGATTATGCCACACATATTTATAAGATACTCCTCCGGCCAGATTTCCCTCCAGCAAAAAAGCGGCTCCAAGGAAAAGAAAACTTCCGGCTAGGAATAAAAGTGAAAATATACCGGGCAGTTTTCCCCTGGAGAGAGAAAGGAAAGTTTTAGCGGACAGCAGTCGGCAGTACAGCAGGAAAGACAGGCAAAAAAGAATCACGCTTCCCCCGTAAGTAATAAGATTTAAGTTTCCCAGACTGGAAATCTGGGAAGAAATGGCAGGTACGGCCAGGCAGGCTGCGAAAAAAAGCAGAGTCGTCCCGGCGGCCAGGATACCTGCCGCCAATTTGGAATTATCAGATGAGTTCATTTTAATTTCCTCCTTGAGAGCAAAATTCTTGATCTATTATATCATTATCGGAGGAATCTGTCATTGGCCGGAAGCAATTTTCGGCTCAGTCAGAAGCGGTATTTTGATAGCCGCAGAGGGTTTCGCCTGTCATGACGTCATTCCAGCAATAAAGTTCCTGGGGTTCTGTCACACGAAACATGGAAAACAGATTATCCATGTCGGGACAGATAGAGGGGAAAAGGTTGGGAATCTTGGTCAGTAAATCAGGCTGATAGATCTGAGTGCGCTCGTCGTTCCAGACAGCACAGTAAAGAATATCGGATTCCACCAGATCCTGGAACATATGGCTGCCGTAACTTAGTTCCGGCATATAGCCCGCGCGTCGGTCAGATATCTCGCATATACCGCAGAAGCCGGAAATCTGAGCAAAGGCAGCCGGTACTCCCAGCTCAGGAGAAGAAGTACCCAGCCTTCCGGGAGCCATCAGGAGAATATTTTTTCCGCTGCCATGGTAGAAGCGGTTGATTCGTCCCAAGGCTTCAGCCGCCTGGGGTTTCAGTTGATGAGGATATTCATAATAAGCTTTGGGATCAATCTGGATCACTGCGTGAATTTGCTTTTTGACGGAATTCCCCATGGAAGAATCTTCAAGGCGGAACAGGATGTGGGATTTAGGCAGGGCAGGAATCTGAATCCTTCTGTTCTGTGTTCCGGTGTACAGCGGGCGGCACTGCAGCAGGTTGAGAACAAATTTTCCTTTATCATCCAAATTAACAGTATATTCGATATCTACGGGATTTCCATATTCCTGTTCCAGTGTCTGCAGAAGATGCTGCATCAGGTGGGTAAATTCTGTGTTTTCCAATAATCCCTGACAGGTGATAAACCAGACCTGGCGGAACCGGTTCATCCGCTGAAGAACCCCTTCCGCTTCATAGTCCCGTTCCATGAGGGCTTTTTTAAACCATAGGGGAAGCTGTTCCATGAGCGATTCTGCGGAAATGGTAGTAAAGCAATTGGCCTGAGTGTCCAGAACATCCAGATATCGTTGAGAAAATCGGTGCTTTCCGGCTAAGGTGGTCTGCATGGAAACTGTGGGTCGGTCCAAGTCCACAAGACGGGGATAATCATTTTCGGTTCGGTCTACTGCCCGGGTGCCAAGGCCGGTGACAAGCCGGAGCAGCCCTGCCGAAGGATTCATATTCCGGCTCCATTTATATATGCTGTAGCTGTATCCGACACCTGCAGCGGCGGGAAAGAAATAATTTCCATGGTAAGAGCCGGACACACGCTGCACCAGTACAGCCATCTGTTCATCGTGATATTCCAGACCGCGCTGTTTCCGATATTCCAGTGCGGAGACATCCATGGTGCTGGCGTAGACTGTACGCACGGCATTTTCGAAAGCGGTCAGTCTTTCTTCCGGTGAACCCTGATTGGTGCAGAATACGGATTCGTATTTTCCGGCAAAAGCATTGCCGAATCCGTCTTCCAGAAAGCTGGAGGAACGTACGATGATCGGACTCTGACCAAAATATTCCAGCACAGACTGAAATTTTTCGCGGATTTTAGGCGGGAACTGACCTTCCTGCAAAGCTTCTTTCAGAGTGTCAGCCTTTTTGAAATATCCTTCTTCCGTCCGCTGGGCGATACGAGTTTCCCAACAATTGTTGGATACGATGTAAGTGTAGAATACGTCAGAGCCGATGTAGTAAGAATCGTGGGGTTCTTGGTGAGCGCGGTAATCGGACAAAAGTGTCTGGGCGATTTTGCGGGCCAGAAGCATGCCGCATGCCTTCCCGCCGATGGAACCGCTGCCAATCATTCGATCCCGGAGTGAAAAGTAATCTTTGGGTTTGAAAAAACGTTTCAGCATTTTCTGGAGACGTTTGTCTCTGGTCATGGTGCTTTCCAGAATCTGCTGTTCCATTTTGGGGCTGAAGTTCCCCTGCAGGTATGCAAGTCTGGCGGTGGAAAAAAAGCGGTCATGACTGTCGTAATTCTGATCCTGGTTTTGTGCTTCTTCTTCCTCCAGAAGCTGGTAATAATGACTCAGCGCTACGCCGTCTTCCAGGGAGATGAATTCTTCGGAAGACAATGGGCAGAAATGAGGCATGAACATTTTGGACGAGTAACGATTCCATACTTTTAAAGGATGAAGATAGATTTGTTCACTGTCCGTGTGAACATCGAGAAGAAGCTGTGTAGTATCCCGTATTCTTGCCAGGGCGTCAAAGGAGTGGCGTCCCTTCAAAATAGGAAAATATGCTACTGTATCCAGTCGAAAGAGATAAGGGCAGGTAACCTGGAAAAAGTTTCCCATCATCAAATCAGTGTACCACGCAGACTGGAGAGAGGAAAGGCTGTCGAATATATAAAAGGCCTCCCTACCCTCCCGGGTAATGCAGTTGTAGATATCGACAGTAAAAGCCTCAAACCCTTTATCGGAATCAAACTCATAAATTTTCAGCCCCGGTCTTGGAGAAAACAAAGGTTCATGCTTTGCGAAACGCATATAAATCAGATTCCTTTTATCTGTAATGGCCTGCTCCGCAAAAGGGTCCGCAAAAAACTTGAATTCTTCCAAATCGCTGACCCGCCATACTACATTGTCGCCCATGCGGATATAATCCAACAAGCGGTCTATGCTGGAAAAACCGCTTAATATTTTATCAAATGCACCCATAAAAAACACTCCTTTCTGCACGGAAGATAAAAAAGACGCCGCAAAAACAAAAATGTTTTGCGGCGTCTCTGCCTTTTGTTACTTGATATTAATATAACAGATTATTCAATATTTGTAAACGAAAAACATATATTTACAGTAAAGGTTCAAGGCGGGGATGAAATGGAAAAAGAAGTAAAAAAGAAGGCGGCGGAAATTGTTCTGGGCTGTCTTTTGCTGTTCGGCGTTTACCTTCTGTCCCAGGAGGGGGCGCGGCTGGTTTCTCAGACTGCGGTGGAAGAACAGACGGTGGTGGTGGATGCGGGACACGGCGGAAGGGATCCCGGAAAGGTAGGGGCCGGCGATGTGCTGGAAAAGGAGATTAATCTGGAAATTGCCCTGAAGTTAAAGGAACGTCTGGAAAAAAGAGGGATTCAGGTGATTATGACCAGGACGGAAGATGTTATGCTGTGTGAGGAAGACAGCAGCAATAAGAAAGCGCAGGATTTGAAAAACCGCTGTGGGATTATTGACGAGAGCGGCGCAGACTGCGCGGTCAGCATCCATCAGAACAGCTATTCAGACGAATCGGTGAAGGGACCCCAGGTATTTTACTATCAAAATTCTGACAGCGGACGGGAACTGGCTGAGACTCTTCAGGAGGCTTTGGTTTCCCGGCTGGCGCCGGAAAGCAGCAGAGAAGCCCGGGGGAACGAGACATATTATATGCTGAGAAAAACAAAAACGCCGGTGGTGATTGTGGAATGCGGATTTTTGTCGAATCCTGAGGAGGCCGGAAGGCTCTGTGAAGAAAAATATCAGGAGCAAATTGCGGATGCAGTCTGTGAAGGAGTTGCAGCCTATCTGAAAAAATAGAGTTTCTTTTTACATAATGTGTGGTATAATAAAGTGGATTATGCAAAGGAAAGTAAAGCGATGAATACGAAAATAGTAAGAATTGATCCTGCAAAGCCCCGGATGGATTATATTCGGGAGGCTGGAAGGATCATAAAAGAGGGCGGACTGGTGGCTTTTCCTACAGAGACGGTATATGGACTGGGCGGAAATGCTTTGGATGTGGAGGCTTCTCATCGAATTTACGCGGCCAAAGGACGACCGTCGGATAATCCGCTGATCGTTCATATTGCAGATATGGAAAGTCTCTTTCCTCTGGTGATGGAAGTTCCGGAAGAAGCCAGAAAGCTGGCCGAAGCCTGCTGGCCAGGTCCCCTTACCATGATTTTTCATAAAAGTGATCTGGTGCCTTATGAGACCACAGGGGGGCTGGACAGTGTCGCTGTGCGGATGCCGGATCATCCCATCGCCCGGGAATTGATCCGGGAGAGCGGGGGATACGTGGCGGCGCCCAGCGCCAACACTTCAGGCAGACCCAGTCCTACAACGGCGGATCATGTTATCGAGGATCTGAATGGAAAAATCGAAATGATTGTGGACGGCGGCAGTGTAGGAATTGGCCTGGAATCCACCATTGTAGATTTTACAGAAGAGGTTCCCACTGTGCTGCGGCCCGGGTATATCAATGAAGAACGACTGCGGGAGATTCTGGGAGAGGTTCGTATGGACCAGGGACTGATTGCAGACGATTCCCGGGTACGGCCCAAAGCGCCGGGGATGAAGTACCGCCATTATGCGCCGAAGGGATCTCTGCTGGTTGTGGAAGGACAGCAGGATAAAGTCATAGATAAGATACGGGAACTGGCGGAGGAAAAAATGGCAGCCGGATATACGGTGGGAATCATTGGAACGGATGAATCCGTTGGGAAATATCCCAGAGGAATTGTAAAAAGCATTGGAGCCCGTTCCGAGGAAGAAAGTATCGGACGCCATTTGTACAGTGTGTTGAGAGAATTCGACGAGTGTGAGGCGGCTTACATCTTTTCGGAATCTTTCGATACGCCCAAAATGGGACAGGCGATCATGAATCGTCTGCTGAAAGCGGCGGGACATCAGGTGATTAAAGTTTAGGGGAGCGGCAAAGTGAAGCGTTACAATAAGTTGATTTTTGTAGATGATGACGATAACAGCAGAGCGCCCATGGCTAAAATTATTATGAAGAGTAAATTTTTGCTGGGGCCCCTGGAAGTGGAATCCAGAGGTCTGGTGGTGCTTTTTCCGGAACCCATGAATCAGAAAGCGGAGGCGGTGCTGATCAGCAACGGATACAGCGTGGCGGATCATGTGGCCAGGCAGCTTACCCAGGAGGATATCGGCGATGATGTGCTGATTCTGACCATGGAAGACGCGCAGAAGGAGAAAATCTGGGAAAATTATGAAAATGCCAGAAATGTTCATACGTTGACGGAATATATCCGGCTTCGGGGGGAGCTGGCCCCTCTTTATGGGGAACCGCTGAAGGAGTATGGAAAATGTTATGAGATTATGGAAAAACTGCTGGACGGTCTGGTTGTTCAGCTCAATGAAGAGGAGCTGCTTTCAGACTGAGAAAGGATAAGGTGAGAAGGATGGATACGAAAAGAAAGGACTATATCACATGGGATGAATATTTTATGGGCGTGGCGATTTTATCAGGGATGCGTTCCAAAGATCCCAACACCCAGGTGGGCGCCTGCATTGTCAGTGCGGACAATAAGATCCTTTCTATGGGATATAATGGTTTCCCCACGGGATGTTCAGACGATGAATTTCCCTGGACCAGAGAAGGGGAACCATTGGAGACCAAGTATCTGTATTCCACTCACAGCGAGCTGAATGCAATTTTAAATTACAGAGGAGGCAGCCTGGAGGGAGCAAAGCTCTATGTGTCTTTGTTTCCCTGCAACGAATGCGCCAAGGCCATCATCCAGGCGGGAATTAAGACGGTGATTTACGATTGTGATAAGTATGAAGACACGGATTCCGTCATTGCTTCAAAACGGATGATGGATGCCGCGGGGGTTCGTTATTACAGATACAATAGGACAAACCGGGAGATCACCTTCCGTGTTTGATAAAAAGAAATGGTGAAATAAAAAGGAGAAGTCATGGCAAAGGAAAAGAAACTGGTAGAAGCGATTACTTCTATGGAAGAAGATTTCGCTCAGTGGTATACGGATATTGTAAAGAAAGCTGAACTGATTGATTATACCAGCGTAAAGGGATGCATGGTGATTAAACCGGCAGGCTATGCCATCTGGGAAAATATCCAGAAGGAGCTGGATGCCAGATTTAAGGCAACGGGGGTGGAAAACGTTTATCTGCCCATGTTTATCCCGGAAAGTCTGCTGCAGAAAGAAAAGGATCACGTGGAAGGTTTTGCGCCTGAGGTAGCCTGGGTGACCCATGGAGGAATGGAACCGCTGCAGGAAAGGCTTTGCGTCAGACCTACATCAGAGACACTGTTCTGTGATCTTTATTCAAAGGATATTCATTCCCACAGAGATCTGCCGAAAGTGTACAATCAGTGGTGCTCGGTGGTTCGCTGGGAAAAAACCACGAGGCCTTTTCTGCGCTCCCGTGAATTCCTCTGGCAGGAAGGCCATACGGCTCATGCCACAGCCGAAGAGGCAGAGGAAAGAACGATAATGATGCTGAACCTCTACGCCGATTTCTGTGAAGAGGTACTGGCAATTCCTGTGATCAAAGGCAAGAAAACCGATAAGGAGAAATTTGCCGGAGCAGAATCTACTTATACCATTGAATCGTTGATGCATGACGGGAAGGCTCTTCAGTCGGGAACCAGCCATAATTTCGGAGATGGTTTTGCGAAAGCCTTTGGAATTCAATACACGGATAAAGACAATACGCTGAAATACGTACATCAGACCTCATGGGGGATGACAACCCGTATGATCGGCGCAATCATTATGGTACACGGAGACAACAGCGGTCTGGTGCTTCCGCCCAGAATCGCTCCCGTTCAGGTGACGGTGATTCCCATTCAGCAGAAGAAAGAAGGCGTACTGGAGGCAGCCGGACAGGTGGCGGAAAGTCTGAAAGCCCAGGGCATCCGCACGAAGGTGGACGATGGGGACAAGAGTCCCGGCTGGAAATTCTCCGAGCAGGAGATGAGAGGAATACCTCTCCGTGTGGAACTGGGACCAAAGGATATTGAGCAGAATCAGGCCGTTTTGGTTCGCAGGGATACCAGAGAAAAAATTGTGGTATCTTTGGATCAGGCGGCGCAGAAGGCCAAGGAGCTGCTGGAAACCATTCAGCATGATATGCTGGAAAGAGCCAGAGCTCATCGGGATTCCCACACCTATGTAGCTACCGATTATGAAGAATTCAAAAAGACCATTGAAGAAAAGCCGGGCTTTGTAAAAGCCATGTGGTGCGGCTGTCAGGAATGCGAGGATAAGATCAAAGAGGAGACTCAGGCCACTTCCCGCTGCATGCCCTTTGAACAGGAGCATCTGGCCGATACCTGCGTCTGCTGCGGGAAACCGGCGGTGAAGATGGTATATTGGGGAAAAGCATATTAAAAGAAAGCAAAAAGAATTGCTGCAAAATAGAAATATTTTGCAGCAGTTTTTCTTATTTCTCTTCTTCGGCAGGCTGCCAGGCTTTGCCGAATTTCACATCTTTAAACAGGGCGGCCAGTCCTGTGATCTGTTTCAGTCTGAGGATTTCATCCTTATCCATACCCAGATGTTTGGAGATCCAGGCGTCGGAACGGCCCAGCTCATGGAGTTCTTTGATGATATTGCTCATCAGGTCCACATTATGATTGCCGCGGGCGCGGTTGTGACGGATGGTACTGGCCATCCGCTGATCCAGGGGTTTTTGAATCACGGATACGGGAAGCATTCCCTTTTCCCGTTCGTAGATATCCGGATATTCCAGCATAATGCGGTAACGGTGAAATCCGTCCACAATGATATAAATATCTTCCGGCTGGTCGTAATAGCAGACAATGGGCATGGTATAACCGTCAGCTTTTATGCTGTCATAAAGAAGGCGCATTTCCGGGGGAGCTACCGCATTGGGGTTATATGTATTCGGTTTGATCTTTTCCACCGGTACGGCAATGATGTGATAGACAGGGCTTTTATGTTCCATAATTCATCTCCTCAATACTTTCATATTTTCTTCGAATGGCATCTATGCGTTTCTGCTGCTGCCGTGTCATGCCAAAGCCCATGGACCGGCAGATATGGTCGTTCTTCAGGATACAGCAGCACATGCGTTTCCAACTGGGAATGTCCTTGGAGGTTTTGATATCATCGGTGTTGTCTGGGATTTTATCGACAAAGATAATCCGGGATTTCTTGTTCAGCGTATAGTTGGAGACACCGTTTCGTTTAATACGGTAACCGTGGTCGATCAGCTCCTGAATGGTTTCTTCATCCAGTCCTCCTCCGGTTTTGTGCCAGAACTGAATGGATGAGTTGAATTTTTTAACATAATTATTCCGAAGACGAACGGGCAGGGTATCCAGGAGAAACATGGTGTAGGATTTCCAGGTGTGGCCTGCGGGCAGACGGACACTGCGATATCCCATGGCTTTAGATCTTCCGTAAATGGCACCGAAATTGGCGCCCCGGACTCTTCCCACCAGTCTGACCCATATCTGCGGATCGATCACCCGGTACATATTGAGGGCGTCTTTGGAATAATCGTTGAATGGGGAAGCTACGCGCATCTGAGAGGGTTTCAGCCCCGCTTTGTAATAGAGATCATATAATTTATTGTAATCATAGTGAAAAAGATAGTTGGCATGCCAGATATCATCCAGCGTCCAGTCGTACATGGGGGAAGCGCACCAGACATCTTTGAACTGTTTTGTGATCCAGCATTCTCCTTTATAACCATATTGCTTGTTTAGAAAACCGCTGTACCGCTGGAGGGATTCATCAGCTCTCATTCCCAGAAGACATACGGTTTTGGCGTTTCCGTGGGAGATGCGGTACCAGCGGGCAAACTGGTGAGCCAGATCTTCCTGATGCATCCGATAACGGTAAGTAGTGATGGGATTGTTGTCCAGGTTAATAACGTATTTTTTCTTCGGCATGGGCCGGACCCAGGCCTCCTGTTTTGTGTCGTCCCAGGGGTACCAGTACATTTCATAGCTGCTTAAAGCCGTTCGCGTGGCCATGGGAAGACAGACCCAATAGAGCTCCGCCTCGTCTTTATACCGTTCCATGGTCCGCTCGATGTATTCGGTGGTAACGGTATACTGAGCTTCGAAATCCTGATGGAAGATGCCTACTTTCTTATCGGGATAATATTTTCTCCTGTAATCCATGAGAATGTTGAGAAGAAGACCGCTGTCTTTTCCGCCGGAAAAGGAGATGAATATATTGTCGAATTCTTTAAAAATAAAGTTCAGCCGTTCCAGAAGTGCTTCGTACACATTCTGTTCTGTATATTCCCGTATCATGTAATCACCCTCTTGCGCATTGTATTGGAAGCTGCTTAATTTCCAAAATCTGACATTTTTCCATGTTAGATACCATAGCACAATAAAAAAATAAATTCAAGAAGAGGGGGTAATTCACCAGAGTATAATTTCTGTCTCCCTTACATAAGATAGAGAGAGCATGGTAAGGGGGATTGCAGATGTATGATTATGGGTTGAGCGTACTGGAGCAGTACGGACTGGAGGCGCAGGCGGTATACCGGGGGAGGGGCGCGCTTATCTGCGAGACAGAAAAAGGTCTGAAAATTATCAAGGAATTTAAAGGGTCTCAAAAAAAACTGGAGCAGCTTTACCGGCTGCAGCTCCATATTCGGCAGAACAGTGACATTGCAGTGGACTGTGTGGTGGAAAATCTGGAAGGAGGACTGGTTTCTCAGGACAAAGACGGAATCTCCTATGTGGTGAGAGACTGGTTCGGAGGAAGAGAATGTGATACAAAGTCCAGGAACGATATTCTTGAAAGTGTAAAAACGTTGGCCCGGTTACATAGTGTAATGTGTCTTCCCCTGGTGGAAAATTACCGTAAGGAGTCGCTTTTGGAGGAGTGTTCCCGCCATAATCGCGAGATTCGAAAAACAGGGACTTATATTAAGAAGAAGAAAACAAAAAATGAATTTGAGAGACGTCTGCTGGGATGCCTGAAAGATTTTTTAGATCAGGGAGAACAGACGGTGAGGGATCTGGGTATTTCCTGTTACCTGCAGCTTTATGAAAAAGAAACAAAGAAGGGCAGTATCTGCCATGGGGAATGTAATCAGCATAATTTTCTTCGGGGAGAGAGGGGAACCATGCTGGTGAATTATGAAAAATGGAATTTCGACTGTCAGGTGGCGGATCTGTATCAGTTTATGCGAAAGATTTTGGAAAAGCATAATTGGAACGTCCGGCTGGGACAGGACATGATACTGGCTTATCATAAAGAAAAAAAATTGACCAGGGAGGAAGTGGTAAATCTAAAGCTGCGGCTTTCCTATCCATGGAAGTTTTGGAAATTGGTCAATCACTACGCAGGCAGTTCCAAGCCATGGATTTCCGGACGAAATCTGGAAAAACTGGAAGTGTTGATAAAGCAGCAGAAAGACTGGATGGAATTTATAAAAAACTGTTTTTCTGATTCCTTTTTCAGTCACTTTACGCTATAATAAAGGAAAAGATTTAGGTAGGAGGTACCGTTTGTTATGAGCTATCAGGAAACATATGAATCATGGGTGAATTCTTCGTACTTTGATGAAAAAACCAGAGAGGAGCTTAAAAATATTGCCGGCAATGATCAGGAAATAAAAGAACGGTTTTATAAAGATCTGGAATTCGGTACGGCAGGCCTTCGGGGAGTGATCGGGGCAGGCACAAACCGGATGAATATCTATGTGGTTCGGAAAACTACTCAGGGTCTTGCCAATTATATTATAAGCCAGGGCGGTGAGAAAAGAGGCGTTGCCATTGCCTTTGATTCCAGACGGATGTCGCCGGAATTTGCCAACGAAGCGGCTTTATGTCTGGCAGCCAATGGAATCAAAGCGTATATTTTCGAATCCTTACGCCCCACGCCGGAGCTTTCCTTTGCCGTGCGGGAACTGGGATGCATCGCAGGCATCAATATTACAGCCAGTCACAATCCGCCGGAATATAACGGATATAAAGTATATTGGGAAGACGGCGCTCAGATTACCCCTCCTCATGACAGCGGTATCATGGACGAAGTGAAAAAAGTAACAGATTATGCTCAGGTTAAGACCATGGAGAAGGAGGCAGCCATGGCTTCCGGACTGTATGAGGTGATCGGACAGAAAGTGGATGACGCTTATATCGAAAGATTGAAAAGCCAGGTGCTCCATATGGACGCCATCCAGCAGACGGCGGGGGATCTGAAGATTGTTTACAGTCCCCTTCACGGCACCGGCAACATTCCGGCACGCAGAGTCCTGGCGGAACTGGGCTTTAAAAATGTATATGTGGTAAAAGAGCAGGAACTTCCCGATGGAGAATTCCCTACAGTCAGCTATCCCAATCCGGAATCTAAAGAAGCCTTTGCCCTGGGACTTGCCCTGGCAAAGGAGGTGGACGCAGATCTGGTACTGGCCACCGACCCCGATGCCGACCGGCTCGGAGTGTATGTAAAGGACAAAGAAGGGGAATATCACTCCCTGACGGGAAATATGTCCGGCTGTCTGCTGGCAGACTACGAGATCGGCCAGAGGAAAGCCTTAAAAGGCCTTCCGGAGGACGGCGCTCTGATTAAGACAATTGTAACGACCAACATGGCCGATGCCATTGCCAGAGCCTATGGCGTACGTCTGATCGAGGTGCTGACAGGATTTAAGTTTATTGGACAGCAGATTCTGGGATTTGAGCAGAATCATTCCGGCACATATCTGTTCGGATTTGAAGAAAGCTACGGCTGTCTGATCGGCACCCATGCCAGAGACAAAGACGCCATAGTGGCCACCATGGCGCTGTGCGAGGCTGCGGCTTACTATAAAACCCAGGGAAAAACTTTGTGGGACGCTATGATTGATATGTATGAAAAGTACGGGTACTATAAAGACGATATCCAATCAATTACGATGAAGGGAATTGAAGGACTGGAAAAAATCCAGCAGATTATGGAAGGACTGCGTCAGAACCCGCCGGCAAGGATCGGAAATTATGACGTGGTGGCTGCCAGAGATTATAAGAAAGATACGATTACCACTCTGGCGACAGGCGAAGTAGCGCCCACCGGTCTGCCTTCTTCCAATGTGCTTTATTATGAACTGACAGATGACGCATGGCTTTGCGTGCGGCCCTCCGGCACAGAACCAAAAGTGAAGTTTTATTATGGAATTAAAGGGACGTCTCTGGAGGACGCCGACCAGAAATCAGAGGAACTGGGAAAAGAAGTGCTGGCTATGATTGATAAGATGATGTGACAGACGGGAGAACAGGGTGAAGAAAACGTATACCTTTGAGGAACTGGTAAAGATTGTAGCGGATCTGCGCAGCGAAAACGGATGCCCATGGGACCGGAAACAGACCCATGAAAGTCTTCGTACCTGCATGATTGAGGAAGCCTATGAGGTGGATGAAGGAATCTGCATACTGGAAGAGAAGGGGTCCGGGGAAAATCTCTGCGAGGAACTGGGCGATGTGCTTCTTCAGGTGGTAATGCACAGTCAGATTGCCGAAGAAGAAGGGCTGTTTACTCTGGAAGACGTAATCCAGGGGATCAGTGAAAAAATGATCCGCCGCCATCCCCATGTTTTCGGGGAGAAAAAAGCGGTGCAGGCCGATGAAGTCCCGGGGAGCTGGGAAGAGATAAAGAAGCAGGAGAAAGGCAAAAAGGAGCGGACAGGCTTGGAAGGGATTCCGCGAAATTTGCCGGCGCTTCTGAGAGCATCCAAGGTACTGAAGAAGAGGGAAGGGCAGGAAGACAAGGAACCAACGGAATCCGAATGCTTTTTCAAAGTCCGCCGTCTGTTGGAAGAGCTGGAAAAGAGCCAGGGCCATGAAGAACAATTATTGGGACAGCTTCTTTTGGAGATTTGCCGTATTTCACGGAAAAGGAATGTGAATGCGGAACTTGCCCTTGCAGATATTCTTGACAAACCGCGGTAAACGTTATATAAATATTGGGTAGGGTTTATTGGATTAGCGGAAATCCCGTACTCGACAAAGTAAGAACAGGAAAGGATCAGAGGAGGAATACTCATGAACAAAACAGAATTAATTGCAGCTATGGCTGATCAGGCAGAGTTATCAAAAAAAGATGCAGAAGCTGCTTTGAAAGCATTTGTGGATGTAGTTGCTGCTGAATTGAAGAATGGCGGGAAAGTTCAGCTGGTTGGATTCGGTACCTTTGAAGTATCAGAAAGAGCTGCAAGGGAAGGAAGGAATCCTCAGACAGGCAAGACTATGACGATTCAGGCATCAAAAGCGCCGAAGTTTAAAGCAGGAAAAGCGTTAAAAGATCTGGTAAACGAGAAATAAGAAGTATGTGGGGAGACAAGGAATTGTCTCCCCGTTTTGTAAGGGGAATAATATGAGATTGGATAAATATTTGAAAGTATCGCGTCTGATCAAAAGACGCACGGTGGCCAACGAGGCCTGTGATGCAGGAAGAGTACTGGTTAATGGAAATCCTGCCAAAGCCTCCGTTCAGGTGAAGGAAGGCGATCAGCTGGAGATACAGTTCGGTTCGAAAAGTGTGAAAGTGGAAGTGCTGAATGTAAAGGAAACGGTGAAAAAAGAAGAGGCAGAAAGTCTTTACCGTTATCTGTGACAGGGAATCCGGTTCTAGCCGTCCGTTTTTTTCCATATAATGAAAAGAGACACAGTAAAGGGGAAAAGATATGGAAGAAACCAGGGGAAAGCATGAAGTGAAACTGGATGACCGCAGAACCGGAAATATTACAGGAGTTGTGGATGTGGTATCCTTTGATACGGATATGATCCTGCTGGAAACCACCAGGGGAATGCTCTCCATCAAAGGGGAAGAACTCCATGTAAGCCGGCTGTGCCTGGAAAAAGGAGAGGTTGATGTGGAAGGAACTTTCCGGATACTTGAGTACTCAGAGGATGGGGATTACGGGAAGAAAAAGAAGAAAGGCAGCCTGGCGCGGCGGCTGTTTCAATAACTGATGAGCGCTTATATGAGCAGTGAACTGCTGCTGTTTGTGAAATCCATCTTGTATGGAATAATCATGATGGTGGGATACGATGTGTTTCGTATTCTTCGCCGTGTTATACGTCACCGGCCCTTTTGGGTCATTTTGGAGGATCTCTGCTATTGGATCGGCAGCGGATTCTTTTTATTTTCGCGGATTTATACAGAAAACAGCGGAGTACTCAGAGGGTATTTTTTTGCAGGTCTCATACTGGGGATGATTTTGTGGCATTATACCTTTAGCTGTCATCTGGTGCATTTTACTGTGAAAATTTTGCTGCTTACGGAAAATACAATATCATTTTTTACAAAAAGGTTGAAATTTTTACTTTTAAGAGGTAAAATTTCTTTGTATAAGTGTTTTTGTAGATTTTTTGGAAAGTCGTGAGGTTCTATGAGTAAAAGAAAAGTATCCGGTAAGACGATAGCAAAACGGAATCGCAGATATAATAAAATAGCCATGATGGGAATTACTCTGGTGGTGTGTATGATGCTGGTTCTTCTCTGGGTGGAAGGCAGGTCGGTGCAGCAGAGAATCTCTGAAAATACACAGAGACAGCAGGAGCTGGCAGAACAGATCGACGCCGAAAAAGAGAGAACGAAAGAAATCGAAGATATGCAGGAATACGTGCAGAGTGACGAATATACGGAAAAAATTGCGAAAGAGAAAATTGGCCTTGTGAAGGACAACGAAATTATATTTAAAGAAGCAGATTAAGCTTGGTTTTGTCTAAAATTTCTTTGATGGGCCAGTGTATATTTGACAAGTTTCTTATAATAAAGCATCTATAATAGACCTCTGAGAGTATGATAATAAGGGGGTCTGGGCCGGATGCAGGATTTAATCATTGCCATGCTCGCGATCAGTGCCATACTGATTATCCGGGACATGGCAAAAATTGTATTTTGGGGGAGAAAAAGAAAAGATCCGGTGTATGACTGCCATCCGCAGAAGGAGCGGATGGAACAGTATGCACAATCACTTCAGAAGCTGGCGGATACGTTTTACCGTATGCCGTATCGGCGGGAACACTTAAGTGAAAGCGAGACGTCGGGAATTTTTGAAGAAGTCCGGGAAAAACTGTGCAACCGTTGTCCGGAAAAGGCAAAGTGCTGGAAGCTGCAGGAAGCAATTACATATAAAAAAGTGTGTGAGCTTCTGTGTCTGATTGAAGAAGGAGATCGGGATAAACTTATGCACGCTCAGGCGGACTGGTATGGAGAGTGCAGAAATGCCGGGAAATTTCTGGAGTATCTGCAGGAAGCTTTTCAAAGGGCCAGACAGAATCTGATGTGGAATAACCGGCAGACGGAAAGCCGTCTGGCAGTGGCGGAGGAATTAAATGAAGTGGCCCATACCATCCAAAAGGTTGCTGCGGATCTGTATGATATTACGACGGTTCCGGGAGAACTGGAGCAGCGGGCGAAAAAAATTTTGAGGAAACGTCATGTTCTGGTCCGGCAGATGTGGATGCTTCCCTCACCGGAAGAAAAGCTGAGAATATTCGTCAATATGAGGGTGCGGACGGGACAGTGCGTGGCGGTTACAGAAATTGCGGGAATTCTCTCCGAGCTGTGTGAACGGCGGATGGTGCCGGCCAGGGACAGCAGATCTATCATAAACAGCGAAAACAGAACCATTCTTTTTGTGGAAGATACGAATTATAAGGTATTATACGGCGTGGCCAGAGTTACGAAGGAAAAGGAAACGGTGTCGGGAGACAATTATGCGTTTACCCAGGGGGAGGAGCAGTTTGTTATGTGCCTTTCGGACGGAATGGGTTCCGGACTGGAAGCTTCCAAAGAAAGCGAGACTGTGGTGGAGCTTCTGGAGCAGTTTTTAACCACCGGCTTTTCCCGGGAAACCTCCGCCAGGCTTTTAAATTCCGCCTTGGTGCTGCAGAGGAGAGACGGTATGTATTCCACAGTGGATATCTGCGCCCTGAATCTGTACACTGGTATGTGCGAGTTCCTGAAAGCGGGGGCTGCCGCCACCTTTATCCGGCGTGATCAGTGGGTAGAAGCCATATCTTCTTCCAGTCTGGCGGCCGGTCTGGTGCAGCAGATGGACTTTGAGACAACGGCTAAGAAAATATACGACGGCGATTATCTGATTATGGTCACGGACGGAGTATTGGATGCGCTGCCCCAGGAGAAGGAAGAGGAAACCATGAAGGAAATTATCCTTCAGATACATGCATCGAAACCCCAGGAGGTGGGGCGGTGCATTCTGGAAAAGGTGATGGGATACTGCGGTTACCGGGCCATTGACGATATGACGGTACTGGTGGCCGGCGTATGGAGAAAGTAGGAGAGCGATGATGCAAAAGAAGGTTTGGGAATATATACAGCGTCATGAAATGATTCAGCAGGGCGACCGCATCGTGGCGGGAATATCCGGAGGGGCAGATTCTGTCTGTCTGTTCTTTCTTTTGCTGGAGTTGAAAGAAAAGGATAGGATTGATTTTGCGGTGGTCCATGTAAATCATATGCTGCGGGGACAGGAAGCGGACAGGGATGAGAAATTTGTACGGCGGCTGTGCAGTTCCCACGGGATTTTCTGCCGGGTATTTGCCTTTCCCATTGGAGAGATCGCCCGGGAAGAGAAACTGTCCCTGGAGGAGGCCGGACGCGTCAAGCGTTACCAGGCTTTCGAAGAATTTGCCCGCGCGTGGGGCGGCAATAAAATTGCCTTGGCACATCACCGCAATGACTGTGCGGAAACTATGCTGTATAATCTGGCCAGAGGGACTGGAATCAGCGGCCTGTGCAGTTTAAGGCCGGTAAGAAATTCTCTGATCCGTCCTCTTTTATGTATGAACCGGGAAGAAATTGAGCAGTATTTAGAGGAAAGGCAGATCGCCTACTGTGAGGACAGCACCAATCAGGATACAGAGTATGCCAGAAATTACATCCGCCGTCATATTCTGCCGGGAATGCAGCGGCATATCAACAAAAAAACAGCGGAACATATGGCGGCGGCATCGGAAGATATAGCGGAGATCTGGGATTATCTGGAGAAACGCACGGAAGGTCTGTATGAAAAACTGGTAAGAAAGCAGGGGGAAAGTCTGCTGGCTGTCAATGAACTGTCCCTGGAAGAGCCGCTGTTTCAGAAGCAGATGGTAAAAAAATGTCTGGAAGAGATGGCGGGAACGAAAAAAGATTTTACAAGGGTGCACGTTCAGAGCATTCTGGATCTGTGGGAAAAAGATACTGGAAAGAGTCTGAATCTTCCCTATGGAATTGTGGCTTGCCGGACTTACCGGGGCGTACAGCTGCGCAGAAAGGATATCCGGGATACAGTGGAAGAAAAAGAGAGGACGGTCTGCGTTGAGGTTGCAGTTCCCGGGCGCACAAAAATAGACGACAGGTGGCTGGAAACGTCATTATTTGAAAAAACCGGTGAAATAATTCCTCAAAAAAAGTATACGAAATGGATTGATTATGATAAAATAAAGGATACTTTGGTAATCCGTACCCGGCTTCCCGGCGACTATATCGCAGTTAATAATTCAGGCGGACGGAAGAAAATAAAGGACTATTTTATCGACAGTAAAATTCCGCGGGAGGAACGGGACCGTATACTTCTGGTGGCGGACGGATCGGAGATTGTGTGGATCGCAGGTTTCCGACTTAGTCAGAATTATATGGTGGAAGAGCATACCAGAACTATTTTACGTATTGAGATAAAGGGAGGAACAATTCATGAAGGATAAAATCAGCGTGATGTTGGCTGAGGACGCAGTGGATCAGCGGATCCAGGAGCTGGGAAGACAGATCAGCCAGGATTATGCCGGAAAAGAGATTCATTTGATCTGTATTTTAAAGGGAAGTGTGTTTTTTACCTGTGAACTGGCAAAGAGGATTACCGTTCCGGTAAGCTTGGATTTTATGTCGGTTTCCAGTTATGGAGACGGCACTTCATCCAGCGGAGTGGTGAAGATCAGCAAGGATCTGGATGAACCCTTGGAAGGGAAGGATGTGCTGATTGTTGAGGATATTATCGATTCGGGAAGAACGCTGAGTTATCTGATTGAGATTTTAAAGCAGAGAAATCCGCGTAGTTTAAAGCTGTGTACCCTGTTGGATAAACCGGATCGCCGCGTGGTGGAAAATGTGACGGTGGATTATACCGGTTTTGCGATACCAGATGAATTCGTGGTGGGTTATGGCCTGGATTATGCGCAAAAATACAGAAACCTTCCATACATTGGAGTCATTGAAGTGGAAGAATAGAAGCTGAAAGGAGATTTCATCGTTGAACAAACAATCAAGAGGCCTGCTGCTGTATATTCTTGTGGCAGTGGTGCTGGTAAGCAGTTTTATGTACTTGTCCAATCAGGCTGAGCGGCAGGAGATGTATACCAACGGCCAGTATGAGAAAGCCCTGGAAGAAGGACAGATCGTGTCGGTGACGGTACGGCAGAATCAGCAGACCCCCACCGGGCAGCTGGAGATCAGTCTGGAAGACGGAAGCAGCAGAATTTTAAATGTCAGTGATGTAAAAGAGGAGCAGGAGCGGCTGAAAGAATACGGTGATATCGCCGTGCGGGTGGAAAATGTACCACAGGAAAGCGCTTTTATGAATGTGATTCTTCCCGTTCTGCTTTCCGTGGGCCTGGTGGTAATATTGATGATGTTTATGACCCGGTCCATGAACGGCGGAGGTGGAGGAAGCAATGCCAAGATGATGAATTTTGGCAGAAGCCACGCCAGGATGATGGGAGAAAACGACAAGAAAGTATCCTTTAAGGAAGTGGCGGGCCTGGATGAAGAGAAAGAGGATCTGGAAGAAATTGTGGACTTTCTGAAAGAACCTCAGAAGTATACGAAAGTGGGAGCCAGAATACCCAAAGGCGTTCTTCTGGTGGGACCTCCCGGTACGGGAAAGACCCTGATGGCCAAAGCGGTGGCCGGTGAAGCAGGAGTACCTTTTTTCAGCATTTCCGGTTCTGATTTCGTGGAAATGTTTGTCGGTGTGGGCGCTTCCCGTGTCCGTGATCTGTTTGAAGAAGGAAAAAGGCACAGTCCCTGTATTATTTTCATCGACGAGATCGATGCGGTTGCCCGGAGAAGAGGCACCGGCATGGGCGGCGGCCATGATGAAAGGGAACAGACACTGAACCAGCTTCTGGTAGAGATGGATGGTTTCGGTATAAACGAAGGAATCATCGTGATGGCGGCCACCAACCGGGTGGATATTCTGGATCCGGCGATCTTAAGACCGGGCCGTTTTGACCGCCGTGTTGTAGTGGGGGCGCCCGATGTGAAAGGACGGGAGGAAATCCTGAAAGTACATGCCGCCGGGAAACCGCTGGGAGATGATATTGATTTTAAGCAGATTGCTCAGACGACTGCAGGATTTACAGGAGCGGAGCTGGAGAACCTGCTGAATGAGGCGGCCATCCTTGCCGCCAAGGCAAAACGGCCCTATCTGGTGCAGAACGATATAAAGGAAGCCTTCCTCAAAGTGGGCGTCGGCAAGGAAAAGAGAAGCAGAGTGATCTCTGAGAAAGAGAAGCAGATCACCGCTTACCATGAGGCGGGGCATGCGATTTTGTGCCATGTGCTTCCCGATATCGATCCGGTATATACCATTTCCATCGTTCCCACAGGACTGGGAGCGGCCGGTTATACCATGCGTCTTCCAGAAAAAGATGAGATGTTCAATACCAGAGGGCAGATGTTGCAGAATATAGAAGTATGCCTGGGAGGCCGTATTGCGGAAGAACTGATTTTTAACGATATTACCACCGGCGCTTCTCAGGATATCAAGCAGGCTACGGCCATTGCCAAAGCCATGGTGACGAAATACGGTATGTCTGCAGAGGTAGGCCTTGTATCATACGGCGATGATCAGGACGAGGTGTTCATCGGCCGCGATCTGGCCCACGCCAGGGGATACAGTGAAAATGTGTCGGCCAAGATTGACAGCGAAGTAAAAAAACTGATCGATATGTGTTATGAAAAGGCGAAGAAAATCCTGCAGGATCATGAAGATGTACTCCACAGCTGCACGAAGCTGCTGCTGGAAAAGGAAAAAATTGGTCGGGAAGAATTTGAAGCTCTGTTTCAGCAATGGGAAATTGTGCAAAACTAATAAAAAACAATGCGAAATATTGTGAAGTTTGTGCACACTTTTTCCTGGACATGAGCTATAATACAAAATGTAACAACCCCCCAATACATTATATAGTTTTTGCTACACCCCAAAAGAAGAAATACCTTCTCTTAAAAGACAGCCTTAAGAAGCTGTCTTTTTTGCTCTGGGTGAAAAATGTTGATTGTGTTAAAGTATTAAGATAAAATGTAGGAAAGCGGAAAATCGGAAGGGTAATATTAAATGGATTGGAAATATTATAGTGAACAGGAAAGCCGGCTGAATTATATTCATAAAGTCAAACCGCTGCTGATAAAAAGCGCTCTTCACAGTGATGAGTCGGAGTATTATCAGTTTCCCGGCGGCGCCGGAGCGGGTGATAAAGTCACTATTCGTTTCAGGACCAAAAAAAATAATGCAGATGCGGTATATCTGATCAGCGGTTCCATACGGAAAAAGATGCAGGTGGCCAGCACAAAAAATGGCTTCGATTATTATGAAACAGAAATTGTACTGGGAAACGAAACACTGCATTATTTTTTTGAAATACAATCAGGAAAACTGACCTGTTATTATAATGAGCTGGGAGTGACCAGGGATTTAAATGAACAGTATGCCTTTGGAATCGTTCCTGGTTTTTCCACGCCGGACTGGGCCAAAGGCGCCGTCATGTACCAGATCTTTGTAGACCGGTTTTATAATGGAGACAGAAGCAATGATGTGCTGACCGGCGAGTATTCGTATATCGGAGAACAGGCACAGCGGGAAAATCAGTGGAACGCCATGCCGAGAGCCATGGATGTGGGAATTTTTTATGGAGGAGATCTGCAGGGAGTAATAGACAAACTGGATTATCTCCAGGAGCTGGGAGTGGAAGTGCTGTATTTGAATCCCATTTTCGTATCCCCCTCCAATCATAAATACGACATACAGGATTATGATTATGTGGATCCCCATTATGGAAAGATAGTGGAAGATGAGGGGCGGCTGCTGGAAGAAGGAGAACTGGATAACACCAAAGCAAGCAGATACATTAAGAGAGTAACCGGGATTGCCAATCTGGAAGCCAGCAATCAAGTACTGATTGAGCTGATTGAAGAGCTTCACAGAAGAGGCATGAAGCTGATATTGGATGGCGTTTTCAATCATTGCGGTTCTTTTAATAAATGGCTGGACCGTGAACGAATTTATGAAAATGAAAGTTATTATCAAAAAGGTGCTTTCGTTGCTGCCGACAGTCCCTATCACAGCTTTTTTAAATTCAATAATGAACACGCCTGGCCTTATAATGAGTTCTATGACGGCTGGTGGGGCCATAACACGCTGCCCAAGCTGAATTATGAGGCTTCTCCCATGCTGGAGGCTTATATCCTTTATATTGCCAGAAAATGGGTTTCTCCTCCTTATAATGCCGACGGATGGCGGCTGGACGTGGCGGCCGATCTGGGACATAGTCCTGAATATAATCATCAGTTCTGGAAAAAATTCCGCAAAGCGGTAAAAGAGGCTAATCCGGATGCTCTGATTCTGGCGGAACATTACGGAGACGCTCATTCCTGGCTGCAGGGAGATGAATGGGATACGGTAATGAATTATGATGCTTTTATGGAACCGGTATCCTGGTTTCTGACCGGCATGGAAAAACACAGCGATGAATACAGGGGAGATCTCCTGGGAAACGGACAGTCTTTTACAGACGCCATGCGTTACCATATGGCCCGCTTTTTTGGTCCGTCGCTGTATACGGCAATGAATGAGTTGGATAATCATGATCACTCCAGATTTTTGACACGGACGAATCATAAGGTGGGAAGAGTGGCGCATCTGGGAGCGGAGGCAGCTTCAGAAGGAGTGAATAAAGCGGTACTTCGGGAAGCCGTGGTGATTCAGATGACCTGGCCGGGGGCGCCCACATTGTATTATGGGGATGAAGCGGGAGTGTGCGGTTTCACAGATCCGGATAACCGCAGAACATATCCCTGGGGACAGGAAGATAAGGAGCTTTTGGAATTTTACAAAAGCATCATAGCGGTTCATAAACGATATGAGGTTCTGAAAAAAGGTTCCTTGCGCCAGATGATGTTTGAACATAATGTTCTGGCCTACGGGCGTTTTTCCATGGATGAGCAGATTGCTGTTGTGATCAATAACCGGGAGGAAGAGGCGGAAGTGGAAGTACCGGTATGGGAACTGGGAATGGACAACGTACGCAATAAAATTATGGAGCAGATTTTCTGTACCGACCAGGAAGGTTATACGGAGAAAAAAATTTACCATACGGTAATTGCAGGAATTCTCAGAATTAAAATGAAACCTCAGTCGGCGGTGATTCTTCACCGGAAAGAATAGCTTGCATTCTTCCTGAAAATATGGTATAAATATATCTTGTCAGAACGTTTTTATTAGTTCTGGCAAGATAATTTTGGATGGATTCCCGAGTGGCCAAAGGGGGCAGACTGTAAATCTGTTGGCAACGCCTTCGAAGGTTCGAATCCTTCTCCATCCATTAGGCGAAGAAAACGGAACCGAAATATTTATGGTCCAAAACCAAAGCGGTTCGAATCCTTCTCCATCCATTAGGCGAAGAAAATGGAACCGAAATGTTTATGGTCCAAAACCAAAACGGTTCGAATCCTTCTCCATTTATGTATGCCGCAGTGGCGGAACTGGCAGACGCACAGGACTTAAAATCCTGCGAGGGTTAAACTTCGTACCGGTTCGATTCCGGTCTGCGGCACTTTTTAATGAAATCGGAAAATAAGAAGAAGGCTGAAATTTCTTGTAAAATCAAGGGTTTCAGCCATTTTCTTTGTTCTTTGCCTGCTGGCGGGGCATAGATAAAACGAACCATTTAACACCCGTTTGCGTCTAATTTAAAAAAGTAAAAAGGCGGGTGAAGGATGAATGAGAAAATTTATAAGAGTTTTAACCGGTATAGGAATTTTATTCTTGCTTTTGTTTGTCGGAAGTAAAGTAGACGTGCCGCTGCTTTCCCAGTCCCAGGGGATAAATCTTGAGCATCTGCACAGTCCGCATGCCATTCTGACAGAGGCGGATTCCGGTAAAGTTCTGGCGGAACATGGGAGTGAAGACAGGATTTATCCTGCGTCTCTCACAAAGATTATGACGGCGGTGCTTGCCATTGAAAATACGGAGGATCTGGAAGAAAACATTGTGCTTTCTGAGGAAATTTTTCAACCATTATATGCGCAGAACGCTTCCATGGCGGGATTTCAGCCGGGGGAAGAAGTTCCATTGGAAGATCTGCTGTATGGTATACTTCTTCCTTCCGGAGCAGAGTGCTGTCTTGCTTTTGCGGATCGGATCGCCGGTTCGGAGAATCAGTTCGCGGTGCTGATGAATGAAAAAGCCAAAGAGTTGGGTATGAATAATTCGCATTTTGTCAATTCTACAGGTTTGCATGCCCCGGAACATTATACGACGGTGGGGGATATGGCTGTTTTGCTGCAATACGCGTTGAAAAATCAATGCTTCAGGAAGGTTTTTACCAGCATCCGGTACAGTACCCATCCTTCGGCCTGTCATCCGGAAGGTTTTACCTTTCACAGTACCATGTCCAGCGCCATGGAGAGCGCAGAGATTGCAGACGAGGATATTCTTGGAGGAAAGACAGGCTACACACAGGAGGCGGGATTATGCCTGGCCAGCCTGGCGCAGATAGGCGGCAAAGAATATATTCTGGTGACGGCCGGGGCCGCCGGTACACACCAGACAGAGCCCTTTCACGTTCTGGATGCGGTTAATGTTTATAAACAAATCAGAAAAAATTTCTGATATAATGAACCATATCCTGTATTCCGGCGTCTAATTAATGTAAAACAAAAAAGGCGCCATGATTTGTTTGGAAACTTGGAAAGGCAAGGATGTTCCATGGATAAAGAAACTTTTGCGGAAAAAGTACTGGCGGCGGAGCTTACCCTATATCACGTGGCAAAAACTATACTTCATAATGATACGCTGTGTGAGGACGCCGTACAGGAAGGGATTTTAAAAGCATATGAAAAACTGAATACATTGAAGGAAGAGGCTTATTTTAAAACGTGGCTGACCCGCATTGTAATAAACGAATGTTACAGCCAGCAGAGAAAAGCCAAGGCCACCGTTCCCTGGGAAGAATGGGCAGAAAATGAGGCGGCAGAAGAAAAAGATGATTATTCAGAACTCTATCAGGCAATACGCCGGCTGAAACCCCGGTTCCGCATAGTTGTGGTGCTGTACTATATAGAGGGTTATTCGGTGAAAGAGATTTCTGACATTTTAAGGATTCCTGCAGGTACAGTAAAAAGCAGGCTGGCCAAGGGCCGGGACATGCTGAAAAAATATATGAAAGGCGGGGTGGAATATGAAGAAGATAGATTGGGAAAATACCTTTCCGGAGGTACCAGAAAGTTTTCATGATAAGGTAAGTGCTACATTGATGCATTTGCCGGAAAGAGAGGAGCAGGATAATATGAGCAGACATACAGGAAAATTCAGTTGGAAAAAGGGGATTGTGATTGCAGCGGCGGCGACGATGGTTCTGGGAACAACAGTGTTTGCGGCAGGCAGAATCGTGAGTATTACCGGTTCTTCCAGTTCAGAGCCCACTTTCACAGAATTTCCCACGGCAGAGCAGGTAAATCAGGAGATTGGAATTTCACCGAAACTGGTAGAGGATTTCCAGAACGGATTTTCCTTCCAAGGCGCCGTTGTGGTAGACGGGGCGCTGCAGGATGCGGAGGGCAATGATGCGGCAAACTTTCAGTCTATGAACTTCAATTATGAAAAAGACGGCAGCAGAGTGAATCTGGATGTGAAAGATGCTTCTGTGGAAGAGATGATCGAAGGAGAAGGCATGGAAGGAACCGGCGGCGGAGAAACTTTGGATTATCAGGATTTAGCTCTTGATTACAGTCAGTATACAAACAAAGTTGTTCCCGCTGATTATGAACTGACGGAGGAAGATAAAGCGGCAGAGGAAGCAGGCGATATTGTATTCAGCTATGGAGCAGACGATGTTTCTGTATCTGTGGTTAAAACCGTTACCTGGGAGGAAAACGGTGTTTCCTATCTCCTGCAGTCAAGTGATGATAATGTGACCAGAAGTGACCTGGTTTCCATGGCACAGGAACTGATTGATTTGGCATGATAGTTGACAGGGCGGATAATTATTGACCCAAAGATGGCCCGGAAAGCGAAAAATCAAGCTTTCCGGGTTGCTTTTTGTCTTTCTGCCAATTGGATGGATTGACGCAGATACCCCAGACTTTCAGATAAGAATTTTGAAAATCCGTATCCGCCTGCACGAAACACATTGCCGTAAGCGGTCCAGACTGCCAGGCAGGAGGCTTCCATCAGCAAGATCCGCGCTCCGTTCATTATAGAACTGTTTTTAAAGTGGCCCAATGTATATGACTGGAAAATGACATGGGGCAGTTCATCGCGGAGCATTTGGCGGCAGATACTTTTTAAGGTTTTGGAAGTTGTTGCGCTGCTCAGCGCAGAATAGTAGGAAAGAGCAATTATCTCTGCAGTAACAAGCACCGTCACCTCGGAACGGATTTTCATGGTGCGGCGAAGAAGCTGAAAAATCCGGTTAAGGGGTGTTTTTGTTCTTTGGGGGACTCCATGCCATTTCATAAATTTCGCCAGATAATCGGAATGCACGTTTTCTTCCTGGATAAACAATTCAATGGCTTTTTGATAAGAATGATCGGCGATCTTATCTGAAAACTCTTCCGCCGCTGATTTTAGATAAGCTCCGTCGCTGTTTTCTCCTCTTTCAAAAGCCGTAATAGAAGGAAAAATAAGATCCTTAATCCGATTATCCAGAAGTTCTTCCTGGGTAAAGCAGATGTTAAGCCTTTTCTTTTCCTGATGCTGAAAATACCGGACCCATTGTTCGTAGGTAAAAGATACCATTTTGCTGCTTAATATTGAATACATTGTTCATACTCCTTTCTATTTATTAAATTATATAGGAAAGAGATGAAATTATTGTGAACATTCAGGAAACGCTGCTTTGCTTCCCTTTACTTTTTTGGGGTTCGCATGTATGATAATCCTAAGAAATGGAGAAGAAGGTGATGCGATGCTGCGTATAGCGGTTTGCGATGATGACAGGGAAGCGGCCGTCAGCCATGGAAAAATTACAGAAAATTGTCTGAGGGAGTTGGGCTGCATGGGAAAGACGGATCTTTATACGTCAAGCGACAACCTGCTCTATGATATTACGGAGGATCATTACTTCTTTGACTTGATTCTTTTGGACATTGAGATGCCGGGCTATTCGGGGATGGAGATTGCCAGGCAAATAAGACCCCATCTTCCGGAAGTGAAAATTATCTTTATTACCTCCCATATGGAATATGCCATAGACGCCTTTGAATTATCAATTTTTCGTTATGTACCAAAGAATGAGACGGATAAACGGCTTCCCGCTGCCATAAGGGACGCAGTGAAACTGATTCAGCTGGAGGAGGGAAAGAATTATATTATCCATACCAGCAGCCGTCTGGAAAAAATTCCATACAAAGACATTTACTATATTGAACGGGAGGGGAAAAATGCAGGCATTGTCACCGGGGGAGGAGTATCCCGGGTAAGAAAGAGTCTGCAGCAGGTTTATGAGGAACTGGGAGCGGAAGAGTTCATCTATGTGGACCGGGGATGTATTGTAAATCTGATCCATATTATGCAGATCAAAGAGGGGATGGCTGTTTTGAAAAACGGGATTTCCCTGCCCATAAGCCGTTCTCATCTGCAGGAAGTGAAAGAAAAAATGAATCATTATTGGGGGGAACACATATGACAACGGCGCTGATTCTGTTTTTGGGTATGGCAGCGGCGGCTCTGCGGGGGGCTCTCTGCCTATTCTTCACCGGACATGTACTGACCGCCGGAAAGCACAGAGGGAAAGGGATGGCAGCAGCGGCGGCGGGAACGGCGCTCCTTGCAGGACTTACTGCTGCCGCAGGCCTTAAAAATTTCTGGCAGCTTTTGGCGGAAACTCTCTGGATTGTTTTTTGCGTCCTGAGGTTTCAGCATGGGGATGGGAGAATGGGGCTTTTTTCCGTGATTTCCTTCGAAATAGGGGTTGGTCTGTGGCAGTTCCTTACTGCAGCCTGGCTGGGGGTGGCCTTTCGCACTCCAGCTTTTTTTGACGCTGAAACGGGAAAGGGACAGATTGCCGTCTGGCTGCTGTACGGGCTTATGGTTGGGGCGGCCCTGTACCTCTGGAAACATCCGGACAGGACAAAGCCCTTTGCCTCGGTATTGGCTGTGGCCGGGTTCCTGGGAGCAATCACTTTGTCAGAGCAAAAAATACTGGTGATAGAAAACAATACGTTGGATATGTGGGTGTGCCTGGCGGCAGTTTTGATGATATTCCTGCTGGTATTTAATATGCGGCGCCAGTATGAGGGTGAGCGGGAACTTGCAAGATTGAAATCTCAGCAGGCCAGTCTGCTGGAACGGGATTACACCGCGCTGAATCATGCCTATGAGGAAAATGCAAAGCTGTTTCATGATTATCATAATCACATAGGAGTGCTGCGCCGGCTTCTGGAGCATAAAAAATTGGGGGAGGCCCTGGAATATCTGGATGAACTGCAGGCGCCGGTGAAGGAAATGACAGATACGGTCTGGACAGGAGATGAGACGGCAGATTATCTCATCAACAGCAAAGGTGCAAAAGCCCGGGCTGACGGAATCGAGTATCAGGTGCAGATAGAATTTCCCAGGCATACAAATCTGAAAAGTACAGATCTGTGCGCAATACTGGGGAATCTTTTGGATAATGCCCTGGAAGCGGCAGAGAAGGTTGGGAAGGAGGAACATCCTTTCGTTGGGCTCACCATCCGCCGGATCAATCAGATGTTGATCATCAAAGTGGAAAACAGTTTTGCCGCGGCTCCTGTGAAAAAAGATGGAAACTATCAGTCGCTGAAAGAGGAAAAGGGACTCCACGGCTGGGGGCTGAAAAGCGCCCAGGCCGCCGCCGAAAAATATGACGGAGTGGTACAGACTTCCTGGACAGACAGCACCTTCCGGGCTGTCGCCACATTGTCCTACCAAGGGGTATCTGTGAAAAATGAGTAGACGGCGGCAGACTTTCTGTCGCTTGTAAATGGGGCGGCGCCATGGTATCATAGACACAATGAAAAAGGACAGAGAAAGGTGACAGACGGATGAAAAAAGTTTTAAAATTTTTTGCTGTGTTAATTGCCATATGCGTGGTGTTGGTCGCCGCGCTCCTGATCTTTCTTCAGGTCAATGAATATAAGCCTGCGCAGGAGGAAGAAGTTTCACCGGAGGGGAATGCAGAGAAAACGGTCCGTGAAGGCGACACCCTCCGGGTTATGACTTTTAACATCGGATATGGAGCCCTGGATCAGGACCAGGATTTTTTTATGGACGGAGGAAAAAAAGTAAACGGAGAATCCCGTCAGAAAGTGTTGGACAACATGCAGGGAATTGCGGATATTATTTACGATAATAAAGCGGATGTGACTTTCCTGCAGGAGGTGGATCGGGATTCCAAACGGTCTTACCATATCGATGAAGCGGAATATCTGATGGAAGCGTATCCAGGCTGTTTAATGACTTACGCTCCCAATTTCCGATGCCCGTATATTCCCTATCCCTTTCCGACCATCGGAAAAGTGGAAGGAGGACTGGTGACTTTAAACCAGTTTGAGGTCAGTGAAGCACAGAGAATTTCTCTGCCCAATTCTTTTTCGTGGCCCATACGGCTCTGTCAGCTGAAACGGTGTCTTCTGGTTCAGCGAGTGCCGGTGGAAGATTCGGCAAAAGAACTGGTGCTGGTGAATCTGCATCTGGAGGCCTACGACGACGGTGAGGGAAAGGAAGCGCAGACACAGGTGCTTTTTGATTTCCTCAAAGAAGAATACGAAAAGGGCAATTATGTAATTGCCGGCGGAGATTTCAATCAGATGTTTGATGAAATCGGGCTGGAAGAATACCCTCTGACAGACGTGTCCCATTTTCGGCCGGGAAGTATCGACACGTCAGGTCTGGGAGAAGGGTGGGCCTTTGTCAATGACACCTCTGTGCCCACGTCCCGGCTGCTAAATGAGGCTTATGATCCCCAGTCGGAGGATACGCAGTATTATGTGATCGACGGTTTCATCCTGTCGCCCAATGTGACAATGGAGAAAGTGAAGACGTTGGATCGGGGATTTGTATATGCCGATCATAATCCGGTATCGGTAAGAGTGACGCTGCAGAAAGAGCAGGAGGAAGGAAAATGAAGAATCAGTTGACTAAGGACGATGTCCGGAAAATAAAGGAAGAGATTGAGCACCGGAAGCTGGTGGTGCGCAAAGAAGCCCTGGAAGCGGTGAAAGAAGCGAGAGCCCAGGGGGATTTAAGCGAAAATTTTGAATATTATGCGGCCAAAAAGGATAAAAACCGTAATGAAAGCAGGATCCGTTATCTGGAGAGAATGCTGAAAACTTCTGAAATTGTGGAAGATACATCCAAAGAGGATGAGGTGGGGCTGAATAATACGGTGACGCTGTATTTTGAGGATGATGACGAGACGGAAGTCTATAAGCTGGTAACTTCCATCAGAGGAAATTCTCTGGATGGCAGGATCAGCACGGAATCCCCCATAGGAAGAGCAATTCTGGGCCATAAAGCGGGGGAAAGAGTTTATGTCAGGGTCAATGAAAATGCAGGGTATTATGTGGAAATAAAGGAAATACAGAAAACCACGGGGGAGGAAGAAGATCCCATCCGGAGTTTCTGAACAAGAGGGGAGGTAAAGAAGCAGATGCCAGAGGAATATCAGGACAATTACGCGAAAGTAAAGGAAGAATGGAAAGAAAGAGCCCGGACCTGGGACTTTAAGGAACGCTACCAGGCGCTGGGATTAGAAGGATATGACGAGAAGAAAATGACGCTGAGGTACTATGGACAAGAGTTTCAGATTGATGCTGAAACGGGAGCCATATCCCGGAAAGAAGATCCGGAAGGAGTCATAGACTTTAATACTGCCATGAATATCTACCACTTGTTTTACTATTCCAAGGAAAAGCCAAAACTTTCCGGAGAATGGGTGCCCTTCCGGGATGTTCCCAGAGCCGGCATTTTTACCAAGGCATTTTTTGATCAGACAGTGGATCCCTTTGCCAGAACCTTTGACGGTCATCTGCCGGAACTTTTAAAGGCGGGAGAGAAGCTGGGATTTCAGCGGATTTCCTATTCAGATGCGGGATTTGAAGCCCAGGTGTTTGACTGTCTTCCCATAAGATTTCTGTTTTGGGATGGCGATGAGGAATTCCCTGCCAAGGCCAATGTATTGTTTGACAGGAATATTGTGGAATTTGTTCATGAAGAAACTGTGGTGCTCATTGCGGCGGACGGATTGAAAAGACTGGTGGAAGCAGCAGAGCTTCCCCAGGATGGAAAACCATACCGCTTTTACGCGCCGTGAAGATAAAGGAGAGGAAAAGATGTCGATAGAAAGAGTAAGAGAGTATTTTAAAAAATTCCAGATGGAGGATAGAATCCAGGAATTTGACGTATCTTCCGCCACCGTTGAACTGGCGGCTCAGGCAGTAGGATGCGAACCGGAGCGAATTGCTAAAACCTTGTCTTTTAAGGTGGGGGATGGCTGCATCCTGATTGTCGCGGCCGGGGACGCAAGAATTGACAACAGGAAATACAAAGACTGTTTTCATACGAAGGCCAAAATGCTTTCTCCCGAGGAAGTGGAGACGATGACCGGGCACAGGATCGGCGGGGTATGTCCCTTTGGGGTAAAAGAAGGAGTGGAGATATGGCTGGATGAATCATTAAAAAGGTTTGAGACCGTATATCCTGCCTGCGGCAGCAGCAACAGCGCCATTGAACTGAGTCTGCCGGAGCTGGAGCGGTATTCCGGCAGCAATGGCTGGGTGGATGTCTGCAAAGACTGGGAATCGATGACAGGAAAATAATAAAAAGATTTCAAAGCAGTGGAAAAACTATAGAAAACAGGGCAGGAAATCATAAAAACAGTGCAACATTCATAAAGAATTACAGTCTGTGCTTTGATATGATACAGTTGATAAGAGACAAGGGCGCAGAGAAGGCCTTTGTACATAAAACGTGTTGATGTAATAAGGAGAAAAAGATGAAGAAAGTAAGAATTGGTATCGTGGGACTGGGAAGACTGGGACGTGCGCATGCGAATAATCTGGCCTTTGCCGTTCCCGGCGCAGAGCTGGTGGCAGCTTGTTCTGTAGTGGATGCAGAACTTGACTATGCAAAAGAGCATCTGGGTGTGGCAAAAACATATTCTGATTTTGGCGAGATGTGCAAAGATCCGGATATAGATGCGGTAGCCATCGTGTCTCCCTCAACCTTCCATCCGGAGCAGATTTCTCTGGCACTGAAAGCAGGAAAACATATCTTCTGCGAGAAACCGCTGGCGGTTACCCTGGAAGAATGTATTGCTACGGAAAAGGAAGTGCAGCAGTATCCGGATCTGGTATTCATGCTGGGCTTTATGCGCCGTTATGATCCTTCATATGCTTATGCAAAGAAGAAAATCGAGGAGGGCGCTATCGGAACGCCTTATCTGGTAAAGGCTACAGGAGTAGATCCCGATGCTGATGCAGAATCTCTTCTGGACAGCGGATATGTTCCCAAGAGCGGCGGAATTATGATGGATATGGCCAGCCACGATATCGACCTGATGCGCTGGTTTCTGCAGGATGATCCTTCAGAAGTTTATGCAATTGGAAGCACAGTAAAGCATCCAAGATTTACCGATCAGGGAGATGTGGAGACTGCATGCGCCACATTTAAATTTAAAAACGGAGCTATGGGACAGCTTCATGTGGGAAGAGCAGCCGTTCACGGTTATCATATTGAGACAGAAATTGTCGGTACAGAGGGAAGTATTCGGGTAAGTCCGGTACCGGCCAAAAACCTGGCTATGATTTATGATAAGACAGGTGCTGTTCAGGAATGTGTGCGCAACTTCCCGGAACGTTTCCAGCAGGCTTATGTGGAAGAGATGAAGGAATTCGTAGACTGTGTAATGAATGGAAAGACACCGGGCGTGGTTGTTCATGACGGAACGGCTGCCACACAGATCTGCGAAGCAGCTCAGAAGGCGCTGGAAACAGGCGAAATCGTTAAAATCTGATCTGTTTTTGGTTTACTGAGATAACAAAAGGGTGTCTGAATCAGACACCCTTTTTATTAAGAGGAGGTATGATATGAAACTCAAATATGGAATGATCGGCGGCGGCAATGGGGCGTTTATCGGCGATGTTCACCGCAGGGGAGCTTTTATGGGCGGATATGCAAACCTGGTCTGCGGATGTTTTACCAGGAACCCTGAAAAAAACAAAGAAGCCGCCCAGCAGTGGGGGGTGGAAGATCCCAGCCGGGTTTATGCTAATTATCAGGAAATGGCCGAAAAGGAAGCCGAAAGAGAAGACGGTATTGATTTTGTGGCGATCACTACGCCTAATGACACCCATTACGAGATTGCAAAACTTTTCCTGGAAAAGGGAATCCACGTGATCTGCGACAAACCGGTGACTTCTACAGCAGAGCAGGCTGAAGATCTGAAACGGATAGCAGAAGAAAGAAACCTCTGTTTCGGTGTTACTTATTCCTATTTCGGGTATGCGATGGTGCATCAGGCCCGGGAGATGGTGGAAGCAGGAAAAATCGGAGAAGTGGTTTATGTGACCACAGAATATCCCCAGGACTGGCTGCTTTTGAATCTCAGAGATGAGGAGACAAGAAAGAAAATGTGGAGAATCGATCCCTCCAGAGCCAACGGATCTCTCTGCACAGTGGACATAGGAACTCATCTGGAAGCTCTGGTACATGCGGCGACAGGACTTACCATCACCAAGGTGCTGGCCAACTTTGATTATACCGTTGGCGATATTCCCCTGGAAACCAACAGCAATGTGATGCTGAAGCTGAGCAACGGAGCATCGGGAAGTCTCTGGTCCTCCATCGTGGCGGTAGGACAGGATGCGGATGTGCGGATCCGGATATACGGTACGGAAGGCAGTCTGGAATGGTATCACGGCAAGGCAGGGCTGCTGAAATATGCCCGTCTGGGAGAGCCGGTGCAGTATCTGGCAATGAACCGGGATTATAATGGAGAAGAAAGCCTGTCCATGTCCCATCTTCCGGCGGGACATCCGGAAGGATACTATGAGGCCTTCGGAAATATATACGAATTATTCTGTAAAGATGTGCTGGCCCATAAGGATGGAGCGAAGGGAAAACAATACGATTATCCCGATATCGATTACGGCATTCATGGAGTCCGTTTTGTGGATGCCTGTGTGGAAAGCAATGAAAAAGGGAATGTGTGGGTAGAGCTTTAAAAAGAGCGGCCGTACACGAAAAACAGCAGGAGAGCATCGATTTCATTCCGATGAAATCAGATGCTCTCCTGTGTTTATTAAGGTTCCTGTTTTCACGTAATCCAGAATATCTGGACGGCGGTAATGTTTGAGAATTTCTTTGATCTGTTCGATAGACGGGGTAAGAAATTTATTCTTATGATATACCAGTTTGAAGGTTCGTTCCCATTCATTGTATGGATTACAGATTACATGGATACTGCCTCCTAAAATTTCCTCCTCCAGAAGGCGGACGGAAATGACAGAAAGACCGCCGTTGTAGATTACGGCGTTTTTGATGGCCAGAGGACTGCTGGCTTCCCAGGCAATGTTAATTTTCAGGTTGTGGCGGTTCAGATAGTGCTCGAAGAGCGCGCGGGTACCGCTTCCTGCTTCCCGAAGAGCAAAATTTTTCCCTTCCAGTTCCTGAGCGGGAATCTGATCCCGAAGAGCAAAAGGATGATTTCTGCCGCAGATCAGCACCAGAAAATCTTCTACGATGGGGATGGAAATCAGATCGGTGGATTTAATGTTTCCTTCGACGATGCCGATATCCAGGCTGGAATCCAGAAGCTTTTGTTCGATGTCGGCTGTGTTGCTGATGCAGGAATAGGTGGAAACCTGGGGCATTACCGACTGAAAGTCATTTAATATATTGGGCAGAAGGCAGACCCCCACAGTGAGGGTGGCGCCGATACGCAGACGCTGAATAACGGCGCTGTCCGCCATACTCTGTTCCAGGCGCTCGTATTGATCCACAACCTGTCTGGCATGGGAAAGGAGATTTTTGCCGGCTTCTGTGATGTACAGTTTCCGGGAAAGCCGTTCAAAAAGGATGGTATGGTAATGCTCCTCCAGTTCATGAATGGTCTGGCTTACCGTGGGCTGAGTGATAAAACAGCGTCTGGCGGCGGCACTCATACTCTTGGTTTCTGCAACGGCGATGAATATTTTTAAATGGCGTAAAGTCATAATAACCTCCTGCTGTGTTTATAAGTAAAGTCATTGTACCATCTAAACACATAAAAATCCACAGGATACTTGCACATCCAGTGGATTTTGTCGAATCATTAACTCCATTAATGTTGAAACACAGCAGAATGTAAAACAATTACTTTCAGATTGTACATGCAGAGCTTTATTATAAATGAAAATTTGCTATACGCTGATAAAAAGAGTCAGCCTCTCCGGGATACAGCCGATAGAATGTTTCAGCGGCAGCTTTTGAAAATAGAAAAAGTTCTTTTTCTAGGTTCAGCTTTTTCGGAACAATATATGCAATACGGTAAATATCCTCAGCAACCTTTTTTTTAAAAGATTCACGCTTAATTTTTCCCAGGCCGAATATAAGAGAGCTGTACGTCCGGTCGCGTTCGCACAGTTCAAGATATAGTTTAATCAAATTGCAGTATTCTTTATAAATGATCTGTTCCCCTGTCTCTCCGTAGGATTTCACCAGATTCCACTGAAAATCTTTTAATACACTTTCTCTTTCACGGTCTCTTTTTTTCTTGTGATTCCAGATTCCCTTGGAAATTTTCATATATTCAAGAGTCATCAAGCCGCGAATAAAATAATCCACTTCTTTATTTTCTCTGCTGTTGCCGTATCGGGCATCGTAAAGCTTCTGACAAAGTTCCACTTCCTTGGTTGGGCCTTCTGCCATTACTGCCAGATCTAAGATTCTTTTCCGGTTAGCGCGATTTGTTTCTCGGTAATAATCATTTTTCCAAGTTTCTGTGTTTATCTGCATTTACATCCCTCCAGCACTGTTGTTTTTGAAATCATACCACGAATGAATGCCAAAATGCAATAAAAAATATTACCAAAAAACAAGAATGAATTTATTGCATTTTGATTATACATATTACTTTTGCACAATAATTTTGAGTTTGTGCTGTGAAAAATGTAGAAAACGCATGAATAAAGAAAAAAGCAATTGAAAATAGGTATGAATTATTATATATTCAAACTATGTAGAACGTTCGAATAACCAAAAAAATAGAATGAATATGAGCAGAGAACATCATTATTCGTTCTATAAATGCAAAAGGAGGATGTACGATGGGGAAGTTGAAGCAAAATCCACTTGTTAAGAAATTGGGATTCAACCGGATTATTTTGTTTCTGGTCATGCTTGTGATATACGGCATTTTTTGTGCGCTGATTCCTAATTTCTTCGGTTTGTCACATGTAATGAGCATGCTTAATTATGTATGTTTTCTTGGTTTTTTGTCGCTGGGGGTGACATTCGTCATTGCGACGGGAGGCATTGATTTCAGTATTGGTCCGGTTATGTTCTGCTGCGCGCTGATTTCGGGGTATACGATGAATCAGTATGGATTACCGATGGGAATGACCCTGATTCTGTGTATTCTTGTGGGTGCAATATTTGGAACGTTTAACGGTTATATGGTTGCGTACTGGGATGTGCCTCCATTTATCATCTCAATGGCATCTATGAATATTGCCAAAGGACTTGCGTCAGTGTATACGAAAACAACCACTGTCAGCTGGCCGCAGAGTGCGGATCCCGGAGGATGGTTCCGGAATCTGCTGAAAATTGGAAATATTCCGGTTGGCCTGATTATATTTCTGGCTGCGGCAGTAATCTGTTCTGTTATTCTGAACAATACCAGAGCAGGTCGTTATATTCTCGGCCTGGGCAGCAACCGGGAAGCAGTTCGTCTGTCTGGCGTCAATACCAAAAAATGGGAAATGACCGCCTACATTCTGTGCGGTACTCTGGCAGGCGTTGCGGCAGTATTCTTTGCAGCGGCCTATTCAACGGTTCAGCCTGGATATGGCGATCAGTACAATAACGAGGCGATTGCGGCATGTGTCATGGGCGGTACGTCCATGATTGGGGGGCTGGCATCCATTGGCGGTACGGTCATCGGAGCATTTATTATTTCACTGATTCAGGAAGGCATCCTGGCAATGAAATTTACAAAAGATATTCAGCTTATCATTACAGCGATTATCGTTATTGTAGCAGTTTACCTCGACGTTTCAGCAAGACGCAGAAAGAACTGATAGATTGACAACTGTAAAGGAGAAAAGAATGGGCGAAGTAATTTTGGAAATGAAACAGATTGATAAATCTTTTCCCGGAGTTCACGCTCTGGATCACGTTAATTTTGATGTAAGACGGGGGGAAGTGCACGCGCTGATGGGCGAAAACGGAGCCGGCAAGTCAACGTTAATGAAGGTTCTTACGGGAATTTATCGGAAAGATTCCGGATCCATAGTATATGAGGGGAAAGAAATCGAATTTCACAATACGAAAGAAGCGCAGGATGCGGGCGTCATTATTGTGCATCAGGAGCTTAATATGGTAGGCGATCTTACCGTGGCGCAGAATATTTTTCTTGGACGTGAGCCCAGAAGAGGACTGGGCGTTGACGATAAAAAGATGATCAATGATTCAAAAGAACTTTTTGAACGTTTGAAAATTGATATAGATCCGACAGAAAAAATGAGTGAGCTTACCGTGGGAAAACAGCAGATGTGTGAAATAGCAAAGGCAATTTCCCATGAAGCAAAGATAATTATTTTTGACGAACCTTCCGCAGCTCTCACAGAAAAAGAGATCGAGGATTTATTTGTCATTATCCGTGACCTGCGTAAACAGCAGATGGGAATCGTCTATATTTCCCACCGTATGGATGAAATTAAAGTCATTACGGACAGAGTTACGGTTATGCGCGACGGTACATATGTGGGGACGCTGATTACGGAAGAAAGTACGAAAGAGGACATTATTAACATGATGGTGGGGCGCGTCATCTATGAAGACCCGAAGCAAGAAAGCGCCTGTCCCGCGGATGCTCCGGTAGTTTTAAAAGTGGAAAATCTGAACGCCGGAAAAATGGTAAAAAACGTAAGTTTTGAGCTGAGAAAAGGAGAAATTCTGGGCTTTTCCGGACTAATGGGCGCGGGACGTACAGAAACCGCAAGAGCGTTGTTTGGCGCGGATCCGAAACAGAGCGGAGATATCTATATTAATGGGGAAAAAGTGGATATTAAATCTCCTCAGGATGCTGTCAAATATGGCATTGGATATCTTTCAGAAGACAGAAAACGGTATGGTGTGGTTGTGGGGAGATCTGTTGCTGAAAATACGACAATGGCATGCCTTGAAAACTACATGAAAGGATTTTTGATCAATAAAAGGGCAGAAAACAAAGCCTCCGATGAGTATATAAAAAAACTGTCCATAAAAACCCCTGATTCTGAAGAACTGGTTATGAATCTGTCAGGAGGAAACCAGCAGAAAGTTATTATCGCCAAATGGCTGGCCCGTGACTGCGATATTCTTATTTTTGATGAGCCAACGAGAGGTATCGATGTGGGAGCCAAAAATGAGATCTATAAATTAATGAATCAACTGGCTTCAGAAGGTAAGTCCATAATCATGATTTCCTCGGAAATGACGGAGATTCTCCGCATGAGCGACCGGATCATCGTCATGTGCGAGGGTGAAATAAAGGGAGAGCTGGATATCTCCGAAGCTACTCAGGAGAAGATTATGGACAAAGCGACAAGAAATATTTCTTAGGAGGGGCATTATGAAGAAGAAAAGTAAATTTCGTAAACTGGCGTCAACACAGGAATTTATCGTATTTATCATACTGGTCCTGTTATATGTGGGATTTGGCGTTCTGAATCCTCAGTTCGCGCAGTACAGAACGTTAGTCACATTGTTCGATTACTCGAATTTTTATATGCTGATGGCATTTGGCGTAGGTCTTACGCTGATTACCGGCGGTGTCGATCTTTCCATTGGTACCGGTCTGGTTGCGTATGCGGCAATAGGCGGGGCGGTCATCCGTTCTTTGGAGGTACCGGTTATGGTCGGTATGCTTGTCACACTTCTGACAGCTGTTGTATTCGGCCTTATCAATGGCGTGCTGGTTGGAATCATGAATCTTCCTCCGTTCCTGGCAACGCTGTGCACCAGTATGGTTGCCCGGGGAGCGGGTTCTCTTGCAACCAATAATTTCGCCACGCCATGGCCAATGCTTTCACAGCCCGGCGGATGGTTTCACAACATCTTCAAAATCAAGACGGAATCAGGCACTCTGATTCCCATAGGTTTTATTTGGGTTATCCTTCTGCTGATTATTTTGCGTTACGTGCTGAACAGTACAAAATTCGGACGATATGTAATTGCCATCGGATCGAATAAGGAGGCAACGATGCTTTCCGGTGTCAATGTTAAATTTTATCACGTAATGGTTTATGTGGTATGCGGGTTATTCACAGGCATTGCATCCCTTGCCTATGCGGCTGCTACTCCGACGATTCAGCCGGGACAGGGCGCCGGTATGGAGATGGACGCCATCGGAGGAGCAATAGTCGGCGGCGTGTCGGCGGCAGGCGGATATGGAACAATTCCGGGTATTTTCATTGGCACCTGTGTAATTCTGGTATTAAAGGTGGGGCTTCCTTTTGTTGGCCTGAATGCCAACTGGCAGCAGATCATTACCGGGTTTGTTTTATTGATGGCTGTGCTGATAGATATCATAAAGCAAAGAAGATCTGTAAATATCTGATGATTTTATAATGATTTATTATTCATCCTATAAAAATAAGAATCTTTTTCAACAAAAACGAATGTATATTATTGTGGAAAATGTAGAAATGGTATGAAATCAACAATTCAGACTTGAAAAACAGAATGAATTGATTTATATTCATACTATAAAATGATTCTGAAGAGAAAAAGAAAGGAGTATACACATGATGATAACAAAGAAAACAGCAGAGGTAAAAAATGCAGTGATAGGCGGAAATGATTATGTAAGATTCATCTCCATTGCGCCGTCGAATGCCGGGGAGATGAAAAATCAGATTCAGGAAGCCGCGCAAAAAGGAGAAGCCGGCATTGAGGTTAAAGTTGGAAATCTTGAAAAAATCAGCGATGCCCTTGCTGTTCTGACGGACTGTAAAGATATCCTTGGGGGACAGGCAGTGATTCTTAATCTTGATACGACTGGTTATGATATGAGCGCATCGGAGGACGAAAAACTGCAGGCTGCAGATGAAGCGGCAAAGTCCGGCATTGTTGATATCATTGGAGCAGAGGCCTTCGCTTCGGAAAAATATATTGCAGCAATGAAGAAAATCGCCGTTGATAATGGACGGAAACTGATGCTTTCTTATATCAATTTTGATGGAATCGCAAAAGAGGATGAAATCATCCATACCGCCAAGGCTGCTGAAACGAAGGGCGCTGATATGATTTACCTCGCTTATATGGCAAAAGATGATCCGGATGTCATTGTACTGGGATATGCGGCAAAGAAAATAGCAGCAGGCAATCTTGTTAGTGTGCCCACCTGTGTATTCCCTATGGGAGAAGTTGGATTTCAGACACGTATCCTGTCAGAGCGGTGTGGAAACAATTTCGGATTTTATCATCTTGTGGAACCGGAAGGCGGTCTGTTTGAAAGTTATGAACAGTATAAAGCAATGTATGAAGTTTATGGAGACTGTAAGAAGATACAAAGTAAAATTCAGTTCAACATGGGCGAGAACCATATTATGGGTGGTGAAAAATTTATTCGCTGCTTTATGCTGAAGGAGAGAACGAAAAACGATATTCTGGAAGCTGCGAGAAATGTTGCCCGCTATAATCCGGAAATGGTGGAATGGCGTGTGGATTACTGTCTGCCGATGGACAGCAGCAAATTTACAGAAGATTACTGGAAAAATACGCTGAAAGAAATCAAAGAAATCCTGCCGGATGTTCCCATGCTTATGACCTTCCGTGTAAAAAAAGAAGGCGGCAAAACCTGGTATCCGGATGAACTTCGCCTGAAAATGGCCGCCGCGCTGGTAAGCACAGGGTTAATTGAATATTGTGACTGTGAAATCGACAATGATATCAACTATATCAATACTCTGAAAGACGCATGTGTGAAATCAAATACGAAGTTCGTAGTGTCCCAGCATAAATGGACGGAAACCCCCAGCAATGAAGAAATCGAGGCAACATTCCGGGAATGCGTTGATAAAGGCGCCGATCTTCCGAAATTCTATTTAATGGCAACGAATTATGATGATGCAGTCAGAACCTCTGTGGTTACGAAAAAACTCAGGGAAGAAGAGTTGGATATGCCAATCATTATCTGCGCGATGGGCGATACCGGATTGATTACCAGAACATTGGGAGGGTGCATGGGCGCCGATTTTGAATTCATTGATGTAACGGGTATCAAAGGCGGAGAAGAAGAAGATGTTCATTATGTAGATCAGCTGGCAGATATTTTTGAATATTAATATTGATTAAATAACGCAGAAGGAGGATACAAAATGAAAGCGGCAATATTTGAAGGAGAAGGTGTTCTCACAGTAAAGGATATTCCGGCGCCTAAGATTACGAAACCGGATGATGTAATTATAAAAGTAGAAGCAGCCAGCATATGCGGCAGTGATATTCATGGTCTGGCAGTTCCTCCGGGACAGTATATGAAACCTGGTATTATCTACGGACATGAGTTCAGCGGCGTGGTTACCGAAATCGGCGATGAGGTGGAAGGATTTTCAGTGGGGGACAGAGTGGCAGTTAATCCCCGGGTCCGCTGCGGCAGCTGTTATGAATGTACCCATGGAAAAGGCGATCTCTGCTCAAATTCTGATCATTACGGACAGCTTGCCGATGGAGGTTTCGCGGAATATGCGCTGACAAGCGCAAAACAGCTTTATCATGTAGCGGAGGGGATCAGTCCGGATCTGGCCTGCCAGACGGAGCCTCTGGCCTGTGTCGTAAGTTCACTGAGAAAGGTTAATCCTACTCCCATGGATTATGTCATTCTCTATGGCGCAGGTCCTATCGGCTTGACTTTCCTGCGCACCTTAAAAGTATTCGGTGTAAAAAAACTTATTATGACAGCAAAAGGCGCGGATCGTGTGGCAGAAGCGAAAGCATGCGGGGCAGATATCGTTGTGGATGTGGAAAAAGAAAATATTGAAGATGTCGTTAAAGCCAATTGGCCATTTAAAGCGGATGTTATCATCGATGCGGTAGGTCGGGGCGCTGTTCTCCCGGAAGCATTGAAATTAATCAATCCCCAGGGACGTATCCTTCTCTTCGGACTGGATAATAATGCCAGATCTGAAATTGCGCCCGGTGCGGTCGTATTAGACGAAATAATGATTGTAGGCGCGCTTGGCAAAGATTTTCCTGGAGCTCTGGAGCTGCTTCAAAATGATGAATTGGGTCTTGAGAAATTTATTACCCACAGATTTCCGCTGGAAGAGATTCATAAAGGCATTGAACTGATGCGGAATAAAAAGGCATGCCGCGTGTTGATTTATCCCAACGGCCTGCCGGAAAATGACTGATCGGAGGGAAGACGACTATGAAAGACGGAATGATGAAAGGGATTGCTTTTATCAGCACCGGCAAGTATGCGTATGTTGAAAGGCCGATTCCCAAAATTGAAAAAAACAACGATGTACTCATTAAAATACTTGCCACAAGTATCTGCGGCACAGATGTACATATCCTGGCGACACCGCCGCTGTATCCTGCAACCCCTGGGAAAATTATCGGCCATGAAATGGTGGGAGAAGTTGTGGAATGCGGCAGTGAGGTAACAGAGTTTATTCCTGGCGACCATGTCATTATGGATAATAATATTGCCTGCGGAACCTGTGAAATCTGCAAACTTGGAGATTACAATGTTTGTCCTAATATGAAATCCATTGGCATGGAGATTGACGGCACCTTTGCGCAGTACTGTGTGGCGCCGGACAGCAATCTGGCGAAAATCAACAAAGATGTGCCGGTGGAGAGAGCGATCTTCGCAGAGCCGCTGAACGTAGCGTTCGGAGGACTGAAAAAAGTAAAGCTCATGCCTGGCGATAATGTGGTAATCGTCGGCGGCGGACCTATTGGAATGTATTTTGTCAAACTGTGCAAACAGATGGGGGCCGGCAAAGTTCTGGTAACCGGAAGATCCCCGTCCCGCAGAAAATATCTGGAAATGAGCGGTGCGGACCGTATTATAAATACCAGGGAAGAGGATTTGCTGACAGCCGTACACGAGGAGATGCCTCTGGGGGCGGATCTGGTTATTGAATGTGTCGGAACAATGATTGCTGAATGTGTCGACTGCTGCCGACCTGGCGGAACAGTGCTTATCGAAGGATTAAGTGAAAATCAATATCAGAATATCAGTCAGCATGTCATTGCGCGAAAGGGTATTAATGTGATCGGCAGTTTTATCGGAAATAATGTTCTGCAGGCAGTTGCCAATGGACTGAATAGCGGAATGCTGGATTTTGAATACATGATTACCCATAAATTGAATTTTGATCAGTTCGAAGAAGGACTTGAAGCAATGAGGAACGGAACAGCGTTGGAAGTTATTCTGTATCCGTGGGGACTTCCTGAAGAATTCTGATCATTGCCGTAAGTATCAGCGCACAGTAGGAAAGGAGAAAGTATGGAATTAGCGATTGGAGTAGTAGGCCTCGGCGCGATAGGAAGAGACCATGTCAAACGTTTTCATGAGAGAATTACCGGATGTAAGGTAGTCGCTGTCTCTGAAGTAAACGAGGAGGTCGGACGTAAAGTTGCCGAAGAGTATGGCGCTGAATTTTATGCGGATGGGGAGGAACTGATCAACAGTCCCAAAGTACAGGCTGTCGTAGTTACCACCTGGGATCCGGCTCATGCGCAGTATGTACTGGCCAGCATTAAAGCAGGGAAATACGTTTTCTGCGAAAAACCGTTGGCGACAGAAACGGCGGAATGCGAGGAGATTATAGCGGCGGAGCAGGCATTCGGCAAAAAGATTGTTCAGGTTGGTTTTATGCGCCGTTATGATCCCGGATATGTGGAATTGAAAAAGACCATCGAAGAGGGTAAGATCGGACAGCCTCTGATTGTACATGCATGCCACAGGAATATGACTCATGCGGCAACGATGACATCAGATATGTCTATAAAAAATTCCGGCGTTCATGAAATTGATGTTCTGCGCTGGCTTCTGGATGATGATTACGTATCCGGCCAGGTTGTTCTTCCAAGGCAGAGCCGGATTTCGGCAGAAGAAGGTCTGCAGGATCCGCAGATCATGATGCTGAGAACGAAGAAAGGCATCTGTATTGATGTGGAAATCAGCCAGAGTTCAGGATATGGATACGACATTCAATGTGAAGTTGTTGGGGATCTGGGAACGGCAAGACTGCCGGATCCGCCGCGGGTTATCACTAAAACCGAATGCACGCGCGCATCGGGCATTATGCCTGGATGGGAGACACGTTTTGTTGAGGCTTACAACATTGAGATGCAGGATTGGGTTGATCGCGTGAAAAACAGGCAGCCGCTGATCGGAGCCTCCGCATGGGACGGGTATATGGCCTGTGTAACGGCGAATATACTGGGACAGTGCCGCGAAGAAGGCGGAACATCAAAAGAAATCGTCTTTCCGGAAAAACCTGAATTTTATATGACAGCTGAGAGGAGAGATTATGCACTATAACGGACCGATTGTACGGCCGCAGACGGATGCTGACAGTATTTTTATCGAGGTAACGGTTGGCTGTACCCATAATAAATGCAGTTTCTGTAATTTTTATGAAGGGTATCCTTTTTCCGCCGCACCGCTGGAGCAGATAGAGGAGGATCTGGGAGAGGCAAGCCGAAAATATCCCAAAGCAAGGAAAATCTGGGCCAACGGAGGAAATCCATATGTGCTCAAGACAGAAAGGCTGGAACAGATTGGCAGGATGATTAAAAAATATTTTCCGGAGAGCCGGATATCAACTTATGCCAGAGTGACAGATCTTACACACAAGAGTACAGAAGAAATGAAACGGTTAAAAGAATGCGGGTTTGAGGACCTGGTCGTCGGCTTTGAAACGGGCGATGACGAAGCCCTTGCTTATGTAAACAAAGGATACACATCAGAGGATATTCTGTCAGGCTGCAGAAAACTGGAAGAGGCGGGCGTTGATTACCGCATGATTTTCCTGGGAGGTCTGTCCGGAAAGGGAAAGTGTGTGGAATCCGCGAAAAAAACCGCGCGTCTTCTGAACCAGCTGCATCCCTACTTGATGTACTTAAATTCTGTATCCATACTGCCCGGGACAAAATTATATGAGGACCGGGAAAACGGAATTTTCCAGGAAGCAGGCGAGCGGGAGCTTGTTTTGGAATTCATCACTCTGCTGGATCGCATGGAACATGAGATAGCAATTTTTGCCGCACCAAATACAACACCATTTTCATTCTTTGTGGATTTGCAGCCGCAAAAGCGGGAACTATTGGACTTTATGCAAAAATACATCGAAGGACTTGATGAAGAGCAGGAAAAACAGATTTCCTGGCAAAGGAGCAGCGGGAGAAGCGTTTAGCATAGAAAAGAAAGGAGAACTATATGAGGAAAAAAATATTGGCACTGGGACTTGTTTTCGCTGTGACACTGTCACTTTTCGGATGCGGCGGAAGCGGGGAAGATACATCTTCCACGGATAATGCCACAACGGAAACGGAAGAAAACACGTCAGCGGATACCGCGGAAGACAGCGGGGAAGAAAGCAGCGACGCGGGAGAATCCGATGTTACTACAATTGGAGATGCGGAAGGCTGGGTTATCAATGTAGACGATATGCTGGCAGGATCTCCTTTTGAGGGACTGACCGCTGAAGATGCATACAGTTATCAGTTAATTGTAAAATCCTTTTCCGCAAGCTTTTTCTCAGCAGTTGTGGAAGGCGCTGAAGCAGCGGCAGAGGAGCTGGGAGTTGATCTTACCTGCAACGGACCGAATACAGAATCCGACATTGCGGATCAGGTTAATATGTTTAATACAGCGATTATGAATGGCCTGGACGGCATAGCCATTGCGCCGTCAGATGCCTCAGCGGTTCTCGATTCTCTGAAAACAGCAAAGGAGAATGGCGTTCCGGTTGTCGCTTTTGACAGCGGCGTGGAGAATGCGCCGGAAGGTTCTCTCCTGGGAACAGTGGCAACAGACAGTGTGGCCGCAGGACGTATCGGAGCTGAAAACGTATACAACGCAGTTTCTTATAAAGTGAGCGACGGCCCCATTCGTATCGGGATGGTGGCAAATGACAGCACTTCCGCAAGCAATACCCTTCGTGGCCTTGGATTTGTAGACGGTATCATCGAACTTGGCAAAGCTGATGGGTACAATGTTGCCGTTACCGGAAATGAATGGTTTACAGCGAATTGTTCCGATGCCGGTGATGAAAGTACTGCGGATATCATCGTAGAGTGCAGAGTTCCGGCTACGGCGCTGGTGGATTTATGCGCAAGCGAAGTGTCGGCAGTCTGTAACAAAGCAGATACAGTTGCCGTATTTGGAACAAATCAGACAGTTACAGAGGGGATTATCATGGCAAACAGCAATCTCCAGGTGTTTGGTTCCGATCCGGAAACCTCCATCATTGGAACAGGATTTGATGCAGGCGCCGTAATTAAAGAAAATGTTGCCAATGGTACTTTATATGGATGTGTAACACAGATGCCCTACGCAATGGGATACTATTCTATTGCAACCCTGGTGGCAAATAATAATGGTGATGAAGTAGGTGATCTGTCAATTCCGGCATATTGGTATAATGCGGATAATATGAACGATCCTTTAATCGCTCCCAATCTTTACGATTGATTTTTGACAATCTTTCTAACTCTTTTACTCTTTTAGCACCCGATAATTTTAAATTATCGGGTGCTGTATTCTAAAGACATGATTTCTTGATTTTTAACGCTATTTCATTTATTATAATGAAATAACCCAATAATTTAAGAACTAAAGGCAGGGAATAGAATGGCTGATTTTAAATATAAACAGGTGGCCGACAGATTGAGAGTATGTATTGAGGACGGTACATTCAAATCCAATGAACGTATTCCAACAGAACCTGAACTTTGCGAACAGTTCCATGTGGGAAGGCAGACCCTTCGAAAAGCGGTAACTTTAATGGAAGAAGCCGGCTATCTGAAACGGATTCAGGGCAGCGGAACATATGTCTGTGAAAGGGAAGAACATCTCAGTGGGGATGGACTGCAAAATACACAGGAATATACGCTGGAGATGACAGCTGCTGCAGGAGAAAACCGTGCGGTTACACTGATCATGATGAACGGCAAAAGTTATGTTTTTTTAGATATTATGCGGGGAATATCGGATGTTTTGACTTCAAATGGATATATTTTGAATATATTGATTACAGACGGCGACTATGATAAAGAACGAATATTCCTGGAAAACATGATGCAGAATCCTCCGGCAGGACTGTTGTTTGAACCGGTATGTTCGGGACTTCTTTCCATTAACTATCCTCTTTACAGGAGTGTATTTTCTAAAATTCCTGCATTTATGATCCATATGGATTCTGTGCCTTCGTTCCCCTACATAGCGCTAAATGACCGTCATGGTTCTAAATTGCTTGCGGATTATCTGATTTCACTGGGACATAAAAGAATCGGAACAGTGTATAGTTTTGATGAATATACGGGACAGAATCGTTACAGAGGTTTTTTGGATGCATTGCGGGAGCATAACATTCCTCATATTTCGAAGGACAATGTGTGGATGTTTCATGATCAGACGAACGATCTGTTTGAGGCGGGAGGCTGCATTGCGCTGGAACGAATGTATAAAGAGGTTACTGCTATTATGTGCCATGATGATCGGGTGGCAAGTAAACTGATTGGTTTTCTTAATAAAAGGAAGATTCGCGTTCCGGAAGATATTTCGGTTGTGGGATATGATAACAGTTTATATTCCGAGTTGGGTGTTTCTATTACTACGGTTACACATCCCGGAAAAGAATACGGAAAAATGGCAGCGGAAGCGCTGCTGCAGATGATACATTCTCCGGGAAGCGTTGATTTATCCAGATATTCTGTTGAACCGAAGCTGGTGATCCGCGATTCTACCGGACCGCCTCCTGCAGAATAATGTGTGATGAGCATGGCATGGGTGAAGAAAGTAGCATAGCAAATTTTTTAAGACTGCGTACAGAAACTTGATCAGCAGATATTTACTTGAAAATTAGGATAAAAGATGGAGCAAATCTGCTCCATCTTTTATCCTATTACTTAGTGTAAGCCTGCTTCTGCCCTATTTAAAGGGGCTCGAAATCCTGTACTCCATGCTTGCAGAGCGGGCAGATGAAGTCATCCGGAAGAACATCGCCCTCATAAACGTAACCGCAGATTTTGCAGACAAAGCCTTTTTTCTCTTTTTCCACAGGCTGGGGTTTCGGCTTAATGTGAGCAAAATAGTAAGCATAGGTGACGGAAGGTTCTTCAGAGAGAACCCGGGCTTCCGTTACATCCGCCACAAAGAGGGTATGTGTGCCGAAGTCCAGCATATCTGTAACCTTGCCGGAAATTACAGCGTTGGAATACTGGGTCAGATAGACAAGGCCGTTTGCGCTTCTGGCAACGGGGTCTTCCGGGGAGATTTTGTCTGTGTCACGACCGCTCTGGAATCCGAACTGCTGGAAAATCTTAAAGGGAACGGATTCTGTCAGAATGGAAACGTTAAACACTCCGGTCTTTACGATCATATCGTGGGTATAATTCTGCTTATTAACGGCAATGGTAATTCTCTTTGGCGTATCGGTCAGCTGCTGCAGCGTATTGATGATGCAGCCGTTATCTTTCTCACCGTCTTTTGCGGTCAGAACGAAGAGGCCGTAAGAGAATTTAAAGAAGGCGTTGGCTTCTACTGTGCCGGCAGCATCCTTATCCAAAACAGCGGCCTCGGCAGCCGGCACGGGAGCGGCCTGGGGGAAGTCTGCAGCAATGGCAGATACCAAGGCGTCAATGTCGGACAGCTGAGATTCTTTCAGAGAAGAACGCAACGATACACTCTGTTCCAGAATTTTAATATTTTTGCAGCCTTCCAGGATCTTTCTCATCAGGGAACCGGATGTGGGAGCCCAGGAACCATTTTCTACAAGGGCTACCGTCCGGTTCTGGATGTTGTGGGCGGCCAGGTCATGAAGAACTGCTTCCATGCGGACAAAGATGCCTGCGTTGTAGGTGGAGGAGGCAAGAACCATGTGGCTGTAGCGGAAAGCGGCGGCCACAATCTCTGATTCCGGCACTACGGAAACATCAAACATAACGGTTTTAATGCCTTTGTCCCGCAGACGGCAGGCGATGATTTCCGCTGCATTTTCCGTATTTCCGTAAACGGAGGCGTATGCGATCATCACACCCTGTTCTTCCGGTACGTAACGGCTCCACAGATCATACTTTTCAATGAATTCGCCCAGCTTTTTACGCCATACCGGTCCGTGGAGGGGACAAATCATGGCAATATCCAGTGTGGAAGCTTTTTTCAGAAGAGCCTGTACCTGCTGTCCGTATTTTCCTACAATGTTGCAGTAATAACGGCGGGCCTCATCCATGTAATCACGGTCGAAATCCACTTCGTCGGCAAACATGGCGCCGTTTAATGCGCCGAAAGTTCCGAAACCGTCGGCGGAAAACAGGATTTTATCCACTGCGTCATAGGAAACCATTACTTCGGGCCAGTGCACCATGGGGGCCATAACGAAATGAAGTTCATGGTGGCCGGTGGAAAGTACGCTTCCTTCTTCTACAATGAGAGTTCTTCCTTCCAGATCCAGATCAAAGAACTGATGCAGCATTTTTTCCAGCTTTGCATTGCATACTACGGTCGCTTCCGGGTAACGAAGCAGGATCTCCGTCAGCGCGGCGGAATGATCCGGTTCCATATGGTGAACGATCACGTAATCCAGTTTCCGGTCGCCCAGCACATGTTTTACATTTTCCAGAAAAGTTTTGGTTACCGCTTTGTCCACCGTATCGAAAAGTACAGTTTTGTCGTCCATCAGCAGGTAGGAATTATAAGAAACTCCATCGGGAACGGAATATACGCCTTCGAACATGGCGAGTCTGCGGTCATTGGCGCCGACCCAGGTTAAATCTTTGGTAATTGATTTTGTACAGTACATAATGACTCCTTTCGTTTTTTTTAAGTATACCATATAACGGACGGGTAATCTAGGATTGTTCAGAAAAATCCACAGACACATGGCTATATTCTGGAATCCGTGGTACAATAGAAATATCTATTGATCCCAACATCATTTTCAGAGTAAGGAGAAAAGTATGAGAATTTTAGTGACGGGAGGAGCAGGTTATATAGGAAGTCATACCTGCGTGGAACTTTTAAATCACGGCTATGATGTGGTCATCCTGGATAATCTCTATAATTCCAGCCAGCGGGCGGTAGAGCGGATTGGCCGGATTACAGGAAAACAGCCGGTATTTTATCAGGGAGATCTGCTGGACCGGGAATTTGTGGAGCGTGTTTTTGAAAAAGAGACCATCGATGCAGTGATTCATTTTGCGGGTCTGAAAGCCGTGGGAGAATCGGTGGCAAAGCCATTGGAGTATTATCACAATAACATAACGGGAACGTTGATCCTGTGTGATGTGATGCGCAGCCACGGCTGTAAAAACATCGTCTTCAGTTCTTCCGCTACGGTGTACGGAGATCCGGCTTTCGTTCCCATTACGGAGGAATGTCCCAAAGGGAAAATTACCAATCCCTACGGTCAGACAAAGAGTATGCTGGAACAGATACTGACGGATCTGCACACAGGAGATTCTCAGTGGAACGTGATGCTGCTTCGGTATTTTAATCCCATCGGGGCCCATCCCTCCGGTCTGATCGGAGAAGATCCCAAGGGAATTCCCAATAATCTGGTGCCTTATATCGCCCAGGTTGCAGTGGAAAAGCTGAAATGCCTGGGTGTGTTTGGCGACGACTATGATACGCCGGATGGAACGGGAGTAAGAGATTATATCCATGTGGTGGATCTGGCCCGCGGACACGTGAAAGCGCTGGAAAAGCTTAAGGAGGCCCAGGGCGTGTTCATTTATAATCTGGGAACCGGCAGGGGATACAGTGTGCTGGATGTGGTGAAGGCATATGAAAAAGCCTGCGGGAAAGAAATCCCCTATGAAATCAAAGACAGACGGCCGGGAGACATAGCAGCCTGCTATGCGGATCCTTCCAAGGCGGAAAAAGAACTGGGGTGGAAAGCAGAGTTTGGCATCGAAGAAATGTGTGCGGATTCCTGGCGCTGGCAGTCGATGAATCCAGATGGCTACCGTACAGAGAATCAGGAGTAAATCCGACGATTTTTGTTGAATACTGACGAATAATCCGATATAATAGAGTTGTTGATAAAAATTATCAATCTAATCGGTAAATATGGGAGGTATTCGATGAAAAAATTAGTAGCGGTAAATAAAGACGCCTGCATGGCCTGTCTGGCCTGTGCCAACGCCTGTTCAGAGGCATTTTATAAGAGAACAGACGCATCTGTTGCATGCATTCAGATCGGAGCGAAAAAAGACGGTTCTCCGAAAGTACTGGCATGTCCCCAGTGCGGTAAATGTGCAGAAGTTTGTGAAGCAGGAGCAATCACCCAGAATGCAAAGGGTGTATATATGGTAAACAAGAAAAAATGTACTGGCTGCGGCAAGTGCGTAGAGGCCTGTCCTTTCGGCCTGATGGTAAAGGCGGAAGACAGCGAGACCGCCAGCAAATGTATTGCCTGCGGTATCTGTGTGAAAGCCTGTCCTATGGATGTGCTGACAATTAAAGAGGATTAAGTCTGTACAGAGTAAAGAGCCCGGTCCCTTTTGGGGATTGGGCTCTTCTTTTAGCTGAAGGACTGTTCGTTTTCATATTTGGGTTCTGTGGTACACTGGATTCCCAGACGGTTGAAGGTCTTCATATCCGCTTCAGAAAGGATGACAGAACTGTGAGCCTGGCATCCGGCCAGCCGGGGCAGCTGTTCCAGCACCTTGCGGGCGGTATCATCGGAGGCGGCAGTGGCGGAAAGGGCAATCAGCACTTCGTCCATGTGCAGCCGGGGATTTTTGCTTCCCAGATACTGGGTCTTCAGCAGGCAGATGGGGGTGATGGATTCCGGGGAAATCACGTGAAGCTCATGGGGAATTCCCGCCAGCACCTTCAGGGCGTTCAGCAGCATAGCGGCGCAGGCGCCCAGGAGTTCTGATGTTTTTCCGGTGATGAGTGAGCCGTCAGGAAGTTCCACGGCCGCTGCAGGAGCATCTGTTTCCTCGGCGCGTTTCAGAGCGGGAGCAATCACACGGCGGTCTGAGGAGGTAATGCCAGCCTGGCGCATGATCAGTTCCAGCTTATATGTCTCCTGCTCTTTATTGGCGCCTGATGCCAGATCTGCCAGCGCATGGTAATATCTGCGGATAATTTCCTGGCAGGACGCTTCTTTGCAGGCTTCATCGTCATAGATACAGTATCCGGCCATATTGACTCCCATATCTGTGGGAGATTTGTAAGGACTTGTACCGAAAATCTGTTCAAATATGGCGTTCAATACAGGAAAGATTTCCACATCCCGGTTATAATTGACGGTTGTGACATTATAGGCCTCCAAATGGAAAGGATCGATCATATTGACATCGTTCAGATCGGCCGTGGCAGCTTCATAGGCCAGATTTACAGGATGTTTTAAAGGGATATTCCAAATGGGGAAGGTTTCGAATTTGGCGTATCCGGCGCGAATTCCCCGTTTATGTTCGTGGTAGAGCTGGGAAAGGCAAGTAGCCATTTTTCCGCTGCCCGGTCCGGGAGCAGTTACCACTACCAGGGGGCGTGAAGTTTTGATGTAATCATTTTTCCCGAATCCCTGTTCGCTGACGATCAGGGGGATATTGGAAGGATAGCCGTCGATGGTATAATGAATATAAACGCTGATTCCCAGTTTCTCCAAACGTGATTTAAAATGCAGGGCGCTGTCCTGTCCGGAATACTGAGTAATCACCACGCTGCCGACAAAAAGCCCTTTGCTCCGGAAGGCTTCGATGAGACGGAGCACGTCTGTGTCGTAAGTAATTCCCAGATCTCCGCGGATTTTGTTTTTCTCGATGTCACGGGCGTTGATGGCGATTACGATTTCCGCATGTTCGGAAAGCTGCAGCAGCATTCGCAGTTTGCTGTCCGGTTCGAAACCGGGGAGAACTCTGGAAGCGTGATAATCGTCAAAAAGTTTTCCGCCGAATTCCAGATACAGTTTTCCGTCAAATTGGGCAATGCGCTCCCGGATGCGGCGGGACTGAAGTTCCAGGTACTTTTCATTATCAAATCCTTGTTTCTTTTCCATATATTTATCATCCTATCCTGTTTGGTATGTTTTACGTACGAAAACAGTATACTACAGGATGTAACAATAGTGTAGACAGAAAAAAATTTTTTTTAGGAAAAGTTTAGAAATGTGTCGGTAATTTCACAATATCCGTATTGATTTATCGAACTCTTGTATTTATAATGAAAAAGGATATCCGAAACATGAGTTTTCGGATCTACAAGGAGGATAAATATGGATCAAAACCCGAAAAATTCAAAGCCGGACAAGCCTGATGGGAATGGACAAAGAAACAGGCAGTCTCTGCTTATTTTGTTAATCTGCACCCTCGTCACCCTGGTGTTCTGGAATGTGTTCAGCATGTTTTTAAGCGGTTCGACGAATCAGCAGATTAGTTATGACGAATTCATCGAGATGGTGGAAAAGGACGAAGTGGCTGAAGTAATCATGGAGTCCGGTACGCTGACGATTATTCCCAAAGAACAGAAAATTAACGGGATCGAATTTCAGTATACCACCATCGCCATGGAGGACAGCACGGCCCTCACGGAAAGACTGGAAGGAACCGGAATTTCCTTTGAGCAGCGGGAGCCCAACATGGCAGCTTCTGTGCTGTCGGCGGTGGTCAGTCTGGTACTTCCCATTGTGCTGATGTTTGTGGGGCTTTCTTTCCTGATGAAACACATGAACAAAAGCGGCGGAGTGATGGGGATAGGCAAGAGTAAAGCAAAAGCCTATGTTCAGAGAGAAACCGGAGTTACATTTAAAGATGTGGCCGGACAGGATGAAGCCAAAGAATCCCTGCAGGAAGTGGTGGATTTCCTTCATAATCCTGCCAAATATACGGAAATCGGTGCAAAACTGCCCAAGGGAGCGCTGCTGGTGGGCCCGCCGGGTACCGGAAAAACGCTGCTGGCCAAAGCGGTGGCGGGGGAAGCTCATGTGCCCTTTTTCTCGCTCTCCGGTTCTGATTTCGTTGAAATGTTCGTAGGTGTGGGCGCCTCGCGAGTAAGGGATCTTTTTGAAGAGGCCAAAAAAAATGCGCCCTGTATTATTTTTATTGATGAGATTGACGCCATCGGAAAAAGCCGTGACAGCCGATATGGAGGCGGCAATGACGAGCGGGAGCAGACGCTGAATCAGCTTCTGGCGGAGATGGATGGATTCGACACTTCCAAGGGGCTTCTGATTTTAGCGGCCACCAACCGTCCGGAGGTTCTGGATCCGGCCCTTCTGCGTCCGGGCCGTTTTGACCGCCGGGTAATCGTGGATCGTCCCGATTTGAAGGGCCGTGTCAATATTCTGAAAGTACATGCCAAGAACGTGGCGCTGGATGAGACGGTGGATCTGGATGCCATCGCCCTTGCAACTTCGGGCGCAGTGGGTTCGGATCTGGCCAATATGATTAATGAGGCGGCCATTCTGGCGGTGAAGAACAAGAGAAAAGCCGTTTCCCAGAAGGATCTCTATGAGGCCGTGGAAGTGGTTCTGGTGGGAAAAGAAAAGAAAGACCGTATTCTCAGTCAGGAGGAACGGAGGATCGTTTCCTATCACGAGGTAGGGCATGCCCTTTTGAGCGCCCTTCAGAAAGATGCGGAACCGGTGCAGAAGATCACCATTGTTCCCCGTACCATGGGAGCACTGGGATACGTAATGCAGGTACCGGAGGAAGAAAAGTATCTGAATACGAAAAGCGAGCTGGAGGCGATGCTGGTGGGCCTTCTGGCCGGCAGGGCAGCGGAAGAAATCGTCTTCGGCAATGTTACCACGGGAGCGGCTAATGATATTGAAAAAGCTACGCAGATTGCCCGGGCGATGATTACCCAGTACGGTATGTCGGAGAAATTCGGGCTGATGGGTCTGGCCAGTGCAGAAAATCAGTATCTGGATGGACGGACGGTTCTGAACTGCGGCGATGATACGGCGACAGAGATCGACCATGAAGTGATGCAGCTCCTTCACCATTCTTATGAGCAGGCGAAGAAGGCACTGACGGAAAATCGTGAAGCGCTGGATAAGATTGCTGCTTTTCTCATTGAAAAAGAGACGATTACAGGAAAAGAGTTTATGAAAATTTTCCATGAAGTGAAGGGGATTCCTGAAAAAGAGGCGGAAAATGAAACAGAACCTTCCCTTCCGCCTGTACCGGCAGACAAGCCGGAGGAACTGTAGATTATGTTTAATATTGGAGAAGAATTAAAAAAACTCCCGGCAAAGCCGGGAGTCTATATTATGCACGGCCCTAAAGATGAAATCATATACGTGGGCAAGGCAATCAGCTTAAAGAACCGGGTGAGGCAGTATTTTCAAAGCAGCCGCAATAAAGGAGTAAAAATAGAGCGGATGGTGACGAAAATCACCCGGTTCGAATATATTGTGACGGATTCTGAACTGGAAGCGCTGGTACTGGAATGCAACCTGATTAAGGAGCACAGGCCCAAATATAATACCATGCTGAAGGATGATAAAAGTTATCCCTTTATCAAGGTAACGGTGGGCGAGGATTTTCCCAGGATACTGTTTGCCAGAAAGATGCAGAAGGATAAAAGCAAGTATTATGGTCCCTATACCAGTGCGGGAGCGGTAAAAGACGCCATAGAGCTGATCCGGAAACTCTACCGGATTCGCACCTGCAGCAGAAACCTGCCCCGGGATCAGGGAAAAGACAGGCCCTGTCTTTATTATCATATCGGGCAGTGTCCGGCTCCATGTCAGGGATATATTTCCAAAGAAGAATACCGCGGTCACATCAATGAAGCCCTGCATTTTCTCAATGGTAATGACAAGGAGATTTTAAAAGAGCTGGAGCAGAAAATGCAGAAGGCCTCAGAGGAACTTCGTTTTGAGGAGGCGATGGAATACCGGGATCTGATGAACAGCGTTCGCCGCATCGGCGAACGGCAGAAAATCACCGGCAGCGATGGAGAGGACAAGGATATAATCGCCATAGCGGCAGATGAGAACGACGCGGTGGCCCAGGTGTTTTTTGTGCGGGAAGGAAAACTGATCGGGAGAGATCACTTTTACCTTACGGTGGCAAGGGAGGATACGAAAGATCAGATTTTGTCCAGCTTTTTAAAACAGTTTTATTCTGGAACGCCCTTTGTCCCCAGAGAATTGATGATTCAGTATGAGATAGAGGAAAGGGAGCTGCTGGAAGAATGGCTTACCAAGATACGGGGTCAGAAAGTTCATCTGCGGGTGCCGAAAAAGGGAACCAAGGAAAAACTGGTGGAATTGGCCTGGCAGAATGCAAAAATGGTCCTTGAGCAGGACCGAGAAAGGCTTAAACGGGAAGAGGGAAGAACCATCGGAGCGCTGAAAGAGATTGCCGGCTGGCTGAATCTTCCAGGGCTGAACCGGATTGAAGCCTTTGACATTTCCAATACCAGCGGATTTGAATCCGTAGGTTCCATGGTGGTTTACGAAAAGGGAAAGCCAAAGAGAAGCGACTATCGGAAATTTAAGATAAAATCAGTGAAGGGGCCCAATGATTATGCCAGTATGGAAGAAGTGCTGACCAGAAGATTTACCAGAGGGATGGAAGAAAAAGAAGCGGAAAAGGAAATGGGGAGCTTTGTGCGTTTTCCGGATCTGATTATGATGGACGGCGGCCGGGGACAGGTGAATATTGCCTGCGACGTGCTGGAGAAACTGGGACTTGCCATCCCTGTCTGCGGCATGGTGAAGGACGACCGGCACCGCACCAGAGGATTGTATTACCAGAACCAGGAAATTCCCATGGATCATGGGTCACAGGGATTTCAGCTGATTACCCGGATACAGGACGAGGCCCATCGGTTTGCCATAGAATATCACAGATTATTGAGAAGCAAAGGGCAGGTTCACTCCGTACTGGACGATATTTCCGGCATAGGACCGGCCAGGAGAAAAGCGCTGATGAAGTATTTTCAGTCCATTGAAAGGATCAGGAACGCTTCCCAGGAAGAACTGGAAAAAGTACCTTCTATGAATGCGGGAAGTGCGGCCAGTGTTTATGCATTTTTTCATGGAGAAGATCAGAAGGAATGTTGATGGCCGAGGAAATACTGTGTTATACTGAAAGCAGATACTTTTAGAATGCTGAAAAAGGAGAATCCCAATGAAAGCAGTAAAATTAAGTAAAATTATTGAAACCCTGAATCTGAAAAATATGACGCCGGATATCGATGTGGATGAGATTGAGATAACGATGCCTGACATCAACCGTCCTGCTTTGCAGCTGGCAGGATATCTGGAACATTTTGCCACAGAACGAGTGCAGATTATCGGATACGTGGAATATACTTATTTGATGCGGCTGAGCAGGGAGGAAAAGATAAAATCTTACGAAGGATTTATTTCCAAAGGGATCCCCTGCGTCGTATTTACCACAAAGACTACGCCCGATGAAGATATGCTGGCTCTGGCGGAGAAATACCGGGTGCCCACGCTGGTATCGGAGAGGACGACTTCCAATTTTATGGCGGAAATTATCCGTTGGATGAACGTACAGCTGGCGCCATGTATTTCCATCCACGGAGTTTTGGCGGATGTATACGGTGAAGGGGTGCTGATTATGGGAGAAAGCGGAATTGGTAAAAGTGAAGCGGCCCTGGAGCTGGTAAAAAGAGGACATCGTCTTGTGAGCGATGACGTGGTGGAGATCCGAAAAGTGAGTGATGAGACTCTGGTTGGCTCTGCGCCCGATATCACCCGCCACTTTATCGAACTGCGCGGTATCGGTATCATTGATGTAAAGACCCTGTTCGGTGTGGGAAGCGTAAAAAACACCCAGTCCCTTGATCTGGTGATTCAGATGGAAGAATGGGATCGTGAAAAAGAATATGATCGTCTGGGACTGGAGCAGAAATATACAGAATTTCTTGGAAACCGGGTGGCCAGGTATGAGATACCGGTTCGTCCGGGGCGGAATCTGGCTCTGATTATTGAAGCGGCAGCAATGAATCACCGCCAGAAGAAGATGGGATACAATGCTGCTCAGGAGCTGTATAATCGTGTGCAGGCTAACATGATGAGGAAAAGAGAGGAGTAGCTAAGATGAAACCATACTGTTTTGGCATTGATGTGGGCGGGACAACGATTAAACTGGGATGTTTCCGCACAGACGGAACGCTTCTGGAAAAATGGGAGGTTCCTACCCGTGTGGAAGAGGACGGGAAATATATCATCCCTGACGCGGCAAAAGAGGTAAAGAAGAAGATGCTGTCTCTGGGAATTGGCCGTGAAGAAGTGCAGGGTGTGGGAATCGGCGTGCCCGGTCCGGTTAATGATGAAGGAGAGGTCTCACGAGCGGTAAATCTTCACTGGGGATATAAACATCTGGTAAATGAGATGGAAGAACTGCTGGAACTGCCGGTAAAAGCAGGAAACGATGCCAATGTGGCAGCACTGGGCGAGATGTGGCAGGGAGCGGCCAAGGGAAGCCGGAATTTAATCATGGTTACGCTGGGAACCGGCGTGGGCGGCGGTATTATCGTAAATGGTAAGATTATTGCAGGCGCCCATGGAGCAGCCGGGGAAATCGGCCACGCCTGCGTGGAGCCGAAGGAGACCGACCGCTGCAACTGTGGAAATTACGGCTGTCTGGAGCAGATGGCGGCTGCTACGGGAATTGTACGGCTGGCAAACAAGGAGCTGGCCGCTTCCGATGAAGATTCCCTGCTTCGGAAAGAGAAGGTTACGGCGAAGACAGTGTTTGACGCTTATAAACAGCAGGATGCACTGGCTTCTCGCGTAGTGCGGAAATTCGGCGAATATCTGGGGAACGCCCTGGCTATTTTCTCCTGTGTAGTGGATCCGGAACGGATCGTAATCGGCGGAGGCGTATCCAAGGCGGGAGAAGTGCTGATCTCTGCCATAGAGCCCTATTTCCGGCGGGATGCTTTTCCGGCATGCAAAAATATTCCCATTGTGTTGGCGACTCTGGGAAATGATGCGGGAATTTATGGAACGGCAAAACTGGTGCTGGATTAAAAGGTATATCAGTAATAGGATGAAGAAAAAAGCGTGTTGAGAAGCCTGAGAGTTTCTCAACACGCTTTTTGAATGTGCAAAATAAAGGTTTTATAAATGACAGCTTACCAGTTGTAATCGTTTTGATTTTCATAATCTTCAGTTGAAGATGCGGAAGAAAGGAAATTTTCAGCTCCGGGGCCGGAAGGCGCAGCGGAGGAGTTGTCCTCGTCTGAATTTTCCTCATCATCTTCGTAATCGTAATAATCCCGGTGGGAAGTACAGCGCTCCGTGGGGAGAGAAGATTTCTCAAAGTATTCGGTAACTGTGGGGCATCCCGAGGAGGCCAGTTTACCGGAGATTTCACAAACGGTAGCTTCCGTTACGCTGTCGGGTATTTGAAAATCAATATCAGGGAGATTTTCATGAATACGGTTCATGATTTTTCTCCAGAGGATCTGATGGTAACTGCGTCCGATGCCCTCCGGAGACAATTTTTCATTGTTGTCGTAACCGGCCCACACAGCACAGGTGTAGTAGGGAGTATAACCGGCAAACCAGACGTCGTTGTAAGCGGAAGTGGTACCGGTTTTTCCTGCCACAGTCATATCATCAAGCTGCAGATTGGTTCCGGTTCCTTCGTTCACCACGTCTTCCATGGCGCTGGTGAGAAGGTAAGCGGTACTTTCCTTCGTTACCGTGGTGGTCTGGGGAGTATTCTCCAGAATTACATTGCCGTCCTGATCCAGAATTTTTGTATAGAACATCGGTTTGATATAAGTTCCGCCGTTGGCTAAAGCAGCGTAGGCAGCGGCCAGCTCCAGATTGGTGACGCCGTAAGTGATACCGCCCAGCGCCAGGGGCTGATGAATGTCAGAATATATTTTTCCATTGATGGTCTCGGAGGAAACCAGGTTCCCAAAACCGAAATTCTGCAGATAGTCGAATCCCGCCTGGGGCGTAATGGTAGTCAGGCATTTTACGGCCACCACATTGATGGACTGTTCTATTGCGTATCGGATCGTGGTGGGTCCGTTATAGGAATCGGTGAGCCAGTTGCGGACGTTCGTGCCGTCGGAATATTTATAAGGAGCGTCTTCAAAGGTGGTTGCCAGGGTCATTCCCTCATCCAGCGCAGGGGCATAGGTGGAGAGAACTTTAAAGGTGGAGCCGGGCTGCCGGTAAGTGTTGGTGGCCCGGTTCAGGGTAAGGCTGGCAGTCTTTTCCCCTCGTCCACCCACGATTGCTTTTACGTAACCGGTATACTGATCGATGATGGTGAGGGAAGACTGGGGCTGGGGAGAAAAGTTCGTCCGCTCTGCGATAATGCTTTCTCCCGGCAGCACTACGCTGGCCTTGTAAGCGTCGATATAGCTCTGAGCTTCTTCAACGGAGTCAAAAAGCAGTTCAAAATCCGGATCGGTATTTTGAAAGAAAAGACGCATCATTTCCACGCTGTAATGCTGAGTCTCTCCGTTGGCCTTTTTTACAGACAGCGCCCAGTCAATACCAATCTGGCTGTCCTGGGGAAAGTTGTCCGGATCTGCGTATTCTTCATCACAGATCTCCTGGATAACCGGATCCTGGGTTGTGTAGATTCTCAGGCCTCCGCTGTATAAGGCGTTGCGGGCCTGAACTTCTGTGTAGCCTTTCTGAACCTGCAGATCGTTAATAACCTGCTCGATCAGCTCATCTATAAAGTAAGAATAGGGCTCTTCCTCCGGCAGAGCCGATTCCGTTTCCTGAATCCGTTCGTAGACGTTATCCGCCAGGGCTTCGTCATATTGAGCCTGGGTGATATATCCCTGGGTGTACATGTTTTCCAAAACTCTTTCCCGACGCTGCGCATTGTCGGAGGGGTGGGTAATGGGATTATACTTTGTGGGATTTTGCGGAATAGCAGCCAGAACACTGCATTCGGAAAGGGTAAGCTCTTCCACATTTTTGCTGAAATACCGCTGGGAGGCCGCCTGGACTCCGTAGGTACCCGCTCCGAAATTGATAGTATTCAGGTAGTTTTCCAAAATAACTTCTTTCGTGTTTTCTCCCTGCTTCGTCAGGGAAGCCTCCAGTTGGAGAGCCAGATACTGTTCCTGAAATTTACGTTTGAACCGTTCTATTTTTCCTTCGTTTGTCCAGTTGGTGAAAACATTGTTTTTCAGCAGCTGCTGGGTGAGTGTGCTGGCGCCTTCATCGAATTCAAAGCCATTGGTGACACCTTTTACGAAGGCACGCAGAATGCCGCGGGCGTCAATTCCGTTGTGTTCATAGAAGCGTTCATCTTCGATGGCCACAATAGCATGCTGCATATCTTCTGGAATCCTGTCGATGGATACGGACATTCGATTGGAAGAAGAAGATGTCAGTTTCTGAAGCTGATTTCCATTTGCATCGTACACCAGTGTGGCATATCCGCTGGGCATGATGTTGACATCGCTGATATCAGGAGCGCTGTCAAGCAGACCGTTGACCACGCCTGCGACGAGGCAGATGCAGATGACACCAGAGGCAATCAGTGCAAAAAATAGTACCTTTAAAAAAGAAAATCCCGCTTTCCTGCTGAACATGGGAGCGGAGGAAGTCAGATCATTCTTCTTTTTTAAAGTCTGGTTTTTACCAAAATTCATGAATGTACCTCCTATCTGGAATCATTATAGCAAAAGAAAAATCTTAAATAAAGCCCCCAAATAAAAACTTCGCATTTTCTTTGGAACCGTGGTACAATAAGTCTGAATGTAGAGAAAAAGTCGGGAGAAAAGGGTATGATAGAGCGTTACAGGACAATTTATAAAGGAGCTGCGGCAGAGATCACAGAAAAAAAGTCCAGATTCATTGCCACGCTGAAATATGTGGAGAATGAGGAGGAAGCCCTTGCGTTTATTGAAAGCATGAAAAAACAGTATTGGAATGCTACCCATAACTGCTGGGCCTATGTGCTGGGACAGCGGCAGGAAATCGTAAGGTGCAGTGACGACGGCGAACCTCAGGGAACAGCGGGAAAACCTATGCTGGATGTATTGACCGGCGCCGGTATCTGCTATGGAGCCGCCGTGGTGACCCGTTATTTCGGAGGGACGCTGCTGGGAACGGGCGGTCTGGTAAGAGCCTACGGGAAAGCGGTGCAGGAAGGATTGAAGGAATGTGTGACTGTGGAACGGCAGTATGGGATAAAACTGGAGATACAGACGGATTATAATGGGCTGGGAAAGATACAGTACCTGCTGGGCCAACGGAAGATTCCGGTGTTGGAGGCTCAGTATGAAGCAGATGTGAAAATGAAAATCCTCCTGCCTTTCGGCCAGTTCCGGGAAATGGAAGCCGATATTACGGAGGCAACCAACGGAAAGGCTGTGATGAAAAAGCAGGAGGAGTTATATTTTGCATTGCTGGACGGACAGATTCTCACAGGCAGCGCAATGGTTTGTGATGATTAAAGAAATCAGCAGATTTCCGGGTCAGGATAGGATTCTCCCAGGGTGTCCACAGTGATTGAGGCGATGCGCTGGGCAGTCAGCGGCTTGTCGTTGTAATCACGGGGTGTGTTGGCAATTTTATCCACGACCTCCAGTCCTTCGGTCAGTTTTCCAAAAGCGGCATAGGCGCCGTCCAGATGGGGAGCCCTTTCGTGCATAATGAAAAACTGCGAGCCGGCAGAATCCGGATGCATGGCTCTTGCCATGGAAAGGACGCCGGGGGTATGGGCCAGCTGATTGGAAAAACCGTTCTGGGAAAATTCCCCGCGGATAGAGTAGCCGGGGCCGCCCATTCCGGTGCCGTCGGGGCAGCCGCCCTGGATCATGAATCCGGGGATAACGCGGTGGAAAATCAGGCCGTCATAAAATCCCTTTTTTACAAGGCTGATGAAATTGTTGACTGTATTGGGGGCGATGTCGGGATAAAGTTCTGCCTTCATAACATCGCCGTTTTCCATTTGGATCGTGATAATTGGATTTGACATAATTCTATCTCCTTGAAAATATTTTTGTCTATTATAAGATTTTTTTGAAAAAGATGCAAGGGTTCCCGGTTGTATGGCCGGGAAGGCTGTGCTATAATCAGTGAATATTTTGTTTTGGAGGAAACAGAAATGGTAGTGGAAACATACGGGCCAGAAGAGACGAAAGTTCTGGGCGTCAGGATAGGTGAGAAGGCCAAGGCCGGTCAGATTTTTACCCTGTCCGGAGAATTGGGCGTGGGGAAAACCGTGTTCACCCAGGGGATAGCCCAGGGGCTTGGCATCACGGAACCGGTCAGCAGCCCTACTTTTACCATCGTACAGGTATATGAAGAGGGACGACTGCCGCTGTACCATTTTGATGTGTACCGCATCGGCGATGTGGAGGAAATGGAAGAAATCGGATATGACGACTATTTTTTCGGAAAGGGCGTATGCCTGATTGAATGGGCGGAGCTGATAGAGGAGCTGATTCCGGAAGAGGCAGTGCGGATTGTGATAGAAAAAGATCTGGAAAAAGGATTCGATTATCGAAAAATAACGATAGAAGGGATGGAAAGATTATGAAAATACTTGCCCTGGACAGTTCCGGACTGGTGGCGTCGGCGGCTGTGGTGGAAGACGGCGTGCTGCTTGCAGAATATACGGTGAATTACAAAAAGACCCACTCTCAGACCCTGCTTCCCATGGTGGATGAAATTGTGTCTATGACAGAGCTGGATCTGGACAGCATCGATGCCATTGCTGTGGCGGCGGGACCGGGCTCTTTCACCGGACTGCGTATTGGAGCTGCGACGGCAAAGGGACTGGGTCTTGCGCTGAACAAACCCATTGTTCCCGTTCCCACCGTGGACGCCCTTGCCTTTAATTTGTATGATACGGACAGGCTGATCTGTCCAATGATGGACGCCAGAAGAAAACAGGTGTATACGGGAATTTATACCTTTGAAAATCACTGCTTGAAGGTTCTGCGGGAGCAGACGCCGGCGGCGGTGACGGAGCTGGCGGGCTGGCTGAACGACTATAATAAAGAAGTGATTTTTCTGGGAGACGGTGTACCGGTGTACCGGGAGGTTCTGGAAGCAGAAGTAAAAGTGCCCTTTTCCTTTGCGCCGCCCCATTTAAATCGACAGAGAGCAGGTGCGGTGGCAGCGCTGGGCTTGATTTATTATCGGGAAGGGAAAATGGAAAATGCCCGTGATCACCGGCCGGAATATCTGCGCCTGTCCCAGGCGGAAAGAGAGCGGGCGGAAAAACTGAAAAAGGAAGAGAAGGAAAACGTATGATAATTCGTGAAATGCAGCTGGATGATCTGGAACAGGTGATGATCATAGAAAAAGAACTTTTTTCCGTTCCCTGGACGGAAAACGGCTTTTTCTCTTTCCTGATCCGTGAGGACGCTCTTTTCCTTGTGGCCGAAGAAAATGGAAAAATACTGGGCTACTGCGGAGTGCTGAAGGTTTTGGACGAGGGTGATATTACCAATGTGGCGGTGGCCAAGGGTCAGCAGGGCAAAGGCATTGGGAAAAAGCTGATCCGCCGTCTGATCGAAGAGACAAGGCAGGCAGGGGTTACCACTTTGCATCTGGAAGTGCGCCAGAGTAATCTGCCCGCCATTGCTCTTTATGAAGGACAGGGCTTTGTAAAAGCAGGTGTGAGAAAAAATTATTATGAAGCTCCGGCGGAAGATGGAATATTAATGTGCCGGAAGGAAGAGGCGTGTTAGTTTTTGCCAGATGTTCAAACCATTCCCTGTGGGAATTTCCTATAAGATCATTTATAATAGCACATGTGGAACAAAAGACAGGAACTCCAAAGGAGGTACCATATGAGAAGATATAGAAGCGAAAGCAGGGAAGAACTGGAAATGGCGGCATGCAACTGCTGCGGCAGGGAACTGCGGCTGTCAAAGGGCATGGTGACGGAAGGGGTATGCCATATCGGCATTTCCTGGGGATATTTTTCCGAAATGGACGGAGAAGACCACAGTTTTGATCTCTGCGAGGAATGTTATAAAAAGTGGATTGCCGCTTTTAAAATTCCCGTTGAGAGGAAAGAGAGAAAAGAGTTGTTGTAAGACGGCTCCTGTGGTAGAATAAAAAGCTGAAAAATTCGGCCGGCCGCAGCCGATGCGGCGCTGGAGGTAAAGATGTTAGATGTTTGTTTGCTGGGCTGCGGCGGCATGATGCCGCTGCCGCGGCGGTGGCTGACCTCGCTTATGACACGTTATAACGGAAGCAATCTTCTGATTGACTGCGGGGAAGGCACACAGATTGCCATAAAAGAAAAAGGGTGGGTATTTAAACCCATTGACGTTATCTGTTTTACCCATTACCATGGGGACCATATCAGCGGATTGCCTGGACTTTTGCTTACCATGGGAAATGCAGATCGGACAGAGCCGCTGACTTTGATCGGACCCAGAGGGCTGGAACGTGTCGTTTCAGCCCTTCGGGTGATTGCGCCGGAGCTGCCCTTTCCTATAAAATATATCGAGCTGAAAGAAGCGGTGGAAAAGATAGACGTCTGCGGATACCATATTACGGCTTTTCGGGTGAATCACAATGTGGTGTGTTACGGATATACCCTGGAGATACACAGAAAAGGGAAATTCCAGGTGGAGAGAGCGAAAGAGCAGGAGATTCCCCTGAAGTTATGGAGCAGGCTGCAGAACGGAGAGACGGTGGAGCAGGATGGCGTGGTTTATCGGCCGGAGATGGTAATGGGGCCGCCAAGGAAGGGAATAAAACTTACGTATTGTACGGACACACGTCCCCATCCGGCCATCGTGGAGTATGCCAGGGAAGCTGATCTGTTTATCTGTGAAGGAATGTACGGAGAGCCGGAAAAAAAGGCGAAGGCAAAAGAATACAAACATATGACTTTTCAGGAAGCAGCCGGTCTGGCAAAAGACGCGCAGGTAAAGGAAATGTGGCTGACTCATTACAGTCCCTCCCTGATCCGGCCGGAAGAATATATGGGAGAGGTTCGTAAGATATTCCCCAACGCACATGCCGGGCATGATCGGAAAACCTGTGAACTGCAGTTTGAAGAGGAATGAGTGGATATGGAAAAGCAAAAAGATGATATTTTGATTTTGGCAATTGAAAGCTCCTGCGATGAAACGGCGGCAGCGGTGGTGAAAAACGGGCGGGAGATCAGATCTAACATTATTTCTTCTCAGATCGACCTTCACAAATTATATGGAGGCGTCGTACCTGAGATTGCATCCAGAAAGCATATTGAAAAAATTAATCAGGTGATTGAAGAAGCTCTTTCCCAGGCGGAGGTGACGCTGGATGATATCGATGCAGTGGGGGTTACTTACGGCCCGGGACTGGTGGGAGCGCTGCTGGTGGGAGTGGCGGAGGCGAAAGCGATATGTTACGCCAAAAAACTTCCGCTGGTGGGAGTACATCACATCGAAGGTCATGTATCCGCCAATTACATTGAACATCCCGATCTGGAACCTCCCTTTCTGTGCCTGATTGTTTCCGGCGGTCATACCCACCTTGTTATTGTGAAAGATTACGGTGAATTTGAAATCTTAGGCAGAACCAGGGACGACGCGGCGGGGGAAGCCTTTGATAAAGTGGCCAGAGCCATCGGTCTGGGATACCCAGGCGGCCCTAAAATTGACAAACTTTCGAAAGAGGGAAATCCGGAGGCAATCCGATTCCCGAAAGCCAAGATAGAGGACGGTCCCTACGATTTCAGTTTCAGTGGGGTGAAGTCGGCAGTTCTGAATCATCTGAATCATTGTCGGATGCAGAATCTGGAGATTAATGAGGCCGATATTGCCGCCTCTTTCCAGAAAGCAGTGGTGGATACCCTGGTGGAAAAAGCAGTGAAAGCCGCCAAGGAGCGCGGTATGGACAAACTGGCAATTGCGGGAGGCGTGGCCTCCAATGGAACGCTGCGGAAGGCCATGGCGGAGGCCTGCGAGAAGGCCGGTGTTGGGTTCTATCATCCGTCGCCGATTTACTGCACAGATAATGCCGCGATGATTGGCGTGGCTGCTTATTATGAATATAAAAAGGGAACCAGGCATGGATGGGATTTAAATGCTGTTCCCAATCTGAAATTGGGGGAACGCTGATGAGGGAAAAGTGTACGGCGATTGTACTGGCAGCGGGAAAGGGAAAAAGAATGGGCACCCGGGTGCAGAAACAGTATCTGGAAGTCTGTGGAAAGCCGGTGCTTTATTATACGCTGAAATGTTTTCAGGAGAGTCCCGTTATCGACGAAGTGATACTTGTAACAGGGAAAGAGGAGATTGAGTACTGTCGGGAAAAGATCGTGAAAAATTATCATTTTACAAAAGTAAGCGGCATTGTTGCCGGAGGCGATCAGCGGTATGACTCCGTATACGAGGGGCTGAAAATCTGCCAAAACTGTAACTATGTATTTATCCATGACGGCGCCAGACCCTTTGTGGACGAGGAAATACTGGAGGAAGCGCTGGCGGCGGTAAGAGAGTACGGCGCCTGCGTGGCGGCAGTTCCTTCCAAAGATACAGTTAAGATTGTAAATGACGATGGAATTATTTCAGATACGCCGGATAGAAATAAAGTCTGGATTGTTCAGACTCCTCAAGTGTTTTCCTATGAATTGATCCGCGGCGCCTATGATAAGATGATGAAACTTCCCCACTCCCATGTGACGGACGATGCCATGGTGGTGGAATGGATGGAAAAACGCCCGGTAAAAGTGACGAAGGGGTCTTATTATAATATTAAAATTACCACTCCCGAGGATATGCAGCTGGCGGAAATTTTTGTGCGGCAGAAGGCGGGAAAGGCAAAGTAGGGAAAAAATGAAAAAAAGTAAAAAGTGAAAAAAAGTAAAAAGTGAAAAAAAAGTAAAAAGTATATTGACACCAGGGGCAATAACTGGTAAAATATCATTTGCGTCACGGAAAGTGATTTGGAAGAAAATTGATTGGAGAGGTATCGAAGTGGTCATAACGAGGCGGTCTTGAAAACCGTTTGTCCGCAAGGGCGCGTGGGTTCGAATCCCACCCTCTCCGTTTACCGAAACCGCATAATAGACAGCGAATCGGGAAGTTTTGGAGAAGTACCCAAGCTGGCCGAAGGGGCTCCCCTGGAAAGGGAGTAGGTCGTTAATAGCGGCGCGAGGGTTCAAATCCCTCCTTCTCCGCTCACCTCTTGGTGAAAAAAGTCAACAGAAATTAAAAAAAGTGTTGACAAAGAAAAACAAATATGTTATTCTGTTATAGCTGTCGCGATGAGAAAACAGCGATGGCGAGGACATTGATAACTGAACAGTAAAACACAAATCCTTGAAAATTCGAAAAAGAGACATTCGGAGAGAATGGAAGACCAACAGTAAACAAGGGATAAGATAGCCAAAGGTTGTCTTGGACCTGGA
>JBMNRB010000006.1:0-154260 GCA_050944435.1 Ruminococcus sp.
GGGTGGCAAAAGCGGCAAAGGCGAAATGGCTTGAACGAAGTGAAAGCCAGCGTCTTTAGGCGCTGGCCGGTAACAAAGGCTTATAGCCGCAGAGCAAACCACCCGTTAGACGGGTGGTGCTGATTATTTCAAAAAACGGATTTGGACTGAAAAAGGAGAATTTTGCCCATCGCCCCTCCCGGCGTTTGGAATAAAAAGGGGTTGACAAAGAGAAGGCTTTAATGGTAATCTGTTATCAAGCTGAATATACAAATGCGAAGATGAGGAATAGTACATCTGTTTTTGATTTCAGAAAGCTGCTGGCTGATGTGAAGCAGTAGAGAAGACCGGTGGAACTCGCCTCTGAGCGGCTGCCCGAAATCTCTGTGAGAGTAGACGCAGACGGAACCCCGACCGTTATTCTGGGGAGGATATCGATGATAATCCGTATCCGATGAGTGTATGAATGTGATTCATAAAATAAGAGTGGTACCGCGTAAGATGAAGTCTTTCGTCTCTTGCTGAAACAGCAGAAGACAGGAGGGCTTTTTTTCATGTGATTGTTTATCAGTAAAAGGGAAAATCAGGAGGGAAAAATCATGATGAACTACAAAAAATACAAAAGACAGTATTTTATGCCGCCGGAAGAATGCTATGACTGGGTAAAGAAAGAATATATCGAGAAAGCTCCCGTCTGGTGCAGCGTTGATCTCCGGGACGGAAACCAGGCGCTGGTCATTCCCATGAGCCTGGATCAGAAAGTCGCCTTTTTCAAACTTTTGGTGGACATTGGCTTTAAGGAAATTGAGGTGGGATTTCCAGCGGCGTCGGATACGGAATACATTTTTCTTCGGACGTTGATTGAACAGGATCTGATTCCTGATGATGTGACGATTCAGGTTCTTACCCAGGCCAGGGAACATATTATCCGGAAAACCTTTGACGCGTTAAAAGGAGCCAAAAAGGCTGTGGTCCATGTATATAATTCTACTTCACTGGCGCAGAGGGAACAGGTATTTCGGAAATCCAAAGAAGAAATCCTTAAAATAGCCGTGGACGGAGCGGCGCTTTTAAAAAAGCTGGCTGATGAAACGGACGGAAATTTCCTTTTTGAATACAGCCCGGAAAGTTTTACCGGAACAGAGCCGGAGTACGCTCTCGAGGTGGTGAACGCCGTTTTGGACGTATGGAAACCGACGGCGGACAGAAAAGCCATTATCAATCTTCCGGTGACGGTGGAGCATTCTCTTCCTCACGTTTATGCCTGCCAGATTGAGTACATGAGCAAACATATGAAATACCGTGACAATGTGGTGCTGTCTCTCCATCCCCACAATGACCGGGGATGCGGGGTAGCCGATACAGAGCTTGGCATCCTGGCTGGTGCGGACCGTATTGAAGGCACACTTTTTGGAAACGGAGAACGGACAGGAAATGTGGACATCGTGACCCTGGCCATGAATATGTATTCCCAGGGGGTAGATCCGCAGCTTAAATTCGATAATATGCCGGAGATATGTGAAAAATATCAGGAATATACAGGTATGGAGATCGATGCCAGAAGTCCTTACAGCGGTTCGCTGGTATTTGCAGCCTTTTCCGGTTCTCATCAGGATGCCATTGCCAAAGGAATGAAATGGATCGAGGAGAAGACGCCTGGACAGTGGACAGTACCTTATCTTCCCATCGATCCCACAGATATTGGAAGGAATTATGATGCAGATGTTATCCGTATCAACAGCCAGTCGGGAAAAGGCGGCGTAGGTTATATCCTGGAAACGAAATTCGGTTTATGCCTGCCGGCAAAAATGCGGGAGGCCATGGGATACGCGGCAAAAGAAGTATCCGATCATACGCACAAAGAGCTGCATCCTGATGAAATTTTCGAATTGTTCAAGGAAAGATTTGAGAATATTGTGGAGCCCTATAACATTGTGGAGGTTCACTTCCAGCAGAAAGACGGCATTACCACTCAGGTAACATCCACATATCATGGAGAAAAGGTTACGACGGAGGCCACCGGAAACGGACGTCTGGACGCAGTCAGCAATGCGCTCAAAAAGGCCTACGGTCTGGATTACCAGCTGGTGACCTATCAGGAACATGCATTGGAGAAGAGTTCCAGTTCACGGGCCATTGCTTATGTGGGAATTCAGACTCCGGAAGGGAAGATGGCATGGGGAGCCGCGGTGGATCCGGATATTATCCGTGCATCCATTGATGCCCTCGTAACGGCGATTAATAATCGCTAACCTCTCGATTTTAGTCGAAAAGTGGTGAAAGCCCTATTAAAAAATAGGCATTTTTTATGAAAAAGTGGAGAAGAATTAGTGAAATAAGCCAAAAATGATGTTTTTCTATTGACTTTGACCGAATGACTATCTATACTTTTCTTAGTGCCAGATGAAATGCGAATAGCAAAGGGAAAACGTATGGAAAGCATTAGAAGATTACTGTGTATGGCAAAAATATTGCTGCAGCAGGTGGAGAAAAAACACAGGTTGAGAAAAACAGCTGTCATATCGGGAACTATAGTCACAGCGGCGGTGGTCGGACTGACTGCCGGAGCGGCGATGGCTGCCAGGGAAAGCGGGAGCAAAGAGGCGGCGGGCGTACAGATAGCTGAGGATGCTTCGGATCAGGATGAGGATCCTCTGTCGGAGGAGCCTTCACAGCCGGAAACTCCCAGCCTCCCGGCAGGATTTATGGGAGTCATAGAGGGAGTAGAGGCGGCGAAGGCGTCCAACAGCGAGTACCATCCCATTGGAACAAATGTGGAAGAAGTATTGGTGGGGCAGCGGACGGCGAAACGGGAAGAGGTTTCCCAGTTTGATGCCGGAAAGCTGATCGAAGAATCGGTCAACACCATTGATGACCAGTCATGGGAACTGGTGGAAAAGACAAAGATCTCCGATAAAGATTATGAGACATTGCTGGCTATCGTGGAAGCGGAAGCCGGAGGAGAGGATATTAAGGGAAGGATTCTGGTGGCCAATGTAATATTTAACCGGGTCAACAGCGATCAGTTTCCGGATACGGTGACAGAGGTGGTCTGGGATCAGTCGGGAGGAAGCCCTCAGTTTTCGCCCACTGCAGACGGAAGAATTAATACGGTGACCGTGTCGGAGACGACGAGAGAGGCGGTGAACCGGGCCATCGATGGGGAAGACTATTCTCAGGGAGCATTATTTTTTATTGAACGGCAGTATGCAGAAGATAAAAATGTTAAATGGTTTGACAGTAATCTGACCTTTTTATTTCAGCATGGAGTTCACTGTTTTTACACTTACTGAAATTTACAGGCTGCGGCAGATCCGATTTCATTCGGATTCTGCGGCAGCCGTTGTTTTGGCGCAAAATGACTTTGCACAGGTTTCATTTTATGATATAGTAACAGCAGGATAAAAAAAGAAAGAGGTTTGTACAGATGAATATTTTGTATAGAAGCACGCGGGGGAACGGAGATACAGTGACGGCTTCCCAGGCTATTTTAAAAGGACTGGCAGACGACGGAGGCCTGTTTGTCCCGGAAAAGATTCCGTCGCTGGATGTGGATATAGACAGACTGGCCGGGATGACCTATCAGGAGACGGCATATGAAGTGATGAGCCGTTTTCTCACAGATTTTACGGAGGAAGAGCTGAGGGGCTGTATTGAGAAGGCTTATGATGAGAAATTTGATACCAGTGAAATCGCCCCTCTCCATAAAGCCGACGGAGCGTATTTCCTGGAGCTTTTCCATGGAGCCACCATTGCTTTTAAGGATATGGCGCTGTCGATTCTTCCCCATCTGATGACGACGGCGGCCAGGAAAAATCAGGTGCACAATGATATAGTGATTTTGACGGCCACATCGGGAGATACGGGAAAAGCGGCGCTGGCAGGTTTTGCGGATGTGCCGGGGACCAGAATCATTGTGTTTTATCCCAAGGACGGCGTAAGTCCCATCCAGGAGAAACAGATGGTTACCCAGAAAGGGGAGAATACGGCTGTGGTTGCCATCCGGGGAAATTTCGACGATGCCCAGACCGGTGTGAAAAAAATGTTTAATGACGAAGAGCTGGAGAAAAAGCTTTCCGCGGCCGGATATCAGTTCTCATCGGCCAATTCGATCAACATCGGCCGGTTGGTGCCCCAGGTGGTTTATTACGTATACGCCTATGCCATGATGTATAAAAGAGGGGAAATAGCCCGGGGAGAAAAGATCAATGTGGTCGTTCCCACAGGAAACTTTGGGAATATCCTGGCGGCCTACTATGCTAAGCAAATGGGACTGCCCATCGATATGCTGATCTGCGCTTCCAATGAGAACAAGGTGCTGTATGATTTCTTTACCAGCGGAACTTACGACAGAAACCGGGAGTTTATTTTAACTTCCTCACCCTCCATGGATATTTTGATTTCCAGCAATCTTGAGCGGCTGATTTATCATCTGACGGGAGATGATGCAAAACAAAACAGAGCGTTCATGGATTCTCTGGCTTCCACAGGAAAGTATGAGATAACCGACGAGATGAAGAGTAAGCTTTCTGATTTTTACGGAAATTATGCCAGCGAGGAGGAGACCGCCAGGACCATCGGGGACATTTATCGGGAGTCCGGGTATGTGATCGACACCCATACGGCTGTGGCGGCAGAGGTATACAGAAAATACAGAAGAAGCGGAGACAACGGACGAAAAACGGTGATTGCTTCCACAGCAAGTCCTTTCAAATTTACGAGAAGCGTGATGAAGGCCATCGCTCCTTTAAGCGATGCCATGTCTGATTTCCAGCTGGTGGATGAGCTGTCATCTCTGGCAAAAGTAAAAGTACCCAGAGCCATCGAGGAAATTCGCACAGCTCCCATACTTCATGATACCGTTGTGGAGAAGGACGGGATGAAGTCTATTGTGGAAAAAATACTGGGAATCGGGTGAATGAAGTCCTATGATGAAATGGAAAGATCTTCTGTCGCCGGTAAGGGCTGGACGTTACGGCAGCCGAAAACCGGCAGCGACAGATCTGCGCAGTGAATTTGAAAAGGATTATCACCGGATTATCGGCAGCGCATCTTTTCGGAGACTGCAGGACAAGACCCAGGTTTTTCCGCTGGATAAAAGTGATTTTATCCGGACACGGCTGACCCATTCCCTGGAAGTTTCTTCCTTTGCAAAGTCATTGGGACAGAACATTGCCCAGTATATTCTGAAAAATGAAAAGGGAGAGGATTTTACTCTTCAAACCCAGAGTGATATCTGTGATATCCTGCAGTGTGCCGGGCTGATCCACGATATCGGAAATCCTCCCTTCGGTCATTTCGGGGAAGAGGCGATCCGGGACTGGTTTTTGAAAAAACTGGACCGGGTGACCTGCGGGGGCGTGCCGGTTCCCAGCCTTCTCACAGAGCAGATGCTGCAGGATCTGTATCATTTTGAGGGAAACGCCCAGGCGCTTAGGCTGGTGAGCAGGCTTCATTTTCTGGTGAATGAGTATGGGATGAACCTCACCTACGGCCTCTTGAACACCATAATTAAATATCCGGTCGGTTCCACCGGAATAAATCCCAAAAGCGGAAATATCAAAGATAAAAAAATGGGATATTTTCATTCCGAAGAGTCTTTATACAGAGATATTGTAAAAGAGACCACCGCGGCGGATGTCCGTCATCCTCTGACCTTTATTCTGGAAGCGGCGGACGATATCGCCTATCGTACGGCGGATATAGAAGACGCGTTCAAAAAAGGGTGCATCAGTTACCGTGAACTGTGCCAGGAGATACAGGATATCCAAAGGGAAAAGGGAGAAGATTCTACTCTTAATCTGGTGCAGATGCTGGAGCATCAGTACCATAACGGGGTGAACCGCAAGGTGAAGGATCCTCAGCTGTATGCCGTTCAGAACTGGGTGGTAAGGCTGCAAAGTTCGCTGATCTTTGCAGCGACAAAAGGTTTCACCAGTCACTATGACGAAATTATGAATGGAAGCTACGGTCATGATATCTTTTATGGAACAGAAGCAAAATGGGCTTCGGATGCCCTGGGGGATATTGCGTATCGATATGCTTTTACTTCTCGGCCGATTTTGAAACTGGAAGTGGCGGCGGGCACCATCTTAAACTTTCTGCTGGACAGGCTGGTTCCTGCGGCGGTTCATTATGACACTGCAGATATGACGGATATGATGGAACAGAAAATGATCTCCCTGATATCAGAGAATTATGTGCAGACCTATCACATCTGTGCAAAGGGGAAAACCAAACAGGAGAAGCTGTATCTCAGACTGCTGCTGGTAACAGATTTTTTAAGCGGAATGACGGACAGTTATGCAAAAAATTTGTATCAGGAACTGAATGGAATTGCCTGACAGACAGGAAAAATAATCTGCCATTTTCTGTATGGATGAAAAATCTATGTATGGTTCTTGTAAAATGGCATAAAATAATGTATAATCAGAATTAAAGAAAAGGTCAGTGGTAACCTGGAATGTACGAAGCCCTATTAATTTTGAACCTACAACTTAAATAAGGGAGTCTTATATCGTCCATCGGATGTCAGGCCTCTCGTCGTGGAAGGCAGAAGATTGGATTGCGGACACCCACCTAGCCGAGCGCTAGGACTCAAAAAATAGGAACGGCATCCCGGGCCCACAAAAGAAAAGAAGAGAGTCATTGATGAGATGACTCTCTTTTCATAGCAGAGGAGATGAAAAGTCGGCTGTTATGTAGAATGGAATGGAAAGAAAAGAAAATGAAGAATTTGATAAAAATAGTAAATGGGTTCATTGAACGGTCTAACCGAGATCATATCAGTGCCTATGCGGCACAGAGCGCATACTTTATTCTTTTGTCCTTCATTCCCTTTATTCTTCTTCTGATGACATCTGTGCGGTATACGCCGCTGACGCAGAATATGATTTTGGACGCAGTGGTACGGGTGGTACCGGAAGATTTTCAGAATTTTGTCAAACAGATTATTCTGGAAGTATATTCCAAGAGCCTGGCGGTGGTGCCGCTGACAGCGGTTATTACTCTCTGGACAGCGGGGAAAGGTCTTCAGGGGCTGACTAATGGACTGAATTCAGTATATCAGGTTTATGAGACCAGAAATTACTTTGCGGCGAGGATTCGTTCCGCCATCTATACGCTGATTTTTATCCTGATTATCATTGCAACGCTGATTTTGCTTGTTTTCGGCAACAGCATTCAGCACGCATTGGTGGAACATCTTCCTTTTATCAGCAATGTGACGAAGGTTATCCTGCAGATGAGGACGGCTCTTTCTTTGATTGTACTTTCCAGCGTATTTTTGATCATGTACAAATTTTTGCCAAACAGAAAGGCCACGTTGAAAAGCCAGCTTCCAGGGGCAGTAATTTCTGCGGCGGCCTGGTCTGTTTTTTCTCTGGCTTTTTCCATTTATCTGGAATATTTTAAAGTTACAAACATGTACGGAAGCCTGACTACCCTTATTATGATTATGCTGTGGATGTACTTCTGTATGTTCATTTTTTTGCTGGGAGCGGAGATAAACGCTTATTTTGAAGACAAATTCCGAAAACTGCAGCAGACGGCTCTGGATCATCTAAGGATGGAAATGCGTTCTTTTTCCGGCCATGAGGAAGATGATGAAGAGAAACAAAATGAAAAATAATTTTTCCTTGACAGGAAATTCTTTTATGATATAAAATGATACGTGAATATACAAACAGGCTGTGAAGGTGTTAGTAGGCATGTGTTTTCTATCAGAGAGGAAAAGTCACCGGCTGAAAGCTTTTCCAAGTTCAGACATATGTTGAGATTCCCACCTAAGCCGCATTCCTGAAAATTGCAGTAGGGAGTGCCGTGAAAAGCGCGTTAAGCTTAGTGTGAGTGCCCGCAGCGATCTGCGGGAATCAGGGTGGTACCACGGAATTTTGCTTCGTCCCTATGTCAGGAGACGAAGCTTTTTTATTTTAAACGCCTGCAGAGCAAACTGCCAAATATCCCTTTCACAGGAAAATCAACCAGAAAAATAATGAGAACAAGGAGAATGTGTCATGAATGAAAACATGAAAGACAAACTGCAGTCCATACTGGATGAAGCGATGCAGAACATTCAGGAATCCGACGCTTTGGACAAATTGAATGACGTCCGTGTCAGTTTCCTTGGAAAGAAAGGCAAGCTGACTTCCGTATTAAAGGGCATGAAAGATGTTGCCGCAGAGGAACGTCCCAAGGTGGGCCAGATGGTAAATGACGTCCGTCAGACCATCGAAAAGTATCTGGACGAGACCAGGGAGCGGCTGGAAAAGTCCATCCGGGAACGCCAGATGGCGGAAGAGACCATTGACGTCACGCTGCCGGCAAAACGGGCGAGAGTGGGTCACCGCCATCCCAATACCATCGCTCTGGAAGAGATGGAGAGAATCTTCATCGGGATGGGATATGAAGTGGTGGAAGGGCCTGAAATAGAGTATGATTTATACAATTTCGAAAAGCTGAATATTCCTGCCAATCATCCGGCCAAAGATGAGCAGGATACATTTTATATCAACAAAGATATCGTTTTGCGGACGCAGACTTCACCGGTACAGGCCAGGGTAATGGAACAGGGGAAACTGCCGATCCGTATGATCTCCCCGGGAAGAGTGTTCCGTTCTGATGAGGTGGACGCCACTCATTCCCCCTCTTTCCATCAGATTGAAGGTCTGGTGGTGGATAAAAATATCACATTTGCCGATCTGAAAGGAACGCTGGAGCAGTTTGCCAAAGAGCTGTTTGGGCCGGAGACAAAAACAAAATTCCGTCCTCACCACTTCCCCTTTACGGAACCCAGTGCGGAGGTAGACGTATCCTGCTTTAAATGCGGGGGAAAGGGCTGCCGTTTCTGTAAAGGTTCCGGATGGATTGAAATTCTGGGCTGCGGTATGGTGCATCCCCATGTGTTTGAGATGTGCGGCATTGACCCGGAAGTGTACACCGGATTTGCTTTCGGCGTTGGACTGGAGCGTATTGCGCTGCTGAAATATGAAATCGATGATATGCGTCTGCTGTATGAAAACGATTACCGTTTCTTAAAACAGTTCTGACAGGGATATAGGAGGAAGAGTGATGAACACATCATTATCATGGATAAAACAGTATGTACCGGATCTGGACGTTACGGCACAGGAATATGGGGATGCCATGACATTGTCAGGTACAAAAGTGGAAGGGTATGAAGAGCTGGATGCGGATCTGGAGCGGATTGTCATCGGGCAGATAGAAAAAATTGAAGCTCATCCCGATGCGGACAAACTGATCGTATGTCAGGTGAACGTAGGCGAGGAGACGGTTCAGATTGTGACCGGCGCGCCAAACGTGAAAGAAGGAGACAAGGTTCCCGTAGTTCTGGACGGCGGCCGCGTGGCGGGAGGCCATGACGGGAAGATGACGCCGGGAGGCATTAAAATCAAAAAGGGAAAATTAAGAGGGGTGGAGTCCTGCGGCATGATGTGCTCCATCGAAGAGCTGGGCAGCACCAGAGAGATGTATCCCGAGGCGCCGGAATATGGCATCTATATCTTTCCGGAGGATGCGAAAGTAGGCGAAAGTGCCATTCATGCATTGGGACTGGATGACGTTATTTTTGAATATGAGATTACCTCCAATCGGGTGGACTGCTACGGCGTGCTGGGAATTGCCCGGGAAGCTGCCGCCACTTTTCAAAAGGAATTCAAACCGCCGGTGGTAAAAGAGACCGGAAACGAAGAAGACGCTCACGATTACATTAAGGTGACGGTAAAGGATGAAGATCTATGTCCCCGGTACTGTGCCCGGGTGGTAAAAAATGTAAAAATTGGTCCGTCACCCAAGTGGATGCAGAGGTGCCTGGCTGCCAACGGTATCCGTCCCATTAATAATCTGGTAGATATCACCAACTATGTGATGGAAGAATACGGACAGCCCATGCATGCCTATGATCTGGATACCATTGCCGGACATGAGATCATTGTAAGACGGGCGGCTAAAGATGAAAAATTTGTTACCCTGGACGGTCAGGAAAGAACCATGGATGACTCTGTGCTGATGATCTGTGACGCGGAAAAAGCAGTAGGTATCGCAGGCATCATGGGAGGCGAAAACTCTATGATTACCGATTCCGTAAAGACGGTGCTTTTCGAGGCGGCGTGCTTTGACGGTACCAACATACGTCTTTCCAGCAAACGTGTGGGACTTCGGACCGACGCATCCGGAAAATTTGAGAAGGGTCTGGATCCCAATAATGCCAAAAGCGCCATTGACCGGGCTTGCCAGCTGATGGAAGAACTGGGAGCGGGAGAAGTCGTCGGCGGTACGGTGGATGTGTATACCAGGAGAAAAGAACCGGTGCGGGTACCCTTCGAGCCGGAGAAAATCAATGCATTGCTGGGAACAGATATCTCACAGGAGCAGATGCTGGAATATTTAAGCAGGGTAGAGCTGGTTTATGACGAAAAGACCAATGAAATCGTGGCGCCAACCTTCCGGCAGGATATTTTCCGTACGGCTGATCTGGCAGAGGAAGTAGCCCGTTTTTACGGATATGACAATATTCCCATGACCTTGCCCAGCGGAGAGGCGACCACAGGAAAGAAATCCTTTAAAATGCGCATAGAAGAGACGGCGAGAGATGTGGCTGAATTCTGCGGATTTTCCCAGGGAATGTGCTATTCCTTCGAAAGTCCGAAGGTTTTCGACAAGCTGCTTATACCTGAGGACAGTCCCCTTAGAAACGCAGTGACGATTCAGAATCCTTTGGGAGAGGATTTCAGCATTATGAGGACGATTTCTCTGAACGGCATGCTCACTTCCCTGGCGTCCAACTACAACCGGAGAAATAAAAATGTAAGGCTTTATGAACTGGGGAATATCTATCTGCCCAAGCAGCTTCCGCTGACAGAACTTCCCCAGGAGCGGATGATGTTTACCCTGGGTATGTACGGAGAAGGGGATTTCTTCGATATGAAAGGCGTAGTGGAAGAATTCCTGGAAAAGGCGGGTATGCATAAGAAAGTCCAGTACGATCCCACAGATAAGAAACCGTTCCTCCATCCGGGGCGCCAGGCCGATGTGGTTTATGAGGGAAGCTGCGTGGGATATCTTGGTGAAATTCATCTGGAAGTGGCGGATAATTACGATATCAAAACCAAAGTGTATGTGGCGGTTCTTGATATTCTGTCCATTCTGGAATATGCAACTTATAACCGGAAATACAGCGGCATTGCCAGATACCCGGCGGTGACCAGGGATATCAGCATGGTGCTTCCAAAAGAGATAATGGTGGGCGAGATTGAAAAAATCATCGAGCAGAGAGGCGGAAAGATTCTGGAATCCTATCAGCTGTTTGATGTTTATGAGGGAGATCAGATTGAGGAAGGTTATAAATCCGTCGCCTACTCCATCACCTTCCGCGCTCTGGATCGGACACTGGAAGAAGGGGATATCGCTGGAGCAATGAAGAAGATATTGAACGGTTTAGAAGGATTGGGAGCTGTTTTAAGACAGTAATAGGTATATCATGAAGTTATATTTTATCAGACACGGAGAAACCGTGTGGAATACACAGGCAAAGCTTCAGGGGAAATCAGACATTCCCCTGAACGAAAAAGGAGAATCCCTGGCGCGTCTGACCGGGGAGGCGCTTTCCAAGGTGCATTTCGATGCAGTATATTCCAGCCCATTAAAACGGGCGATGCAGACGGCGCAGCTGGTAAGGAAAAAGACGGACGCTCCCGTTGTCGCTGACAAGCGGCTGGAGGAGATTGGTTTTGGAATCTGGGAAGGTTTGTCCTGCCACAGAGATCATTACGAAATTCCGTCGGATTCCTTTCAGGCGTTTTTTATGGATCCTTTCGGATACGAGCCTCCCGAAGACGGAGAGAAGGTCGGGGAAGTATGTGAACGGGCGGCAGACTTTTTAAAAGAGCTGATCAGCAAAAGAGGGGATGAGGATATCAATGTGCTGATATCCACCCATGGCTGTACCCTGCGGGCCCTGATGAATTATTTTTATCAGGAATATACGGGGAATTTCTGGAGAGGCCATGTGCCGCCGAACTGCAGTGTCTGCATCGTGGAGGTAAACAGGGACGGCTTCCAAATTCTGGCGGAAGACAAGGTTTATTATGATAAAGACAGTGCGGGCGATTATTACGGGGAGGGAAGAGCGTGAAAACTTCGGACTTTTATTACGACTTACCCCAGGAGCTGATTGCCCAGGATCCCCTGGAAAAACGTTCCGATTCCAGGCTGATGCATCTGGACCGGAAAACAGGAGAAATCCGTCATCAGCATTTCACCGACATCTTAGAATGGCTCCGGCCCGGAGACTGTCTGGTGATTAATGATACGAAGGTGATTCCGGCCCGCCTGTATGGACAGAAAGAGGGTACCGATGCCCATATTGAAATTCTTTTGCTGAAGCGAAGAGATAAAGATGTGTGGGAAACTCTGGTAAAACCGGGGAAAAAGGCGAAAATTGGCGCCAGACTGATCTTTGGCGGCGGTATTTTAAAAGGTGAAGTGATTGACATTGTGGAGGAAGGAAACCGGCTGATCCGGTTTGAATATGAAGGAATCTTTGAAGAAATTCTGGATGCACTGGGGGAAATGCCCCTGCCTCCCTATATCACCCATAAGCTGCAGGATAAAAACCGTTATCAGACCGTCTATGCCAAGCATGACGGTTCGGCGGCGGCACCCACAGCGGGACTTCATTTTACGGAGGAGCTGCTCGGACAGGTGAAGGATATGGGTGTTTCCATTGCTCATGTAACTCTTCATGTGGGACTGGGAACTTTTCGTCCGGTAAAGGTGGAAGATGTAACGCAGCACCACATGCATTCAGAGTTTTATGTGGTGGAGGAAGATCAGGCGAACCTGATCAATGATACGAAAAAATCCGGAAAAAGAGTGATTTCTGTGGGCACCACAAGCTGCCGCACTCTGGAATCGGCGGCAGATGATAAAGGGATGGTGAAAGCAGGAAGCGGATGGACGGACATTTTTATTTATCCCGGATATCAGTTTAAGGTGATCGATGGACTGATCACAAATTTTCATCTCCCGGGATCTACTTTGATGATGCTGGTTTCCGCATTGGCGGGGAAAGATAAGATCATGGAGGCCTATGAGGAGGCGGTAAAGGAAAAATATCGCTTTTTTTCCTTTGGAGACGCCATGTTTATTGATTAATATATTGAGCAGAAGAGGACAGTTGAACACTGTCCCCTTTTTTATTTACACGGGGAAAAATATTGACAGCAAACAGATTCTATAGTATTTTATATAGTAAGTAGTAAGTAATATGTAATATGTGAAAAGACAGAAAGCTAGGAGGATAGAGGATGAAGGATTTGTCACTGACACAAAAATATTTACTTTGCGTTTTAAACAGTAAAGGCAGGGTTTCTACTTTTGAAATTGAAAAAGTCATGTGTATTGCGGCGTCCGGAGTAATTGAACTGCTTCTGGATGGGATAGCGGAACTGGACAAGAAAAAGATAGAGTTGAAAAAGGCGCTGCCTATGGAGAAAAAGTTTTTACAGCCGATATACGATTTCATTGAAAGAAAGCAGCCGGTGAAATTCGAAAAAGTGATTGAAAATTACTCCATTGCATTTACCGATAAAAACATTAATGAACTGATTGGAAGTCTTGGGGAATCTCTGGCGGAGGCTGGATGTGTCAGAAAGGAAAAGGGAGGGTTGTTCGGAGGAAAAGACGTTTATGTTCCGGATAAAAAAGAAGTAGATTTGATCATTCAGAACATTCGGGCGGAGATTCTGGAAGAAGGAGAGTTGTCAGAGGATATTGTCGCACTGACAGCCCTTTTGAATAAAAGCGGAGATCTTACCAAATATTTTTCTGCTTATGAGAAAAAAGATTTGAAGAATCGTCTGAGAGAAATTAAGGAAAATCCCATGAATAAAGAGATCCAAAAAGTAGCTGATTATGTAGATACGTTGCTTTTGCTGCTCATCGTTGCAGGTACTTGATGAAAGAAGGGGTGTGCAATGTCAAGGCAAAGAACCATGGAAGCCATTTTGGCCTCGGAATATGTGACGATTGGAGAATTGGTGCGGCTGACGGGAGTCCGCTACAGTACATTGAAGTTCTACACAGAAGAAGGATTTCTTCCTTTTAAACAGGAAGAGTGTAAACTGACGCGGCGATATCCCAGAGAAAAGACGGTAAAGCGTATTGCTTTTATAAAAGAGCTGAGAGACCACGGGAAAACGATTTCTCAAATCAGGGAGATGCTGAATGGAGAAGAACATGACGGTGAAAATTGATGCATGGATGGAAGCCTATAAAAGCGCTGTGGAAAAGCAATTTGGAAAAAGAATCTGGTTTATGGGCTTGCAGGGAAGTTATGGCCGCCGGGAAGCCGGCGAACACAGCGATATCGATGTGGTTTTGATTTTAGATAATTTATCTCCAGAAGATTTGCACAGATACGGACAACTGCTGAATGATCTTCCGTACAGAGAACTGGTCTGTGGATTTGTGTCGGGAAAAGAGGAACTGTTGGCCTGGGAGCCCTCTGATCTGTTTCAGTTTTATTATGATACTGTACCGGTCATTGGCTCTTTGGATATACTGCTGAAACGTATTCAAAAGGAAGATATTCTCCGGGCAATACACAGCGGAGTCTGTAATGTGTATCATATGTGCGTTCACAACATGCTCCACGAAAAAAGCGGGGACATTCTGAGAGATCTTTATAAAGCTTCCGGCTTCCTGCTCCAGGCCATTGCCTTCTATCAAACCGGAATATATAAAAAAAGAAAGTCGGAGCTTTTGGGCCTTTTGCAAAAGGAAGAACGCAGAATACTGGAGCAGGGAATTAATCTGAAGAAAGGCAAGGAGCTTTCCGAGAAAGAGACGGCGCTTTTTTCTTCCGATCTGATGGCGTGGTCATCAAAATGGATTCGATATTGTGACAGTAAAAATAAGAAAAAAAGTTAGGATGATCCGGCGTACAACGCCGGATTTTTCTGACATAAAATTGACTTTGTGCTTCGATAACTGTATAATCATAAAAACACTGCGTATGGATAGAAAAGCGGAGGAGTATTATGAATTTTATCATTGAGCATTTGTCAAAACACTTTGGCAAAAAAGAAGTGTTAAAAGACATCACCTTTACCTTTGAAAGCGGGAAGATATACGGCCTTCTGGGAAGAAACGGTGCGGGAAAAACTACTTTATTTAACTGTCTGAACCGGGATATGAAGAATGACGGCGGGAATTTCTGGCTGGAGGACGGCGGCCTTCGCCGTGAAATTAAGGCGGAAGATATCGGGTATGTGCTTTCTGCCCCCACGGTTCCGGAATTTCTCACCGGACGGGAATTTCTCAAATTTTTCCTGGAAATCAATGAGGACAGTATTCCGGAGCCCAGACCGCTGGACGAATACTTTTCTTATATGAGCATTGAACCGGAGGACAGGGATAAATTGATGAAAGATTATTCCCATGGAATGAAAAATAAGATGCAGATGCTGATTAATATCATCGCCAGACCTAATCTGCTTTTACTGGACGAACCTCTGACTTCGCTGGATGTGGTGGTGGCCGAGGAGATGAAACAGCTTCTGCGCAATCTGAAAAAAGACAGGATTACCATTTTTTCTACCCATATCCTGGATTTGGCCCTGGATCTTTGTGACGAAATTGTGCTTCTCAATCACGGGGAACTGGAGAGGGTGGACAAGTCCAATCTGGACAGCCGGGAATTTAGAGATAAGATAATAGCTGCCCTGCGGGAGGAAAACCATGATTAAAACACTTCGTCTTTCTTTTTCGTTGAGAAATACCTATCGGGTCAACAGCATTTTATATTCGCTGAAACAGATCCCCTTGATTAAGAAACTGCTGCCGGATATGCTGTATCGGGTATGGGGATTGAAGGTCTTTGCCAATGTGCTTTCGGTTTTATGGGAGTTAATTTCTATTTTTCTGGGGAAATTTCTCTATTTTCTGCTGATGATCGCAGGGGCGGGCCTTTTGTATGAAGGAATGCCAAAAGACGCCTTATACCTTCATATCCTGCTGTTCCTGACCATAATCGGGGCGTTTGCCAACACCAGTCTGTTCAATCCCACCAGGGATAAGTACTACGCCATGATTTTAATGAGGATGGATTCACGGGAATATACTCTGGTAAATTATGGATACAGTATACTGAAAATTATCGTGGGTTTTCTGCCCTTTACGCTTCTGTTCGGAAGGATGGCAGGACTTTCTGTATATGTCTGTCTGCTGCTTCCCCTTTCCGTGGCCGGACTGAAGCTGACGGCGGCGGCCATTTCCTTGTGGGATTATGAACGAAGAGGCGTTGCCTATAATGAAAATCAGCTGAGCAAATACGCCTGGCTTGCCATGGGACTTTTGTTGGCGGCATCTTATGGTCTGCCTGCAGTGGGAGTTGTTCTTCCAAAAGAAGCGGCGGCAGTTGTCATGCTTCTATTTATTCCGGCGGGAGCGCTGGGAATTCGAAAAATTATAACCTTCGGCAGTTATCGGGAAGTTAATCAGCAGCTTTTGTCCAGGATTACCAGTCAAATGGACAATGGAGCACAGATCAGTCAGAAGCAGAGCCAGAAGGCAATCAGTACGGACGTTTCCATCACCAGCAGGAGAAAGGGATTCGAATATCTGAACGAATTGTTTATTCGCCGCCATCAGAAAATACTGTGGAAGGCGTCCAAAAAAGTAGCGGCGATCAGCAGCTTTTTGATTTTAGGCTGCCTTCTGGCCCTTTATATCCGGCCGGAAATGAAAGAACGGGTAAATGAACTTATGCTGACTTTTCTGCCTTATTTTGTCTTTATCATGTATGCCATTAACCGAGGCACCGAATTTACGAAAGCGCTGTTCATGAATTGTGATCACAGTCTTTTGACCTATTCCTTTTATAAACAGCCGGCCATGGTGCTGAAACTGTTTCGCATTCGTCTCAGAGAGATTATCAAGATAAATCTGCTGCCTGCGGCAGTAATCGGAGCCGGACTGGCTTTGATCCTTTTCGTTTCCGGAGGAACGGATTATCCGCTGAACTACGGCGTGATTTTTATCTCCATTCTGGCTATGAGTATGTTTTTCTCGGTTCATTATCTGACGATCTACTATTTGCTTCAGCCTTATAACGGGGGAACGGAAATGAAAAGCGGGATGTATCCGGTAATCTTGTCCGCAACGTATCTGGTATGCTTTTTTATGATGCGGCTGAAAATGGATACGTTGATTTTCGGAATATTGTGCATTGTATTCTGCGTTCTTTACTGTATCTTGGCATGTTTTCTCATCTATCGGCTGGCGCCGAAAACTTTTCGTCTGCGTTCCTGAAAAGGGTGATGTCTGAAGAAAAAGGAGAATAAATGAATGGATAAAATATTGGTTCTTTATAAATCAAAGTATGGAGCAACAAAAAAATACGCAAATATGTTAAAAGAGGAGCTGGGATGTGAGATATTGAAAATCGAAGACTGGAATCCTTCGCTTTCGGATGATTATGACAGTATTGTCTTTGCCGGAGCTGTCTATGCCAGCGGCATAGGGGGAATAGACATTCTGCGGAAAAATTATGATAAGCTGAAAAATAAGAAAACGGCAGTGTTCTGTGTTGGCGCGTCGCCCTACGATGAAAAGGCCATTGCCGATGTGAAAGAGCATAACATGAAAGGCGAGCTGAAAAATGTACCGCTTTTTTACGGCAGAGGAGCCTGGGATGAGAAAGCTATGAATTTTAAGGATCGTATGCTCTGTAAAATGCTGCAGAAAGCCATCGGGAAAAAGGATCCGGCCAATTACGAGCCCTGGATGGCGGCCCTGATGGAGGCCGCCGGTCAGAAATGCGATTGGACAGACCGCAGTTATCTGGTTCCGCTGATTGAGTATCTGCAGCAGTAATACTTTTCTTTACAGCAGGCAAAGGGGAACAGAAAGTAAAAGAAGGAGAAAAGAAGGGAGGAAGAATTATGGGAAAAACAGGTTTTCTGCAGGCAGTTCGCGGGGATATTACTAAAGTGACCGGCATGGATGCCATCGTAAATGCCGCCAACACCAGTCTTCTGGGAGGCGGAGGGGTGGACGGCGCTATTCACCGGGCGGCGGGACCTCAGCTTCTGGAAGAGTGCCGAACTCTTCATGGCTGTGAAACGGGGAAAGCAAAGATCACAGGGGCTTACCGCTTGCCCTGCCGCTATGTAATTCACACACCGGGGCCTGTCTGGCGGGGAGGAGATCATGGGGAAAGAGAACTTTTGGCTTCCTGTTACCGGTCTTGTCTGGAACTGGCGGTGGAATATGGCATCCGACGAATTGCGTTTCCCTCCATTGCTACAGGAGTCTATCATTTTCCAGTGAGAGAGGCGGCGGGGATTGCGGTGGAGACGGCAAAAAATTTTATGGAGCTGCACCCCGGAAAACTGGAAGTGATTCAGTGGGTTCTCTTTGATGAGGAGACGCTGAAAATCTATGAAGAGGCACAAACCTGAAATCCAGCAGGCGTATGAACTTGGAAAGACGATTCAGTAAATACTATGTTTTAAAAAGTCAGGAAGCATTGGAAAAAATTCGTAATATAACAAAAAGCACCTATATGGTACCAGGGGTATTTCTCATTTGTTCTGACAGCGAGCGGAGCTGGCATAGCCCATTTACCGAAGGATATGACAGCGGGGAGATGGACGCTTCTATCATCTGTACACATATGATGTTAGAAGCGGAGGATTTGGGTCTGGGATCAGTATGGGTATTATTATATGATCCTCAAAAGGTGAAAGAAGTATTTCATTTGCCGGATCATATCCGACCGCATTGCCTGCTTCCGGTGGGCTATCCGGGGGTGAATGCCGAGCCTTACCGTCCGTGGCATGATGTATTCCGACCGTTATCGGATATTGCAGAAGAACTTTAATTTAGAAGCAGAAATAAGGCTGAAACAAGAAGTCCCGCACAACAGGGACTTCTTAATTATTTAGAGGTATTTTTCGTTTTCCTTTGAAAAAGAAGGCTTTTTATGAAATTTTTTGCAGGAAGGGCTGCAATAATTTTTTTGACTCTTTTTTCCATAAACAATAATAAGTAACATTGGCTTCATCGTCCAAAATGGGCACTTTAATGCGGTTTGGTACTTCCCCCTCCCGATGAGTTACAAGGTCACTGGTAAAGCAAGGGAGCGCTGAGGCTTTCACCAATTCGTCAAAGGCAGAGATTTCTTCCTGCACCAGAAAATGTGTATCCGGCATCTTTTCTCTGTGTATTTGATGCCAGAATCCGATTTTTGAGCGAAGAAGCATCGTTTCGCCATTCAAATCATGAAAATACAGCCCGCTGCTGCCGGACAGAGGATGTGCCGGCGGCAGAGAAAAGAAAAGATGCTCTTCCCCGTATTTGCAGCTCTCAATACTTTCCGATTTTTCCTGATAGGGCAAAATAATGATCTGATAGGTTCCATCCTGCAGCCCCTGGAGCAGCGTATCACTGCCACGCATATCGGAGGCAATCGTCATTTCAGGGTATTGCTCTGACAAAGCAGGCAGAAGCGTCCACAGGGGAGCGGGAGCACAGGAGCCTACTGCGATTGTATGCCGTTTCCGGTCAAAAGAACGGATACTGCTGACCATATCATTGGCTTGTTCTATCATCTTTTTTGCATATTCCACTGCAAGCTGTCCATTCTCATTGAGTTCTATTCTGTTTTTATGCCGGATAAAAAGCGCTGCTCCGATTTCCCTTTCTAATTTCTGCATAGATCGACTCAAAGCAGACGGAGAAAGATGAGTCTGCTCAGCTGCGCCGGATAAAGTTCCGTACTCTGCCACAATAAGCAATTGCTCTAATTGATATAGCTCAAACATTTTTCCACCTCTTTTTTTATTATACTACAGCGTTTATTCCCCATCAAGAACAGTTTGCGTTTCATTCAAAGCAGTCTGCACAATCGTCACTGTACTTCCAGTGAAATGAGGTCTACAATAGAGAGGAAAGAAAAACAAAGGAGGCGCAGAAATGAAGAATTTTCCCCTTTCCAACGGTATATATGTGCCGGCCCTGGGGTACGGAACTTTTCAGATCACAAATACTGCGCTGTGTGAACAATGTGTGGAGAGTGCGATAAACGCAGGGTATCGCCTGATTGATACCGCTGCATCATATAAAAATGAAGAAGCGGTAGGACGCGTAATCCGTAATTCTGGCATTCCGCGGGAAGAAATCTCTGTGACCACCAAGCTGTGGATACAGGATGCCGGATATGACAACACTTTGAGCGCTTTTGATACTTCTCTCAAAAAGCTGGGACTGGATTATATCGACATCTACCTGATTCACCAGCCTTTTGGGGACATCTACGGGGCCTGGCGAGCAATGGAGCGACTCTATCAGGAAGGCGCAGTCCGGGCGATTGGGGTCAGCAATTTCTCTCCGGAACGGCTGGTGGATTTGTGTATGAATCATGAAATAAAGCCAATGGTCAATCAAGTTGAGATCCATCCATTCTATCAGCAGGGAGAAGCGCTAAAGGTGATGAGAGATTATGGAGTCATTCCGCAGGCATGGGGGCCTTTTTCTGAAGCGCAGAGGGACATATTCCATCATAAAACGCTGGTAAAAATTGCAAAAAAGCATGGTAAGACGACTGCCCAAGTGATTCTTCGCTGGCATTACCAGAGAGGGGTGCCTGCCATCCCGAAAACCATCCATAAAGACCGCATGGAAGAAAACCTTAACATCTTCGATTTTGCGTTGACAGACAAGGAGATGGAATCCATTGCGGCTATGGACATCGGCCACAGCGAGATTATTGATCACCGATGCTACTGTACCGCAAGGCAGCTCAATAGTGTAAAGATTCATGCGTAAGGAGTGTATTTGATATGAAACAAAATTATCTTATGAATTTAGAAACAACCGATCCGGAATTCTGTGAGTTTTTCTCCAGGTTTGCGGGGGACGAAGTCATCCATGAGCCGGGCAAAACGATGGATGAGCGCACCCGGTACATGGCTGTCCTGGCAGCCCTGCTTGGCTGTCAGGGAAGGGAGCTTTTCCGGGAGATTCTTCCCCAGGCGCTGGACGCTGGCGTAACCCCGCCAGAGGTAAAGGAGATCGTCTATCAGGCCACGGCTTACTTAGGAATTGGCCGCAGCTATCCGTTTCTAAATATCACCAATGAGGTATTGGAAACTTGCGGCGTGGACCTTCCCCTTCCCGGTCAGGCTACTACCACCCCGGAGGATCGTGTACAGAAAGGCGAGGATAAGCAGGTGGAGCTGTTCGGTGAACAGTATCGCGGCGCGGCTGTTTCCGGTCCGGAGGAGAGCCGCCACATCAACCGCTGGCTGGCGGGAAACTGTTTCGGTGACTACTACACTCGCAATGGGCTGGATAACCGCCAGCGGGAAATGATTACCTTTTGCTTTATCGCTGCTCAGGGCGGCTGTGAACCACAGCTGGCAGGCCACACGGCAGGCAACTTAAGTGTCGGCAATGACAAGCAGTTCTTAATCAATGTCATTTCTCAGTGCATGCCCTATATTGGCTATCCCCGTACGCTGAACGCGCTGCGGGTTATCAACGAAGTTTGCAAAGAGGCGGAAAACCGTGATAAAAAATGAATTCCAGAAAGAAAGATGACCTAGACCATGCGGGTACTCGCCCGGAATATGTTTTGCCAAAAAAAGAAGAATTTCACAAAACAAATTTTATTCGACAAAAACGGAGGTAAAAATTATGAGTTTTCAATTTTCTGTTCCTACTACCGCACTGTTTGGTGCAGGTAAACTGAATGAGCTGCACAACCAGATCAACAGCCCCATGGGCGTCATCCATGGGAAAAAAGCGCTGGTGGTCATTTCCAACGGTAAGTCTACCCGTGAAAACGGCTACCTGGACCGTCTGGAAAATGAGCTGAAACAGGCGGGCGCAGACTACGTGATTTTTGACAAAGTGGCGGCCAACCCCACAAAGCCTGTTGTTGAGGAAGGCGGACACTTTGCCCGTGAAAACAGCTGTGATTTTATCGTGGCGCTGGGCGGCGGAAGCGTGATGGACGCTTCCAAAGCTATTGGGCTGATGGCAACCAACAGCGGCGATTTGTGGGATTATGTGATGTTCGGCACTGGCAAGAAGCAGTGGCCCCAGACCCCTGGTCTTCCCATTGTGGCCATCGCCACCACAGCAGGCACCGGTTCGGAAACCGACGGCGGTGCAGTCATTACCAATCCGGAGACGAACGAAAAGACCGGCGTATTTGGCCCTGGCACCTATCCTGTGCTGGCGATTATCGACCCGGAATTGATGATGAGCGTTCCAGCAAAATTTAAAGCATACCAGGGATTTGACGCTCTGTTTCACTCCACTGAGGGGTATATCTCCGCTGCCCGCAATGAGTGCAGCAAGATGGTGGCTGTTGAGGCTATCCGCAATGTGGCACGCAATCTGGTTACTTCCATCCGTGAACCGGAAAACGTGGAGGCCATGAGCAGTGTGGCCCTGGGCAGCTATCTGTCCGGTATTCAGATGGCGATTGGTTCCTGCACCAGCGCCCATCCGTTGGAGCACGCCCTGTCTGCCTATCATGAGAAACTTCCTCATGGCGCTGGCCTCATTATGATTTCCAAGGCTTATTACAGCCACTTTGTAGAGCAGCACGTCTGTGATGACCGGTTCATCGAGATGGCAAAGCTTATGGGCATGGAAGATGCCAGCAAGCCGGAGGATTTCATCACTGCTCTGGTTAAGCTGCAGGAGGACTGCGGCGCAGCAGATCTGAAAATGTCCGACTATGGCATTGACCCCTCTGAGTTCGCTGCAATGGTGCAGAATGCCCGTGATACTCTTGGTCCCAACTTCCTCAACGATCCTTGTCAGCTGTCTGATGAGGACTGTGTAAATATCTATCAGAAATCTTATAAATAACAGGAGACTTGAATATGAGCAAAAAAGTATTGGCGATTGTCAGCAGCCCCGTAAAAACGGCAACACCGAGCTGCTGGTAGATGAATTTGTAAAAGGCGCGCGGGAAGCGGGCCATGAAGCGGAAAAGATTTGCCTGCGGGAGAAGAAAATCGCTCCCTGCCTGGCCTGCGAAGCCTGCTTGCGAAACGGCGGCACCTGTGTCCAGAAGGATGATATGACAGAAATTTTGCCTAAGCTTGTTGATGCGGATGTGATTGTGCTGTCCACACCGGTTTACTATTACTCCATCTGCGCCCAGCTGAAAGCGATGATTGACCGCACACTGCCCATTGGGGCTGACGGCGGCAGGATGCGGGGCAAGGAGTTCTATTTCATCACCACCGCTGCGGATGCGCCTAACGCCATGGAACGCACCATGGCAGATCTCCAGGGATTTGTGGACTGCGTGCCTGATTCCGTGGTTAAGGGCAAAGTCTACGGGCAGGCCTTTGGCGCAGGTGAGATCCGCGGCAAAGCTGCCATGCAGGAAGCCTACACTTTTGGGAAAAACTGCTGAATAAAGAAAGGCACTGAAGATGAAAAAGTGCTGGAAGCTGCCGCGCCAAAGCGACAGAGAACAAGAAACTGAAACGAAATTGCGGCAACGGATCCTTTTTAAGGCTCTGCTGCCGCGTTTTTTATGGAGGTGCTCCTTCCGGATCTGAACTATCGGCTTGTTTCGTTCATGAGCGGAAACATAAAGGGTCAGACAGGAAAAGTACGTTCTGACAATTCGGGAAGCATCGGAATATTTCAGTATCGGGATAAAGAAAATGAGACGTCTGGCAGAAGATAATCTGGGCAGGTTTGCAATTTATAGTGGAAACCGCTGCCTCATCATCCGCACAAAATTTGAAAAATTTATGGAGGAAACTTCTACGATATAACTTCTTTTTCTCTGCCAAAAGCAGTTGCTATTTCTCTGGTTTAGAGTGATGAATGTCATGACCAAAGAAACGGGAGGCGGCACGATGCAGGAAATTCATCAGACTCCAGGAAGCCGGAAGGTAGAGATTCCGATCAGCGAAAAGTATATGCTGACCATCAATGAGGCGGCTGCCTATTTCAGCATTGGAGTTAAGAAGTTAAGGAGAATGGCCGAAGACAATGAGGGAAAGTTTGCGATTACAATGGGAAGCCGATACCTTATTGTCCGGGAAAAATTTGAAGAATATGTTGATTCTTTAATCAATGGAGAAAGTGAGGACGAACCGGATGAGCAAACCGATTCTTGAAGAAAAAGATATTTTAAATCCGAATGAGGCGATTGAATTATTTGTACTCAGCAGAAGAAAGTTTTATAAGCTGCTGAAAGAAAACCGGAAGCTGGGATTTCTGGCTATGTATGGTTCCAGAAAGCTGATTATCCGGTCAGAATTCCAGAAATACCTGGATATGCACCCAGAATTGAAAAGGAGGGGAAGCTGATGGCAGGCAGGAGGCGTGACTCCAAGCACCGGGTTCTCCGGCGGGGAGAATCCATTCGGGCCGATGGGAAATACCAGTTTAAGTACCATGTGAATGGGATTCCGCATTTTGTATACAGTTGGCGGTTGGAACCAACGGACAAACTTCCAGCAGGGAAAAAGCCCTGCCTATCCCTTCGGGAACTGGAAAAGCAGATCGGCTATGACTTGGATTCTTTATCTGATCCCACTGGAAAAAACATGACAGTGGAGGAGCTGGTAGAAAGGTATCTGTCAACGAAAACGGGGGTAAAGTCAAATACCCTGGCGAATTACAAATTTGTGAAGAACCTTATGAAAAAGGAGCCATTTAATGGGAAGAAGATTTCCCTGGTCAAGACTTCGGACGCAAAGCTGTTCCTAATCAAACTCCAGCAGGACGGCAGAAGGTACAGCACGATCAAGACGGTTCGAGGCGTGCTGCGGCCCGCTTTTCAGATGGCGGTGGATGATGATGTTCTCCGCAAAAACCCATTTGGCTTTGAACTTGCCACGGTTGTAGTCAACGACAGCGTGACCAGGGAGGCTATTACCAGAAAACAGATGCGACAGTTCTTGAAATTCGTCCATGACGATAATGTGTACTGTAAGTATTATGAAGTGGTTTATATCCTTTTTCATACAGGGATGCGTATCTCGGAATTTTGCGGACTGACACTGAAGGATCTGGATATGAAGAATCGAATTATTAACATTGACCACCAGCTACAAAGAACTTCTGACATGCGGCTGGTTATCGAGTCAACGAAAACCAATGCCGGAACCAGGAAGCTGCCTATGTCCGAAGATGTATTCCGGTGTTTCCAGGCCATCATCGAGGACCGGGAAGCACCAAGGTATGAGAGAGTGGTGGACGGATACACAGGATTTCTGTTTACGGATAAAGAGGGGCTTCCCCTGGTGGCGATGCACTGGGAGCATCGATTTAACCATATGGTAAAACGCTACAACGACATTTATTGGGTTCAGATGCCGAATATCACCCCTCATATCTGCCGCCACACTTACTGCAGCAATATGGCGAAGTCAGGCATGAATCCAAAGACACTCCAGTATCTGATGGGGCATAGCGATATCGGAGTAACGCTGAACACCTATACCTATCTGGGCCTGGAGGATGCCGTGGATGAGTTAAAGCGGGTGGAAGAACTGGAGAATGCCAGGAAGGAAATGGAAAAGATAAACGGAGAGGGGACAGTTTCACAGAAAATGTTCCGGGCAATATAATATGGAAAGAGAAATGACGACTCATTTAGAGCCGTCATATCCCGCTGTGAATCAAAGGGTTCAGTTTTATCAGTGATACATCACCGCCAAACAGAAAAAATGATGCTTTACTCTGCGTTACTGGACTTATGCCTCGCATAAGTGCGAGGTACGAGCTGATAAATCCGATAAATGCACTGAGCATTTCCAGACTAGAACCCGTAGTTGCCATATGGCATCACCCCCTTTGTAGTAGGGATAATTAACTATACCATGTTTATTTCTTTTTTTCAATTACGAGGAGGGATATATATTGTAGGAAGAAGTCGATAAGAAAACCATTGTACTGTCCATGAAAACGGGCAAACTTACAGCCTAAGTACTGAAAGTGGCACTGAAAAAGTTCTTGATCAAACTTCAGCAGAACGGCAGAAGGTACAGCACGATCAAGACGGTTCGGGGTGTACTGCGGTCCGCTTTTCAGATGGCGGTGGATGATGATGTCCTCCGCAAAAACCCATTTGGTTTTGAGCTTGCCACGGTGGTAGTCAACGACAGCGTGACCAGGGAGGCGATTACCAGAAAACAGATGCGGCAGTTCTTGAAATTCGTCCATCCGTGTTTCAAAAAAGTCTGTGAACAGTGGTGCGGTGTGGATGGCCTTAAAATGTCCGATTACGGTATCCGCCCGGATGAATTTATGACGCTGGCGCAAAATGCCCGTGCCACCATGGGCGGACTGTTTTACTGTGACAGAGTTCCGCTTTCCGATGAGGAATGCGCGGCTATTTTTGAAAAGTCTTATTGTTAAAAACAGGTGAGATCAGTCAATGGAAAAGAGAATATTAGGAAATCTTGAAGTATCTGCCATTGGTGTGGGCTGCATGGGAATGTCTCATGCAGCAGGTACACCGATGGATATGGATGAGGCAGCCGGAGTATTGCGGGCGGCTATGGAGATGGGGGAAATTGTGCAAAATGGAAAGGCGTTTTAAAAAATTTTTTCAAAAATTTTCCGGTTTACACCCCTGAGATGTGTTCAGGTTGGGAGAGGAGGCGATAAAGCCAATTTGATTGTGTTCGTTTATTCGTATATAATGTAAGAACATGAAATACCAGGTGGTTTGACCTGCTTAGCTGTTCATGAATGATTCCTGAGAATTTTAAAAAGCTGGGGAATTTACGATTAAAGAAGAGATTGGCGGAGGTATCGAAATTAAGTGATAAAACAGATTAAATATTTTCAGGCAGTTGTTCGCTGCAAGAGTTTTACAGAAGCCGCCGAGGAGTGTTTCATTTCACAATCTGCCATATCACAACAGATTCAGGCATTGGAACATGAATTGGGAGTAAAGCTTATAAATCGAGAAAACCGAAAATTTTCTTTGACTCCGGCAGGCGAGCATTTTTACCGGAAAAGTCTTGTATTGATTGCTGACTTTGAACGGATGTGCAATGAAACTGTCCGCATTGCAAATAAGGATCGCGCGGAGCTTCGCATTGGATACTTGAAATGTTACAGCGGGCAGGAGTTTCGCATGGCTGTTGCAGAATTTTCAGAAAAGTACCCGGACGTTTCTGTGCAGATCATAAACGGAAACCATGAAGATTTGTATGCCGCCCTGCGTGACGGAGACGTTGATCTGATCCTCAGCGATCAGAGGAGAGCCTTCTCAGATGAGTATGTAAACTTTATCCTGACAACAAACGAGTGTTATATCGAAATCGCCGCAAGGAATCCCATTGCTTCGCTGCAATCTGTGGAGACTCAGGACTTGAAAAATATTCCCTGTATCCTGGTGGCGTCCCCAGAGCAGCAGGAAACCGAGAGGACTTACTACAAAGAGGTTGTTGGAATACAAGGAGACTTCCTGTTTGCAGAAAATTTGGAAGAAGCCCGTCTTCTGGTAATTGGCGGGAATGGCTTTATGCCGGTAGAAGGGGGAGAGAACGAACCGGGCTTTGCACCTGTATTAAGCCGGGTGCTTTTAGTCCGCAGGGGAAATCCCATCAAGCGCACCTATTGTGCTTTTTGGAAGGCAGACAATTCCGGCTATTATATCGAGGATTTTGCAGATATGTTAAAATCCAGATTTTTAGCAGACCAGGGAGAATAAAACAGAATCAGCAGGAGCAAGACCGCATCTGAAAAAAGCAGAAGCGGTCTTTTTTTGCATAAGTTTTTCTTATGGAATTGTCTGGGAATCTAAATTGTTCTTTCTGTCAGAACTGCCTAAAATGAGAGTATAGAAAACAAAGGAGCGAATGGTAATGAAAATATTAGCAATCAGTGCAAGCCCCAGGAAAGGCGGCAATTCGGATGTTTTGTGTGACCAGTTTTTAAAAGGAGCTGCTGAATCTGGGAATGAGATAAAGAAAATCGCACTCAGAGAAATGAATATCAGCCCCTGTGTTGCCTGCTATGGATGTTCCAAATCCCATCAGTGCGTCAAGAAGGACGATATGGTCCGGATTTTGCAGGAATTGATTGACGCGGATGTCATCGTCCTGGCAACACCGGTGTACTTCTATTCTATGGACGCGCAGATGAAGATCATGATTGACCGATGCCTGCCCAGATATCAGGAAATCCGGGGTAAGGACTTCTACTATATCGTTACGGCAGCCGATCCCCAGCACTCGGCAGCGGACGAAACCATTGCCGGACTGCGGGGATTTCTGCGGTGTCTGCCCGGCGCAAAAGAAAAAGGAATCGTTTATGGAACCGGCACTTGGGATAAAGGCGATGTGTACCGGCACCCGTCTTTCGAGAAAGCTTATGAGACGGGAAAAAAGATAGGAGGAGAAAAATGACTGCTCACTTCGAAGAGATAAAGAAAAATTTCGGCTTTGGCTGTATGCGTCTCCCCATGAAGAACGGCGAGGTCGATCAAGACGAAATGTGCCGGATGGTGGATACCTTTCTGGAAAATGGATTCAACTATTTTGATACGGCACACGGCTATCTGGGCGGGAAAAGTGAAACGGCTCTGGGGGAATGCCTTGTAAAGCGCTATCCGCGGAACGCTTATATTCTGACCAATAAGCTTTCCACTCATTTTTTCAACAGCCAGGAGCAGATCCGGCCGCTGTTTGACAGCCAGCTTTCCGCCTGTGGTGTGGAATATTTTGATTTCTACCTGATGCACGCCCAGAGCGCCGAGATTTATGCGAAATTTAAAAAGTGCAGGGCCTATGAAACGGCGCTGGAACTCATGCAGGAAGGAAAGATAAAGCATTTCGGCATCTCTTTCCATGACAAAGCGGCGGTATTGGAGCAGATTTTGTCCGAATATCCGCAGATTGAAGTGGTACAGATTCAGTTCAACTATGTGGACTACGAGGACGCTTCGGTGGAAAGCCGGAAATGTTATGAGGTCTGCCGGAAATTCGGCAAGCCGGTAATCGTCATGGAACCGGTGAAGGGCGGCAGTCTGGTCAATCTCCCGGAAGAGGCGCAGGAAATTTTAGATGGACTTCATGGCGGCAGCAATGCCAGCTATGCCATCCGCTTTGCCGCCGGGTTTGAAGGAATTATGATGGTTCTTTCCGGTATGGGAAGCATGGAAATGATGTTGGATAATATCAGTTATATGAAAGACTTCCATCCCCTTTCCAAAACGGAACAGGAAGCCATCGCAAAAGTGCGGGAAATTTTCCGGGCGCAGGGCTTAATCCCCTGTACGGCCTGTCGGTATTGCACTGATGGCTGCCCGAAGCAGATTGCTATCCCTGATCTGTTTGCCTGCCTGAACGCTAAAAAACAGTTTCAGAACTGGAATACCGAATACTACTACAACAATGTTCACACTAAAGAAGGCAGCCGGGCGTCCGATTGTATCAAGTGCGGAAAATGCGAGCATATCTGTCCGCAGCACCTTCCTATCCGGGAACTTCTGACTGAGGTGGCAAAAGAGTTTGATAAATAGGAGGAAATTATCATGGCGAAAAATCTGATTATCTATTATTCACGTAAGGGAGAAAACTACTGGAACGGCAGTATTCGCAATCTTGCCAAAGGGAACACCGAGATCGTGGCGGAGTTTATCCAGAAAGCTGTAGGCGGAGATCTCTTTGAAGTGGAAACGGTTAAGGAGTACGCGGAAGATTATTATACGTGTACGGAAGAAGCACAGCAGGAGCTGCGCAGCGGAGCAAGACCGGAACTGAAAAAATATCTTGACAGTGTTAAGGACTATGACAATATTTTCGTTTGCGGTCCATGCTGGTGGGGAACATTCCCGTGCGCCATATTTACGCAGTTGGAAAGGTTGGACTTTTCCGGCAAAAAAGTAATGGCAGTTATGACTCATGAGGGCAGCGGCCTTGGCTCCTGTGAGCGGGATCTGAAAAGAATCTGCAAAGGAGCCTCATTTGGAGCCGGTCTTGCAATTCACGGGGCGGATGCGGCGAAATCGGAGAGCAAAGCTGCATCTTGGGCTAAAAAGTCAATCTGAATCCACATACAGGAGAAATTAAATATGGCTATTTCAGAATTTTCGAAAATCTATCACGAAAAAATGTTTCCGGATTATCACTCTGCCTTTCTGGAAACTGATCCGGAGTTTATCGAGAGATTTGACAACTTCGCTTTTGACGAGGTAGTCAATCATGACGATCTGGATGATAAGATTCGATTCATGGCGATCCTGGCAACGCTGCTGGGCTGTCAGGGAGCAGATGCGGGATTTCTGGAAGTCCGGCCCGGAAGAAAGCCGCCATATCAATACCTGGCTGGCAGACAACTGCTTCGGCGATTACTATACCCGCAAAGGACTTGATTATCGGCAGCGGGAAATGATTACCTTTTGTTTTCTGGCCGCTCAGGGCGGGTGTGAACCCCAGCTTACCAGCCATGCGGCGGCAAATATGCGGATCGGCAATGATAAGACGTTTTTAATCAAGATTATTTCTCAATGCCTGCCGTTTATCGGCTATCCCCGCAGCCTGAACGCTTTAAGCTGTGTGAACAATGCGGCTGAGAAAACAGAATGAAGGAGGGAAATAAAATGAGCAGAACATGGATGATTACGGGTGTTTCCAGCGGATTTGGCTATGAGATGACAAAGCAGCTCCTGGCGAAGGGCGATACGGTGGTCGGCACCGTCCGCAATACCCGAAAGGTGGAAGAACTGAAAGCCCAGTATCCGGATACGTTCGACTGCCGCATTTTGGATGTTACGGATGTTCCGGCGGTGCAGGCGCTGGTGAGAGACAGCTTTGAACAGCACGGGCGGATTGATGTGATTGTGAGCAACGCCGGATATGGACTGTTCGGCTGTGTGGAGGAACTGACCGACGAGGAGATCAACCACATCATCGCTACGAATCTGGTGGGTTCCATTCAGTTTATCAAAACGGCGGTGCCCTATCTGCGCAGACAGGGCGGCGGACGGATTATCCAGATGTCTACCTACGGGGCCCAGGTTGCAAATGCGGCCAACTCCATGTACCATGCCACAAAATTCGGCATTGAGGGTTTCTGCGAGGCGCTGTCAAAAGAAGTAGCGCAGTTTAATATCGGCGTGACGATGGCAGAACCGGGCGGCGCCAGGACAGAGTTCCGCTATGGCAGCGCAAAAGTGGCAAAGCTGATGCCGGAATACGAAGCCTGCCACGGGTTCCTCAATATGCTGGACGCGTCCAAAGGCCTTGCGCCTGGGGACCCGGTACGCATGGCAGAGCGTATCATCGAAAGCGTGGACAAAGAACCGGCCCCGCTTCGTATGGTGCTTGGCTCCCAGGCCCTTTCTGCAACCATTGCCCGGCTGAAAGAGCGCCTTGCCGATTACGAAACGCAGACAGAACTGGCAGCTTCTACGGATTATCCTGCCGGTGAATAATAATTAGAGAAGTGACAGGAGAATTAGGGGAACCTTATGGTTCCTCTTTTTTGTATAAAAGTGGATGGCATGGAATATTTGCGGCGGGGGATTTTGCTTAGCTTTATATTTGGCTGCTCAGTTACCGATTCAAATTTAAGGGAGTTAATTATTTCATGATTTTTTTTAAATAGATTATTTATAGCTTTACTTGTAATTAATTACTGCCTATGGGAAAATAGCAATCTGGATTCACACTATTGAAAAATGAGAACTGGTATATTATTGTAGAAAATGAGAAAAATTATGATATTCTGTTGACCCATGAACCGGATATTGCTGAAGATTGTCAAAAATAAAAAGTTAATAAAAAAGAAAGGTACCAGAGCAATATGAAAGTAAGTATAAAAAATAGAAAAAAATATGTTAAAGTGATATGTCTGATCTTCATCTGCACATTTATTTTAACAGGATGTGCAGACAATCATGAGACAGAAAATAAGATTTCCATAGAAGACGGGAAAGAAAAAGATGGGACAGGGGAAATTGACTCCAGCAGTATTTCCGGTGAAACAAATACAGAAGATTCCATTGAGGATATAGTAACGGAACCGGAAACCGTTTCCGCAGATTGGTCAGAATATTTTGATGGGTTGAATGGAACAGCGGTCGTATATGATACTTCCAACAGGCAATATATGGTCTATAATCAAGAACTGGCAGAAACAAGGAGATCGCCTTGCTCTACATTCAAAATTATCTCTTCACTAATTGCATTGGAAAATAGAATTATTATACCGGAAAATTCCACCAGGACATGGAGCGGAGAAGTATTCTGGAATGAAGAGTGGAACAGAGATATCGATTTCAGCGAAGCGTTTCGTACCTCTTGCGTATGGTATTTCAGACAGGTGGTGGATGATATTGGAAAAGATCTGATACAGAAGGAACTGGATAAGCTTCAGTACGGTAATTGCGATATTTCTGATTGGGAGGGAAGATTAAATACAAACAATAACAACAGAGCCTTAATCGGCTTTTGGATTGAATCCTCTTTACTGATTTCTCCAAAAGAACAGGTGGAGGTAATGGAGCGTATCTTTGGCAGCAGCTCTGATTATTCAGAAGAAACACAGAGAGAATTAAAGAAGGTTATGCTGGTGCCGGAACAGGAGAGAACGGACATTCCCATATATGGAAAAACGGGACTGGGAGTAATCGACGGCCTTGCTGTTGATGCATGGTTTACAGGCTTTGCGGAAAGCACAACGGGAAATATCTATTTTTGTGTGCGGCTTGGAAGGACAGATGGGATGGATGTGTCCAGCACACGGGCAAAAGAAATAGCAATTAAAATTGTGTCGGATTATTGTATGCGGTAATCTATTTATGCTAAAATATAAGACGGCGAGGAGTTATTTATGTTAAATTTTGAGAATGATTACAGCGAAGGCGCTCATAGCGCTGTTTTACAGAAATTGTGGGAAACCAATATGGAAAAATTGTCCGGTTACGGTACAGATAAATATTGTCAGTCCGCCAGGGAAAAGATAAAAGCGGCCTGCGGCTGCCCTCAGGCGGAGGTGTTTTTTCTGGCAGGGGGCACACAGACCAATTCTGTTATTATCGCGTCCATGCTGAAACGGTTTGAGGGAGTGATAGCTGCCTCCACCGGTCATGTCAGCATTCATGAGGCAGGGGCGATAGAATATACCGGCCATAAGGTGCTGGAACTGCCTCAGAGAGAGGGAAAGATTTCTCCATCGGATCTTTTGGAGTATCTGCAGAATTTTTACGGGGATGCAAATCATGATCACATGGTATTCCCCGGAATGGTGTATCTTTCCCACCCTACGGAATATGGAACCTTGTACTCCAAAAAAGAACTGGAGGATATATCGGCGATATGCAGAAACTATAAGATTCCGCTGTTTTTGGACGGAGCACGGCTGGGCTACGGTCTGGTCAGCAGGGAGTCGGATATGGAGCTGGCGGATATCGCCCGTCTGACGGATGTGTTTTACATCGGTGGAACCAAGGTGGGGGCGCTGTGCGGAGAGGCAGTGGTTTTCACGCGGAACACACCGCCCCATTTTATTACCATGGTAAAGCAGCAGGGAGCGCTGATGGCCAAGGGGAGGCTTCTGGGAATACAGTTTGATGTTCTTTTTACCGGCGATTTGTATTGGAAAATCAGTAAAAATGCCATAGAAACGGCGGACAGGCTGAAACAGGTATTTCGGGAAAAGGGATATCCTTTCTTCCTTAATTCGCCCACCAATCAGATTTTTGTCATCCTGGAAAATGACAGGATGGAAGAGCTGAGCAGCCAGGTAGTGTTCAGCTTCTGGGAAAAATACGACGATTCCCATACGGTGGTGCGCTTTGCCACAAGCTGGGCGACCACCATGGATGAAATAGAACAGCTGGCTGCTCTCCTTTGAACATTACGATTCTTCTTTAAAAGGGACTACGTCTTTTACAGCGTCAGCAAGGGAAATTTTCCTGTCATCATGATCAATATCAATCAGCTGATAGCGGTCATTTCCCATTTGGAGTTCTTTCATGTAGGTGAGCTGGCGCAGACCGTGACGGCTTTCGATCCGCTTAGTCAGGGCTTTGCGGTCGCTTTCTTTAAGAGCATACACCAGATCGACACAGGCCTGATCCACGGCGAGGATGTCCAGGGAGGCCAGGATACCCACATTGGGCGTTACCACCGGTTCTGCGGCGGTTCCTTCGCAGTCGCAGGAGACGGACATGTTGCGCATTACGTTTACGTAGGTGATATGTCCGGCAAAATGATCCACAACTGCTTTGGCGGATTCCGTCATTCGTTCCATGAATTCTTCATCGGAGATGTCCCACATGTCATCGGATCCGGGGGTGGTGTGGATCATTTGTTTTCCAATGCGTCCGTCTGCACAGCCGATGCCGATATTTTTGTTGGAGCCTCCGAAGCCTCCTTTTGAATGACCTTTAAAGTGGGTCAGCACGAACATGGAATCGTAATTGGACAGATTCTTTCCCATGTGCATCTGGGAAAACCATTTCCCGCCATTTACCGGAAAAACGACGGTTCCGTCTTCGTCCATAATATCCACAGGGCAGAAGGTCCAGCCGTTTACCTGGAGAGTTTCCCGGTGCTGTTCGGTGGTATAACGGTCCCCTTCATAGTAAGTGTTGGTTTCGATGATGGCAGCGTCGGGCATTTCTGTTTTCATCAGATTCTCCACCCATGGCCGGGGGATGATATTGGGGCCGTGTTTTTCACCGGTGTGGAGTTTGACGGCAATTTTTCCTGTCATATTTTTATTTATCCGTTTGGCAATCTTCAGAAGACCTTCTGCGGATAAGTCTCTTGTAAAATAGACCAGGGATTCATCCCCTGTCCGCTTTTCATAGGGAATATAGTGATCGCCGCCTGTCCCAGGCGCAATTCTTTGCTTTGTCATTTTACACATACCTCCTTTCTTTTTATCATACTCCATAAAGTTCACTTTAAGTCAAGCGCAAATCATGGAAATCCCAGAAATTTCAACTTGCGGAAAAGTTGCAATTTGATTTTGGCAGGAGTACAATATAAACAGAAATTTTTACGAAGAGAGAAAAAACATGGGCAAAAAAGTAAAAAGAAGACTGTTGGCGGGCGGCATTCTGCTGGCCCTTTCTTTTTTCTTAATGGCGGCGGCCCAGGCGATGCCTGCTGCGGCGGAATGGTATGCGGAATCGGTGTACCGATGGATAACAAGGATAGTCGGCAGTATAAGCGGGGTGTTTCCATTTTCGTTGGCAGAAATATGTCTGTACATATTGTTGGCTGCTTTTGTTATTACCCTGATCAGAGCAGCGGTGAAGGGAAGGAAAAACAAAGACTTAAAAGGGGAGAGCGCAAGATGGCTGTCCTGCTGTTTTTTTGCGGGGGCGCTGTTGTTTTTCCTTTACGTAATTAACTGCGGCATCAACTATCAAAGGGTCTCTTTCTCAGAGAAGGAGGGATTTCCCATTGAAGGATATACGGATGAGGAGCTGGCAAATGTGTGTTTGTGGCTGACCGAGGAAATCAACGACCGCAGCGTCAAGGTGAAAAGGGACGAAGACGGGCAGATGAAAGCGGCGGATAATGTGAGAAATGAAGCGGCCCGGGCCATGAGAAACTTAGGAGAATTTTATCCGTCTTTGGAAGGGGATTATCCCCGGCCCAAGGAGCTTATTCTGTCACAGATTATGTCCTGGCAGAATTTGACGGGAATTTATTCTCCCTTTACCATAGAGGCCAATTATAATGGGGATATGACAGATTATAATATACCCTTTACCCTCTGTCATGAATTATCTCATCTGCGCGGATTTATGCAGGAGGAAGAGGCCAACTTTATTGCTTTTCTCGCATGTATTTATTCTGATCAGATGGAATTTCAGTACAGCGGATATCTGTCTGCATGGATCTATGCCATGAATGAATTAAATGACAAGGATGTTGAGCGCTGGTCCCAGATTCGCCCGATGCTTTCTGAGGAGGCGGATATCGACGTGAAAGCGAACAGCGCCTTCTGGAGGCAGTATGAAGGACGGGCGTCAGAGTGGTCCGGAAAAATCAACGACGCTTATCTGAAAGTCAATGGTCAGGAAGACGGAGTGGAAAGTTATGACCGGATGGTAGAACTGGTGGTGTCTTATTATCGGCTGAAGGCAGTATCCGGATGAATATGGAAAAACCCGGAAGATGGCTTCCGGGTTTTTCCATGTTTCGTAAAGCGGTTTTTGACAAGGGTAGTTAGCAAAAACTAACTATGAGGATATCATAACATAACTGGAAAAAGAATGCAAACATTTTATTCAAAAGTTTTTTGGGCAGAAGACAAAAGATTCAGGAACTGTTTCATCACAGGATGATCATTGTCATAGCGGTAAAATATTCCAAAGGGCAGAGTTTCCAGATCTGTGACGGGAATATAACGAAGACCGGGCTGCCTTGCCTGGGGAATATCCGGGTAAAGGGTATATCCCAGACGGGCCTGCACAAGGGTAAAGGCGCTTTCAATATTTTCAGTAAGGTACTGCTGTTCAGGGGGAAGCTGGGAGAGAATCCTGCTCTGGGCGGCGAAGACCGGACCGGAAGTCTGCCGGGGAGAACAGGCGATAAAACTGCCGGAAAGCATGTTCTTTGTGAGGGTATCATATTTTGCCAGCGGATGATCCGGAGGACATACGCAGGAGACAGGGGCAGAATAAAGTTTTTTGAACGATAAGGAGGACTTTTTTTGCCCTTCTTTTATGCCGAAAGCTCCGTGTATCTTTTGGGTTTCTACCAGACTCATCAGGGCAGGAAAGGGCACTACCCGGACGGAAGGGCGCAGCAGAGGATATTCTTCCGACAGTTTCTGAAAAACGGAAGGAAGCAGGTTTAATTCCATATGATTGTGACAGCCGATTTCGAAAAGGATGAAATTTTCATGTCTTCCCAGACGCTCTTTTGCAGAATGGGCGGTTTTCAGAATTAATTCGGCGTCGGGCAGAAAACGAATTCCCTCGGGCGTAAGGGATACGCTTTTGCTGGTACGTTTAAACAGTTTTACACCAAGTTCGTCTTCCAGAGTCTGAATCTGATGGCTGACTGCGGGCTGGGTAATCCGCAGAACTTCAGATGCTCTGGAGAAGTTCAGATGTTCTGCGACGGTGATGAAACATTCTAATTGTACGGTATTCATATCTGACTCCTGACTTTCTAATTAATATTTATAAAAAATCTTTATAGATTATAACATCTTTGGATTTCACATTCAAGTTAATTCGAGATAGAATCATTGTGGATGGAATGGTAAGGGTACGAACTGTTTGGAGGCAAACGGTTATGGCTGAAAAAGGGGGCGCAGACAGAATAATGGGAGGAAAATATCAGGAGGCAGAGCTGTTATTCCTCATGAAGAAAATTAATATTCATCTGGAGATACGGCTGGAAAAGATACTGAAGCAGCAGAACATCAGCGGAACGCAGGTATATTTCCTGGTGTATATTCTGCGCCGCCATCCGATGGGGACTTACATCACGGATATGTATCGTGAAATAGGAATCTCCAAGGCAACGCTGTCCGGCCTGGTAAAGAAAATGAGAGGGAAAGGATATCTTTGTTTTCAGGAAAATCCTGGGGACACCAGGAGAAAGAAAGTCGTGCCCACCAGAAAGCTGATGGAGGAAAGCAAAGAACTGCTGCAGAGGGCACAGGGAATGGAAACAGAAATTTTTGAAGCTTTGGACTCTGATGAAAAGAAACAACTGTGGAACCTGCAGCAGAAAATCCTGAAAAAATTAAAAGAGACAGAGCAAAAAAAGGAGGTACAGGATGAAAGCTGTTCTTAAACAACTAAAACAGTATAAAAGGGATACGTTCCTGACTATGGCTTTTACTACACTGGAAGTGATTATGGAAGTGCTTCTCCCTTTTATCACGGCAATGATCATTGACGAGGGGCTGGAACAGTCAGATATGCCCGCTATTTTAAAACTGGGCATTCTTATGCTGGTGATGGCGGCGGTCAGTCTGTTTTCAGGTGCCATGGCGGGAAGATTTGCTGCCAGCGCCTCGTCAGGTTTCGCGTGTAATTTGCGGGAAAGCATGTACAGATGTGTTCAGAATTATTCATTTTCCAATATCGACAAATTCAGTACAGCCGGACTGGTCACACGTATGACTACGGATGTGACCAATCTGCAGAATGCATTTCAGATGGTGATCCGTATCGCCGTACGTGCGCCCCTGATGCTGATCTGCAGTATGGCAATGTGTTTTACCATTAATTACCGTCTGAGTTTTATGTTTCTGGCGGCTATGTGCTTTCTGGCGGTGATTCTCGGCGTAATTATGAAAAAATCTTTCCCGGTGTTTCGGGAAGTTTTCGACCGGTATGATGATCTTAATGCAAGTGTGCAGGAAAATGTTACCGCCATTCGTGTAGTCAAAGCATACGTAAGGGAGGATTATGAAAAGCAAAAATTCAACAAAGCGGCTCAGAATCTCTATCGTCTGTTTGTGAAAGCGGAAAGTATGCTGGCTGTCAACAATCCGGCAATGATGATTGTCGTCTATGGATGCATCACGGCGGTATCCTGGTTTGGATCGCAGTTTATTGTTGCCGGTTCCATGAGTACGGGAGACATTACCTCCCTTTTCAGTTATATTACTTCCACTATGATGTCGTTGATGATGCTGTCGATGATCTTTGTCATGGTAAGTATGAGTTCTGCCAGTGTGAAACGTATTTCAGAAGTGCTGGATGAGAAGGCCGATCTTCGTGACCCGGAGCATCCGGCGACGGAAGTGGCGGATGGAAGCATCGATTTCGATCATGTAAGTTTTTCTTATAAACATGGAACGGGAGAGGAAACGTTGACGGATATTGATCTTCATATCCGATCCGGAGAAACCATCGGCATAATCGGCGGTACCGGCTGCGGCAAATCCAGCCTTGTCAATCTGATCAGCCGTCTTTACGATGTGTCGGAAGGGAAAGTAAAGGTGGGAGGAAAGGATGTGCGGGAGTACGACATGGAAGTGCTCAGAAATGAAGTTTCCGTTGTGCTGCAGAAAAATGTGCTTTTTTCCGGTACGATTTTGGACAATCTGCGCTGGGGCAGAGAGGAGGCAACGGAGGAAGAGTGCAAAAAAGCCTGCGAAGCCGCCTGTGCGTCAGAATTTATTGACCGGCTTCCCAAAGGATACCATACCTGGATTGAACGGGGCGGCACGAACGTATCCGGCGGACAGAAACAGCGGCTTTGCATTGCCAGAGCGCTGCTGAAAAAGCCTAAAGTTCTGATCCTTGATGATTCCACCAGCGCCGTGGATACAGCCACAGACGCTAAGATCAGGAAAGCTTTTCAGACCTATATCCCGGGAACCACTAAAATCATCATCGCTCAGCGAGTATCCAGCGTTCAGGATGCAGATCGGATTCTGGTTCTGGAAAATGGCCGTATCCACGGGTTTGACACTCATGAACATCTGCTGGAAAGCAATGAGATTTATCGCGATATCTACGAATCCCAGACCCAGGGAGGCGGAGATTTCGACCAGGCAGTATGATGGGCGGAAAGGAGAGTTCAATTAATGAAAAATAAGAAAAAAGCATCGTCCCTGTATGTGCTGAAGCGGCTTCTGGCATATATGGTGAAAAACTATAAATTTTCATTTTTCGTGGTGGTGGTCTGTATCATTGTGGGCGCTTTCGCCACCATGAGGGGAATGTTGTTTGTTCAGTCCCTGGTAGACGATTATATTATGCCGCTTCTGCATACGGAGAATCCGGATTTCGGACCCTTGGCCCGCGCTTTATCCGGCATTGTAATATTTTACATTATCGGTGTTGCGGCAGCGTATGCCTATAACAGGATTATGGTAAATGTCAGTCAGGGAACCATGAGAAAATTTCGTGATGAATTGTTTTCCAATATGGAATCCCTGCCCATCAAGTATTTTGACACCCACGCCCACGGCGATATCATGTCCGTCTATACCAACGATGTAGATACTTTGCGTCAGTTGTTCAGTCAGAGTATTCCTCAGATCATAAACTCCGCTGCCACTTTGGTGGCGGCCTTCATCTCCATGATCGTGCTGAATATTCCGCTGACAGTGGTGACGGTGCTTATGGCTCTGGTTATGCTGAAAGTGACGACGGTATTTTCTGGTCTGTCGGCAAAATATTTTCAGAAGCAGCAGAAAGATCTGGGAAATGTGGACGGATATATTGAGGAAATGATGGATGGTCAGAAGGTTGTCAAAGTATTCTGTCATGAAGAACAGGCCATGAGAGAGTTTAAAAAGCTGAACGATCAGCTGAGAGACAGTGGGGATAAAGCCAATCGTTACGCCAATTTGCTGATGCCCATCAATGCTAATATCGGAAATTTGAGTTACGTACTGTGCGCGGTAATCGGAGCGCTGCTGGCTTTAAATGGAGTGACTGGGATGACCGTGGGAACGGTAATTGCGTTTGTGGGATTGAATAAAAACTTTAATCAGCCAATTACACAGATCAGCCAGCAGATGAATGCCATTGTCATGGCCGCGGCAGGAGCCGAAAGGGTATTTGCGCTGCTGGATGAGAAGCCGGAAGAGGATCAGGGATATGTGGAGCTGGTTCACGCAAAAGAAAATGGGGACGGTACGTTGACGGAATCAGAGAAACGTACAGGAGTATGGGCATGGAAACATCCCCATAAAGCGGACGGCACTGTGACATATCAGAAAATGGAAGGAGGCATCGTATTCGATGGAGTGGATTTTGGTTATGAGGATGACAAGATGGTGCTTCATGAAATTAAAATGTATGCCCATCCAGGCCAGAAAATTGCTCTTGTGGGTTCCACCGGAGCGGGAAAGACTACGATTACAAACCTGATTAACCGGTTCTATGATATACAGGACGGTAAAATCCGTTACGATGGAATAAATATCAATAAAATCAAAAAACCGGATCTGCGCCGGTCACTGGGAATGGTGCTGCAGGATACGCATCTGTTTACCGGGACGGTCATGGATAATATCCGCTACGGCAAGCTTGACGCTACCGACAGCGAATGTGTGGCGGCGGCGAAACTGGCCAATGCAGACGGTTTTATCCGCAGGCTGCCTGACGGTTATCAGACCATGATCACCGGTGACGGCGGTAATTTAAGTCAGGGACAGCGGCAGCTTTTGGCAATTGCCAGAGCGGCGGTGGCAGATCCGCCGGTGCTTATTCTGGATGAAGCCACTTCTTCCATCGACACCAGGACAGAAGGTCTGGTACAGGCCGGTATGGACGCGCTGATGCAGGGACGGACCACCTTTGTCATTGCCCATCGGCTGTCTACCATTAAAAATTCCGACTGTATCATGGTTATGGAACAGGGCAGGATCATTGAAAGGGGCAGCCACAATGAGCTGATCGCGGCCAAAGGAAAATATTATCAGCTTTATACGGGAAATTTTGCCGCGTAATCTGTCCGGCAGCAGGCAAAAGAGCTTATGAAAAGAGGATATCACATCCTCTTTTTATTTTGCCTGCAGCTAACCCATTGACCAGGGGAAAAGAATGCAGTAACATAAATCTGCACAGAGATTAATACGTTGAAAAGAGGGGACGGAAATTGAAAAAAAGCAAGTACGAGATAGATATGTGCAATGGCTCCATAATGGACAAGCTGATTACTTTTTCACTGCCGCTGATGCTGACCAGCATTCTTCAGCTGATGTTCAATGCGGTGGATATCATCGTGGTCGGCAGGTTTACCAACAGTCAGGCTCTGGCGGCCGTTGGTTCAACGACGGCGCTGATCAATATTTTTACCAATTTATTTATTGGTATTTCCATGGGCGCCAATGTTCTGGCGGCGCGATATTATGCGGCAGGACGCGACAGAGAAATGTCGGAGGTTGTGCATACCTCGGTGGCGGTGGCGCTGATCAGCGGAATTCTCATGGCCTTTGTGGGATTCGGCATGGCGGGCTGGGCACTGGAGCTGATGGCCACTCCCCAGGATGTGATTCACCTTTCCACTACATATATGAAAATCTATTTTCTGGGCATGCCTTTTTTCATGCTTTACAATTACGGCGCTGCCATTTTAAGGGCGGTGGGGGACACCCGGCGGCCGCTGCTGTTTCTTGCGCTGTCGGGAATGGCCAATGTGGTCTTGGATCTTCTGCTGGTCATCGTCATTCCCCTGGGAGTGGCCGGCGTGGCCATCGGAACGGTAACTTCTCAGATGATTTCCAGTATTCTGGTCCTTCGCTGTCTCTGCAGATCAGAAGGAAGTTATCAGCTTCATTTCTCCAAGCTGGCGGTTAAAGGCGTACATCTGAAACGGATTTTTCAGGTGGGAATTCCGGCGGGAATTCAGACTACCGTCATCAATTTTTCCAATGCGCTGCTGCAGTCCTCTGTTAACTCTTTTGGGGCGACGGCAATGGCGGGATATACGGCGGCCAACAATATCATCGGATTTTTATATGCGGCCGTCAACGCAGTCACCCAGGCCTGCATGAGTTTTACCAGCCAGAATTACGGCGTGAGAAAAACAAAACGGATGGATCGGGTATTGCTGGACTGCATGGTACTGTCGGTGGGGGTGTCCGCGGTGTTGGGCATTGGCGCCTATTTGTTCGGAGGACAGCTTTTGAAAATTTATACCGCTGACGGGGAAGTCATTCAATGCGGTCTGGAGATTCTGTCGATCACGACGGTTCCTTACTTTCTGTGCGGAATCATGGACCTTCTCCCTGGAGCGCTGCGGGGAATGGGATATTCTGCAGTCACCATGGTGCTGTCGGTTATTGGAACGGTGGGAACCAGAATTGTATGGATCTATGGATTTTTTCCCCATCATAGATCGCTGTATTTCCTGTTTATCTCCTATCCGGGTTCCTGGATCATTACGATTATTATGCAGGGCATCTGTTTTATGATGGTGAGAAAAGCATGTCACCGGAAATTAAACGCGGCAGGATAAAAAAGAAAATTGTATTTTCCGCTATTTTGTGATATTTTTACCTGGGAGGGATGAGAAATGAGCAGCATGGATACATTTACAGGGAAAAAGATCGACCCTATGGAAATTACGGCAGAAGATATAACCATGAAGGACATCGCCCATGCATTGAGTCTGATCTGCCGGGGCGGCGGCCATATAAAATATTTCTATTCGGTGGGTCAGCATTCCATCAATTGTTATAAAGAGGCGCGGGCCAGGAAATGGACGAAGCGGATGCAGCTTGCCTGTCTGCTGCATGATGCCAGCGAGGCGTATATTTCCGACATTGTCCGGCCGGTCAAAGGGTATCTGACCAACTATCTTGAAATTGAACAGATGATCATGGAAAAGGTAGCGGAAAAATTTGGATTAGAAGATCTCACCGCGGAAGAGAAAAGAAAATGGAGACAGATTGACGATGAAATACTGGACTATGAGCTGAAGGCCATGATGACGGGCCATCAGGACAGAGTACTGCCGAAACTGTTTTCCAAGCCGGATGTATCAGAGAAACCGTGGCGAGATGTGGAATCGGAGTTTATGGAAATCGCAGCATCATTGACGGCGGTAAAATAGTTTTGCCGGCGATATGCAGCACAGAGAGGAGGCAGGGATATGGAGTGTGTTCTGCGCCAGTGGAAAGCGGAAGACAGAAGGGATCTGGCAAAGATAGTAAACAACAAAAAGGTTTTGGATAATCTGCGGGATGGAATTCCTTATCCTTATACGGAAAAGGATGCGGGTGAATTTATCCGTTCTGTACTGGCGGCGGATCCGGCGGAAACTATCGCATTTGCCATTACGGTAAGCGAAAGAGTAGTTGGAAGCATAGGCGTGTACCGCTGCGGCAATATTCATTTTCGAACGGCAGAAATGGGATACTATATCGGAGAGGAGTACTGGGGTCAGGGTTATGCTACCAGCGCGGTAAAACAAGTCTGCAAATACGTTTTTTCCCACACGGATATTATCCGGATTTTTGCCGAACCCTTCGCATATAACAAAGCTTCCTGCGCTGTTCTGGAAAAAGCAGGGTTTCAGTATGAAGGGACGCTTCACAGCAATGGGGTTAAAAACGGAAGAATTTTAGATATGCAAATGTATGCCATGATAAAATAATCAAAATGGCAGGCGGTTTTACAGTGGTGCAAAAAGGAAATTTAGGGGATAAAACACAGATTTTTTCAGAATCTTCCTCCCGGCAAAAGAAGAAAATTCGTCATATTGACTTTTCGATTTATAAATGGTATCTTAGTACCATCTCTTGCAGGGAGGAAGGATATAAAATGAACGGTAAGCCTGACATCAGGAGAAAGCTTTTGGGCATTTCCCTGGTCTGGTTTTTTCTTTTTTTAAATGTATTTGCAGTCAGCCCTGAGATTTTTCCGGAGCTTCCGGAAGGAAGAGCGGCAGAGATCTCAGATCAGAGAGACGATAGCTTTTACATAGATGCTGCTGCCGGCAGTATTCAAAAGGATGCGGCCAGCGTCCTGAAAGCTAATGTTTTCAGCGTACGGCGTTTGAGGGAAAACATTTTAAAGCTTTCTTTTCTTATTAATATATTTTTTTCAGTATGGGTAAGCTTTTCTTTATGGGAATATTTAAAGAGGGCTTTTTTCTCGTATTTGCAGTCATGTTACTTTCATTCGGTATGGTTTTTAAGGGATTTGATGATTCAGTGGGCCAAGGATGGAAAAAAGAAGGAAATAGGGGAAGCGGCATAAATTTAGAAAACTGAAAAAGGAAAATAAAAAAATGAGGAGATTGATCAATTTTTTAAAACATCAGCCTCCGGGACGACTGATAACCATGGGATTCGCCTCGGTGATTCTGATAGGTGCTCTTGTGTTAATGATGCCCTTCTCTGTAAAAGAGGGTGCTGAAGTTTCGTTTATCGACGCACTGTTTACTTCCACCAGTGCAGTCTGCGTGACGGGATTGATTGCCATCGATACGGCAGATCATTTCACCGCTTTCGGTCAGGGAGTTGTAGCCGCGCTGATACAGATCGGCGGATTGGGAGTGACTTCCGTCGGCGCAGGACTGATTATTGCGGCGGGAAAACGCGTGGGAATCAAGAGCAGACTTTTAATTAAAGAAGCTTTAAATGTGGATAATTATAAAGGTTTGGTAAAGCTGGTGAAAGCTGTTCTTTTGATGACACTGTGTTTTGAGATTGCAGGGGCCGTCTTGAGTTTTATTGTTTTTATTCAGGACTATCCGCCTGTTCATGCACTGGGAATCAGTATCTTTCATTCCATCGCAGCCTTTAACAATTCAGGATTTGATATCCTGGGCGGACTGCGCAATCTGATCCCATATCAGACAAACGTACTCTTAAATATGACTACTTGCTTTTTAATCATATTTGGCGGATTGGGGTTCCTGGTTATTTTGGATATCTTAAAGCAAAAAAGGTTCCGTAAACTTTCCCTTCATTCGAAAGTAGTAATTGTCACGACAATTGTTTTGCTTTTGGTGGGAACGCTTCTGCTGAAAGCGACGGAAAATATTTCATGGATGGGGGCGTTTTTTCACAGCGTATCGGCCAGAACTGCCGGATTTTCTACTTACTCCATAGGTGATTTTACCAATGCCGGACTTTTTGTCCTGATATTGCTGATGTTTATTGGAGCTTCTCCCGGATCTACCGGAGGCGGTATCAAAACCAGTACGTTTTTTGTACTGTTTCAGTCTATCAGAAGCATGTTTTCAAAAAAGAATGTGGGAGCGTTTCGGAGAAGCATTTCATCACAGAATGTATCTAAAGCATATATGATTACGATTTTATCGTTGACCGTTGTCTGCGGCGCCACGCTCATTATGTGTGTGCTGGAGCCGGAATGCACATTTGTTCAGCTTCTATTTGAGGTGGTATCTGCATTTGGTACAGTTGGGTTATCGACGGGAATCACACCGGGACTTTGCTGGGCAGGGAAATTGGTTATTATTCTGGTTATGTTTACCGGACGCTTGGGGGCAATGACCTTGCTTACAATGTGGATTAATCATCCGGAACCGAACACCCGTTATACAGAAGAAAATATTGCGATCGGTTAATAAATTAGAGGAGAGAAATCAATTATGAAAAGAAAAGCAGAATCTTTATCATATGGAGTTATCGGCTTGGGAAGATTTGGAATGGCTCTTGCCGTAACTTTGGCCAATTCGGGAAAAGAAGTAATCGTGATTGATAAAGATGAAGAAAAAGTAAAAGAAATGCGTCAATACACAGAGTATGCTTTTGTCTGCGGTAATCTGAGCTTGGAAACACTCAGAGAAGTGGGAATTCAAAACTGCGATGTGGTGGTTGTCTGCATCGGTGAAAAAGTAGACGTCAGCATTCTGACTACTATGAGCGTGATTGAACTGAAGGTTCCAAAGGTAATAGCTAAAGCAACCAGCCAGGAGCAGGGAGCGGTTTTACAGAGAATTGGCGCCGATGTGGTTTATCCGGAACGGGATATGGCATTAAGACTGGGAAAAAGGCTGGTTTCCAATAGTTTTCTGGACTACGTTTCTCTGGATAACAGTGTGGAAATTCGCCAGATTCAGGTTCCGGATGAGTTAATTGGAAAAAGTATAGAGGAACTGCAGTTCCGATCAAAATTCGGCTTGAATATCATTGCCTTGGAAAACGGCGAAGAGACAACGATTGAAGTGTCTCCTTCCCATCACTTTTCAAAGGGTGATATTATTGTAGTGATCGGCAAAGTTAACAATCTGGATGACTTTGAAAGCTCTATCTAAAGGGAAGGAGATTCATGGTCAATGGATTTTTCATTTATCACCTATTTGCAGGAAATACCGCAAAATCCAGTGCTGGCCGTCACAATGGTTCTTACTTTGGGGGTCATTTTTGTCAATGGATGGACAGATGCCCCCAATGCCATTGCTACCTGTGTAACTACCAGGTGTCTTCCGGCCCGTTCTGCCATCTGGATGAGTGCGGTTTTTAATTTTCTTGGAGTTTTTGTGATGACGCAGATCAATAGTTCTGTTGCATCAACTATTAGTAATATGGTAGATTTTGGTGACAGCACACAGGAAGCGCTGATTGCTCTGTGTGCGGCTTTGCTGTCTATTGTAGTGTATAGTGTGGGCGCGTCTTTTCTGGGTATTCCTACCAGCGAAAGCCACAGCCTCATTGCCGGTCTTTCAGGTGCGGCCATTGCGATTCAGCATGGAGTGGGAGGAATCAACGGAGCCGAATGGGTGAAAGTATTGTACGGCCTAGTTCTCAGTCTGGTGCTGGGTTTTCTCTCGGGATGGGTGATCTGCAAAATAATTTCCATTTTTTGTCAAAGCCTGGAACGGAGAAAAGCCAATCGTTTTTTTGCAGGAGCACAGATCGTAGGCGCAGCGGCCATGAGTTTCATGCATGGCGCTCAAGATGGACAGAAATTTATCGGTGTACTCTTTCTTGGGCTGGCGTTTTCCAAGGGGCAAAGCTCCGTCAGCGGCATGGAGATTCCCATCTGGCTGATGATAATCTGCAGCGTGGTAATGGCTCTTGGAACCAGCGTGGGAGGGGAAAAGATTATCAAATCCGTAGGTATGGATATGGTGAAGCTGGAACGGTATCAAGGATTCTCCGCAGATCTGGCGGGAGCGCTGTGTCTGCTGCTTTCCAGTCTGTTGGGTATTCCGGTCTCCACCACCCACACAAAGACCAGCGCCATCATGGGAGTGGGTGCGGTAAAGCGGATAACAGCAATTAACTTCAACGTGGTGAAGGATATGATGCTGACCTGGGTGTTTACTTTCCCAGGATGCGGAATTATCAGCTTTGTGATGGCAAAACTGCTGATGTATCTGCTGTAATGTGATTTCAGAACAAAGGAGAAGAAAGGATGTCAAAGAAACAGGACTCTTTTTATTTTGATAATTTTGTTGCATGTGCAGAGCTTTCCTGTCAGGCCGCATATCTTCTGAGAAAATTTTTGACGGAGTTTACGACGGAGGACATGGCCCGGAAACTTGATGAAATGCATAAAATCGAACATGAAGCTGACGACAGAAAACATCAGCTCACAGACAAACTTGCAAAAGCATTTATTACGCCCATTGAACGGGAGGACATTTCGGCCCTCAGTCATAATATCGATGAAATGACCGATAAGATTGAGGAGGTTTTCATACGTATCTATATGAATAACGTACAGAGCATTAAGCCGGAAGCGGTTTCCATGCTGGATGTGGTGATTCAGTGCTGTGAAGAAGTTTGCAGTCTCCTAAGAGAATTTTCCAATTTCAGGCGTTCGAAGAAGATTAAAGATTATATTATTCGGATTAATACTCTGGAGGAAGAAGCGGATCAGCTCTTTATTTCCAATATGCGCAGCCTTCATATGGAAAGCAGCGATCTGCTTCATATCATCGCATGGAGAGAAATCTATACTTATCTGGAAAAATGTGCAGATGCCTGCGAGCATGTAGCCGACGGTGTGGAAAGCGTTGTAATGAATAACTCGTAAAAAAGATGGGAAAGCGGAAAAAATGGATAAAAAAACTTTTCAACAGAAACTTCATCAGTTTATAATAGAAAAATCGGGAAGCCTTTCTGAGGTCAGTGAAATAAAGGAATTTTTTAAAGACGAGAATCTGACTGAGGAGCAGGCGGCAATGATTCTGGCATATGTGGAAGAGAAACAGGAAGAAGACAGTCTGACGCCGGATGAGCAGGACTATTTGAAGAATTACCTGGCTTCGCTGGACAGTATGGAAGAAGGGAAGGAACGGTACTGGCTGAGATTTACGGCTTTGGAAGCGGTGAAATATCACAGCGCAGGAATGGCCCTGGAAGATTTGATTCAGGAGGGCAATCTGGGCCTGGCCCTTGGTCTGCAGGCGGCTGCAGACCTTCCTGATCCGGAAAGGGTTATCGAGGAACATATCCGCCGGGCATTATCTCAGGCGTCGGATTTTTCCGCTGCCCTGCAGACGGCAGACCGCCGGATGGTGGAGAAGGTTCGGGCGCTGGATGAAAGTCTTACGAAACTGGAGAAGGAGCTGGGACGAAAAGTTTATCCGGAGGAGATTGCAGCCGATATGGGAATCTCTGAGGAGGAGGTCAGGAGCATAATCAAACTGACCGGTGAAGATGCAGGAGAAGAAGGAGGTACAGAAGATGCTGGAACTGAAGGGAATTGAATGGACGCTCCCAGGAGGAGAAGAGATACTGAAAAAAATTGATTTTACGGTTCCGGATGGGAAAATGACGGTGATCACAGGACCAAACGGAGGAGGCAAAACATCGATTGCCAAAATCATTTCCGGAATTGCAAAACCAACCAGAGGTCAGATCCTTCTGGATGGAGAAGATATCACGGATTGGGATATTACCCAGCGCTCTCGCCGGGGAATCGGTTATGCATTTCAGCAGCCGGTGCGTTTTAAAGGCCTGAAAGTCCGGGATCTGATGGAACTTGCTTCAGAAGAAACGCTGGATGAAAACCGCTTATGCAGTATACTGGGAGAAGTGGGGCTGTGCGCTCAGGAATATATCGACCGGGAGGTGGATGCCAGTCTTTCCGGCGGGGAAAGCAAACGAATCGAGATTGCCACAGTGCTGGCAAAAAAAGGAGCAAAAGTTCTTGTTTTCGATGAACCGGAGGCCGGTATTGATCTTTGGAGCTTTACCAATCTCATCGATGCATTTCAGAGACTGAAAAGCAATCACCATGAATCGCTGCTGATTATATCCCATCAGGAGAGAATACTGGATATTGCGGATTATATCATTGTTATTGCAGATGGAAAGGTCAGAATGGCCGGAGACAAAGACGTCATCCTTCCTGAACTTCTGGAAGGAGAAAAAGGGACAAACTGTCCGCTGGGAAAAGGGGAAAGAGGAGGAGCCGCATAATGGATGAGATTACGAGAGAAATGTTGAAAACGGTATCTGACTGGGACGGAGAACCGGACGATAAAATTGCTTATAATATCAGAGAGAACGGACAGTGCGCCGGACGGCAGTCTTCCAAAAATATTGCAATCGAGTCAAAGGAGGATGCTCCCGGTCTCATTATCCGCATCAGTCCCAGGGCGCAGAAGGAAACGGTTTATATTCCGGCCTGTGTAACCCATGGCGGTGTGGATGATCTGGTATACAATGATTTTTACGTGGGCGCCGGTGCAGACGTGACCATTGTGGCCGGCTGCGGCGTCCATACAGATAATGACGGACAGGCAAAGCATAATGGAATCCATCGCTTTTTCCTGGATAAAGGAGCCCATGTGCTTTATCAGGAAAAGCATATTGGAACCGGGACGGGAACGGGATTTCGAAGAATAGACCCGGTGACGGATATTGAGCTGGGTGAGGAGGCCGTTCTGGAAATGGATACCATTCAGATCGGCGGCGTTGACCGCACTTTTCGGAAAACGACGGCAAAACTGGGCGCCCGCGCCCGGCTGATTATCCATGAGAGATTAATGACGGACGGTGAAGATACGGCGGTCAGTGATTTTGACGTAACGCTGGAGGGAGAAGATTCCGGCGTAGATCTGATATCCAGATCGGTGGCGAGGGGAAATTCCAGACAGGATTACCATTCCAAAATCAGCGGAAACTGCAGATGCACCGGACATTCAGAATGTGACGCCATCCTGGCAGAAAACGGGAAGGTAAATGCGGCTCCGGAACTGTTTGCCGGAGATATCGACGCTTCATTGATTCACGAGGCGGCAATCGGGAAGATCGCCGGGGAGCAGATTATGAAGCTGAAGACTCTGGGTCTTACGGAAGAGGAAGCGGAACAGAAAATTATTGAAGGATTTTTGCGATAATATTGTCATAAAAAAGCGGCGGTAAAACAAAAGTATAGCAATTGACAAAAATTCTCAATATGTTATAATAAGCAAAATTGAATGTACAAAGGTGTCTGTTTATACAGAAGAATAGGGAAGTTGAGTGAAAGTCTCACACGGTCACGCCGCTGTAATGGACGAATTGCACCTGTTGGATACCACTGGGAGGATGATCCTGGGAAGGTCAGGTGCAGTGCAAAAGCCTGAGTCAGAAGACCTGCCTTGTACATGCGATTTACACAGGTTACGAACGATGGCTTGTGTAAGAACAGGTTGGCTCATAGCATTCAATTTTCTTGCGCTGGAACCTCTTGTTCTTCTGATAGCCTGTCATTTCGACAGGTTTTTTCTTTGCAAAAGTTGAAATCAGAAGGGAGAAGAAAAATGAGTAAAAAGCAAAGACAAATTATTACACTGGCTGCGGCATTTGCATTGACCTTTGGAGTAGTTCCCAATGTCAGCGCCATGCACATCATGGAGGGATATCTTCCCGGGGGATTCTGCATTGCGTGGGGAGTGCTGTGCGTACCTTTCCTTATCGCAGGATTTATGTCCATTAAAAAAACTATTGAACAAAACAGAAAACTGATTACCCTGCTGGCCATGTCAGGAGCCTTTATCTTCGTGATTTCCTCACTGAAGATTCCCTCAGTGACGGGAAGCTGCTCCCATATGACAGGAACCGGTTTGGGCGCTATTTTATTCGGACCTGCTGCTGTTTCTATTTTAGGTATTATCGTACTGCTGTTCCAGGCGATTCTGCTGGCCCACGGCGGACTGACAACATTGGGAGCCAATGTTTTTTCCATGGCTATTGCCGGCCCCTTTGTCTCCTATGGAATTTATCATATCTGTAAAAAAGCCAATGTCAATAAGCGCGCCGCCGTATTCCTGGCAGCCGCAATAGGAGATTTGTTTACCTACTGTGTAACGGCAGCTCAGATGGCCATTGCTCACCATGCCGACACCACAATATTTGGCGCCTTTGGAAAATTTCTCCTTGTCTTTGCGCCGACCCAGGTGCCATTGGCGGTTATCGAGGGTATTATCACTGTGGTAATTGTCATGGGACTGGAAAGTTATGCGAAACCGGAACTTCGCGCCATTGGTTTTTTGAAGGAGGGAAAATAAGATGAAAAAGACAGTGATTGCATTAATTATCGCCGCTTTGCTGATTGCTTTTATTCCTCTTTTTGCATTGAGAGACGCAGAATTCGGCGGATCTGATGATGCCGGAAGTGTGGTGGTGGAGGAAGTGGATTCCTCTTATGAACCCTGGGCTGCGCCGATTTTCGAAAAAATTCTCGGCGGAGAGCTTCCAGGAGAAGTGGAAAGTCTGCTGTTCTGTATTCAGACGGGAATCGGCGTGGGGATCATCGCTTTTTTGATGGGCCGGTTTGTAGAAAGAAAAAAATGGATGAAAGAGGACGAAGATGATAACCATTGACAAGCTGTGTTATCGGTCAAAACTCAGATATGAAAATGCCGCTGAAAAATTTGCTTTTGCGGTTATTACATTGTTGATCTGCGTCATGAGCCGTTCTGCCGCTGTGGCGGGAATTGTTCTGGCTGTAACAGGGATTCTTACTGTCTGGAAGGGAGGAATCCCTGTCCTCCGTTATATTCGGTTCCTTACGGTGCCGCTGGCTTTCCTGTTTCTTGGCACGGTGGCCATTATGTTTAATATAAGCCGCACGCCCCTGGATCTCTTTGCCCTTCCTGTGGGAGACTGGTACCTGACAGCCAGCAGCCATTCTTTTTTTTATGCCGTACGGCTGATCCTTACTGCCCTTGCTGCTGTATCCTGTCTTTATTTTCTGTCTTTTACCACACCGATGCCGGATATTCTGCAGGTGTTAAAGAAATTGCGTTGCCCAAAGCTTCTGATTGAAATGATGCTTTTGATTTATCGTTTTATTTTTGTCCTGCTGGACACGGCTTCGGCTATCTCAACATCACAGGACTGCAGGCTGGGGAACCGGAATTATAAAACCGCTTTAAAATCCTTTGGAATGTTGGGCTCTGTTCTGATGATACGGGCGGTAAGCCGTTCCAACCGACTGTACGACGCTATGGAAGCACGGTGCTATGACGGGACCATCCGCGTTCTGCCGGAAAATCACCCGCCCAAAAGAAAAGTAATTGCGGCTATTGCCTGCTTTGAGATACTGCTGTTTCTCTTTGCTGTATGGAGGAGGTTTTTCTCATGAGTGATACCATTTTAAAAGCGGAAGAACTGAAATTTTCTTATGATGACGACGATACCCATTCTCTGAACGGCCTTTCCCTGGAGATAAAAAAAGGCCAGAAAATTGCGGTCATGGGCGCCAACGGCAGCGGAAAATCCACTTTCTTTCTTTGCTGTACCGGAATTTTAAAGCCCCAGTCGGGTAAACTGTATTTCCACGGACAAGAATTGTCTTACAGCAAAAAGGGGCTGCAGGATTTAAGAAGTAAAGTGGGAATTGTTTTCCAGGATCCGGACAATCAGCTTTTCTCTGCCAGCGTATACCAGGAGATATCCTTTGGACCGTTGAACCTGGGGATGGAAGAAGAAAAAGTAAAAGAAGAAGTAGAAAATATTATTCAGCGGCTGGAAATTACGCCCTTTCGCCATAAACCCACCCATGCGCTGAGCGGAGGACAGAAAAAGCAGGTGTCCATCGCGGATATCCTGGTGATGCATCCGGAAATCATCATTCTGGATGAACCGGCGGCCGCCTTGGATCCCAAGCACACGATTCTGGTTAATCATATTGTGGATCAGATGACGGAAGAAGGCATTACTGTTCTTATGGCCACCCATGACGTAAATTACGCATACGAATGGGCGGATGAAGTGATTCTCTTTGAAAGCGGGAGAGTATTGAGACAGGGAAGTCCCCAGCATTTATTTTCAGATTCAGAAGTGTTAAGAAAAACCAATCTGGAACCACCGGTGGTTCTGGAATTTTTTGAAAGTCTCTGCAGAAAGGGAATTCTTGACTCTTCCCTTCCTGCTCCTAAAAACCTGAAGACTCTGGAAAAATATATTGAAAATATCAATTCATAAAAGTTAATTCTGAAGGCTGTAAAGATCACGGAAAAAGTCCGGATAGGAAATGGAGATGCAGTCATCCTTTTCAATCCTGGTGATTCCGTCGGCTGCCATGCCGGCAATGGCGAAGGACATGGCAATCCGGTGATCCAGACGGCTGTCGATGGCGGCGCCCCGAAGAGGGGTTCCGCCTTTTATGATCATACCGTCATCGGTACCTTCGATGGCGGCTCCCATTTTGGCCATTTCTGTTACCATAGCGTCAATCCTGTTGGATTCCTTTACTTTCAGCTCCTGAGCGTCCTTGATAATGGTAGTTCCCCTGGCATTGGCAGCCAGTACGGCAAGGATGGGAATTTCATCGATTAAGGAGGGGATGATCTCGCCTTCGATGGTGACGCCATGCAGCTGACTGGATTGAACGAGAAGATCAGCCACGGGTTCGCCTCCCTGCATACGCTGATTTAACAGTGAGATCCTGCCGCCCATCTGTCTGCAGACTCTTAAGACGCCGTCCCTTGTTGGGTTGATTCCCACATTTTTCAGGAGAACTTCAGAATCGGGCACCAGCAGGGCCGCAGCGATAAAGTATGCGGCGGAGGAGATATCGCCCGGCACTTCGATCTTTTGTCCGGTCATCCGCGGATTGGGCTGAACGGTGGCCGTAGTGCCTTCGGCGGATACTTCGGCGCCGAAATACTGCAGCATCTGTTCCGTATGGTTTCGTGACAGATAGGGCTCCGTGACGGAGGTGGGGCCGTCGCCGTACAGGCCGGCCAGAAGAACACAGGATTTCACCTGAGCGGATGCCACCGGCGATTGATAATGAATACCGCGAAGCTTTCCGCCGGTGATGGCCAGGGGAGCGCATCCGTTGTCCTTTACGCTGCGGATGTCTCCGCCCATCTGCCTTAAAGGGGTCATGATTCGTTCCATGGGACGTTTCTGAATGGAAGCGTCTCCTGTCAGTTCACAGGAAAAATCCTGGCCGCACAGAATTCCTGAAATCAGACGGGTAGTGGTACCGCTGTTTCCGGCGTCTAAAACAGACGCCGGTTTTTTTAATCCGTGCAGTCCTTTGCCCTGTATACGAACGATGGTTCCTTTGTTTTCAATGGGAACTCCCATTTTCTGAAAGCAGGAAATGGTGGAGAGACAGTCCGCGCCCTGAAGGAAATTGGTGATTTCCGTTGTTCCCTCAGAAATGGCGCCCAGCATAATCCCTCTGTGAGAAATAGATTTATCGCCGGGAATGGTGATCTCACCCTTTAACCTTCTGCTTTTCTTTATTTCCATATGCGACTCCTATCTTTTATGTAAAGTATAGTTCCGGTCAGATAAAATTTTTTCGGCTGTGGTACAGGATTCCTGATCATAAAATTCAATGCGCAGGACGCCCTCACCGAATTCCCGGTTATGAATGATTCCTATGTTTTTTATGCTGATATTGTTGGTTGCCAGCATGGTTGCCACGGTGGCGATGCCTCCGGCTTCATCATAGATGTCACAATAAATATCATAAGTTTTGCGGATGGGACCGCTGAAATTGTCGGGAATGGCGTCCCGGTACTCTCTGGCCTGCTGGAACATGCGGTATATATTGTCGGATTCTTCCTGATCTACCCAGCACCGGGCTTGTACCAGCAGCCGGATGTATTCGTCCAGTACCCGTGAGATCTGTGCTCTGTTCTCCAGGCAGATGGGCTGCCACATGTCGGGAGAGGAAGAGGCGATACGGGTAATATCTTTAAAACCGCCTGCGGCTACCGTCCGCATATGCTGATCAGGAGTATCCAGTTGATGAACCAGGTTAACTAAAGATGAAGCGACAATATGAGGCAGATGGCTGACGGCAGCTGTAATATAATCGTGTTCTTCATAGGTCAGCACCATGGGAATAGCGCCGATGGATTTTACCAGTTCCAGAAAATCTCCCAGTTGGGTTACGTTGATTTCACCGCCGGGTGTAATCATATAATAGGCGTTTTCAAGAAGGTAATCCTTGGCGTTTTTAAGTCCTGTTTTTTCTGAACCGGCCATAGGATGACCGCCGATGAAATTGGCGTCCAGTTCAAGTTCCGTTACCGCTTTGTGAATTTCTCCTTTTACGCTGCCTACATCGGTGATGATGCAGTCCGGTTTAATGACATCTTTTAAAAATTTCAGATACTCTATATTGGCGGAGACCGGAGCACAGAGAAAAATGTAGTCACATTGACGGAAACGCTCATCGCGGGCCGCCAAAGATTCATCAATTAGATGTTCTGAAAAAGCCAGTTCCAGGGTGGCCGGCGTGGCGGAGTACGCCATCAGATGATATTCCGGATGAAATTTTCGCAGAGCCTTTGCGATGGAACCTCCGATCAGTCCCAGGCCGATAAACCCAATAGTGATTGTTTTCATCTTTACAGTTTCCTTTCTGCCAGTTTGATATACCCCTGCAGATCGTCCATCAACCGATTAAAATTATCAAAAGTCAGGGATTGGGGACCGTCTGAGAGAGCGTGGGCCGGATCATTATGAACTTCGATCATCAGTCCGTCTGCGCCGCAGGCCACAGCTGCTTTGGCCAGGGGCCCCACATAGGAGTAAACACCGGTGGCGTGGCTGGGATCCACGATGATGGGAAGGTGGGATTTCTCTTTGATGACAGGGACAGCGCTTAAATCCAGCGTATTTCTGGTTGAGGTTTCGAAGGTACGAATTCCCCTTTCACAGAGAACCACATTGGGGTTGCCAGCGGAAATAATGTATTCTGCGGCGTTCAGCCATTCATCGATGGTGGCGGCAAGCCCTCTTTTGAGAAGAACGGGAAGACCCGATTGTCCGGCCTCGCGAAGAAGCTGAAAATTCTGCATATTGCGGGCACCGATCTGAATCATATCTACGTATTTAACCGCTGCGTTGATAGCGTCAGCGCTGATCACTTCACAAATCGTCTTTAATCCAAATTCTTTTCCCGCCTGTGCCATATATTTTAATCCTTCTTCCTCCAACCCCTGGAAAGAGTAGGGGGAAGTACGGGGTTTATATGCTCCGCCGCGGACAAACTGGGCTCCCGCGCTCTTCACGGCCCGGGCGATTGTCATCAGCTGTTCTTCGTTTTCCACTGCGCAGGGACCGGCCATGACGGTGAGCGTATCGGGACCGATTTCCACATTGCCCACCTTGATGCGGGAGGGTTCCGGATGAAATTTCTTGTTGGTCAACTTATAGCTTTCCGTCACCGGGACAATCTTGTCTACAAAAGGCATCAGTTCAATATTTTCGTTACAGAGGCGGTTCTTGTTGCCAACCACACCGATGATGGTGACTTCTTTTCCTTGGGAGAGATGAGTTTCCAGCCCGTTGTTTAAAATAAGTTTTTTTACGTTGTCAACGGCGCTCTTTGGGGCGCCGGGTTTCATTACAATAATCATGGTCTTTACCTCATTTTTTCACAAAAATCAACAGTTTTAATTCTAATTCATGTCAGGAAAAAAGTCAATACTTTATCACTTTAAAGTTTAACGCTTTAAAGCGAATCCAAACCAATTGTTTAAAAACATTTAAAAAAATCCTTTCGATTCTTTTAGGTTTTATGAGTAACCTTTTCTGTGAGGTGATGAAAATATGATGCAAAACATTTTAAAAAATATGTGCAATCGGACAGTAGGAGATCAGACAATTGTAGAAGTAACACAGATCAAACCGGAAGAGGAATACCATTTGTTTCTTCCAACGGCAGGAGACGTGCTGAATATTACAGAGCAGTATAACCAGATTATGTTTTTTTATGAAGCAGGGATCAGTCAGATTACGGCGAAACTTGAAATACTGAACCGGGAATTTCAGGCTTGTCATGACAGAAATCCCATTGAGGATATCAAAAGCAGAATTAAATCTCCTGAAAGCATTAAGGAAAAAATGATTCGGCAGAAGATTCCACTGACTGTGAGCGGTATGGTTAAAAACATTATGGATATCGCCGGAGTGAGGGTTGTATGCCCTTTTATTTCAGATGTATATCATATTGCCGGGCTGCTCTTAAAGCAGTCGGATATTGAAAAAATAAAGATAAAAGATTATATAAAGAGTCCAAAATCCAACGGATATAGAAGCCTTCATCTTAGCGTTATGATTACAGTTTACTTTTCGGATCATAAGTGTGCCGTACCTGTGGAAATACAGCTTCGAACCATTGCGATGGAATTCTGGGCCAGTCTGGAGCACCAGCTCAGATACAAGAAAAGCAGGGAATTTACGCAGGAAATGCAGGAGCAATTGAAGGAATGTGCGGATATTGTCACCCAGGCAGATGAATGCATGCAGAATTTGGCAGGACAGTGGTTATAATTGTTTAATTTTTGTTTAATAAATCCATACGAAATTATTAGATATGGAAAATAAACTAAACGGCAGAACAGGATAGGAGGAAATCAAATGGAACGAATCGTGATTATACCCGCGTTGAATCCGGAGCCTCTGCTTAAGGATCTCGTGAAAAGAAATTGGGAATTGGAAAATCAGGTTATTTTGGTCAATGATGGAAGCGATGAAGAATATATGCCTCTATTTCAGGAACTGATGGAGCAGTGCATCGTTTTGCACCACAGGAAAAACAGAGGGAAAGGGGCGGCTATTAAAACAGCGCTGCGGTATATAAAGGAGGAGCTGTGGGAGTACAGCGTAATAGGTATCATGGATGCGGATGGACAGCATCTTGCTGATGATATGGAAAAGCTGCTGATGAAAGCCACAGCTAACCCTAAAACGTTAGTTTTGGGAAGCAGGACGATGGATGAAACAGTGCCCTGGAAATCCAGAATCGGCAATCATATTACATGCAGGGTTTTCCAGTGGACGACGGGAATAAAAGTATCAGATACACAAACTGGGCTTAGGGCGTTTTCAACAGATCTTTTGGATTTCATGCTGGAAATTTCAGGAGAGAGATATGAGTATGAGATGAACGTTCTGGTAAAGGCAGCAAAAGAAAAAATTCCCATTCTGGAAGTGCCTGTACATACTATTTATCATGATGGAAACAACAGTTGTTCTCATTTCCGGAAAGTGAGAGATTCCATCCGGATCTACCGGCAGCTTTTAAAGTTTTCTGTTGTTTCCTTTTCCAGTTTTCTTTTGGATTACGGAATGTTTGTATTATTGACTGCCTTTATGCCAAAAATGCCGCGTTTTATTCTGGCGGCAAATATTGCGGCCAGAATAGTAAGCGGAGGATACAACTATACGGTGAACTGCCGGTTTGTATTCCATGAAAAAAAGTCGGCGAAGTCAGCGCTGGATTATGTGGCTTTGGCTGCTGGGATTCTGCTTTTAAATAATCTTTTGCTTCAAATGTTTCTGCAGCTCTTTCATATTCCGGTATATCCATCAAAAATTTTGACGGAATGTACGTTGTTCGTTATCAGTTGGCTGGTACAGAAAGAATTTATTTTTAAGAAAAAAGCCAAAAAGGCGGTACAAAAATTAGGGAGAAAAAGAGGTGAATGGATATGAAGCAAAAATTATTAATATTTGCAGCCGATCTTTTGATTGCAGCGCTTTTGTTAGGAGGAATTTACAGTACAAACTACCTGGTTCCCCAGAAGGGAGTGGAAGCCCAGACTATGTCCGTTAGACCGACGGAGGAGAACATATCTGTGCAGACGCAGACGGAAAGCAGTACGGAAGAACTTCGAAGGACAAAAGTCTCGTTTGATACCGAAGACTGGCATCAAAAATTTGCAGATAAATTTACAGATACTGTTGTTTCTACTGATACATCCTATACCAGTCCTAATGTTTCTGTGAAGTTAACGTACGATTCCTTTCGGACAAACCGCCTGGACAGTTCAGAAAAGGGAAACCATCTAAAATATGGAACAAATGTGTCTTATGTTCTTGCTGATATTTATATTGGAGATATCACTTGTTTTCAGACATGTTTTGCAGAGAACATCTACGGAGTGGGACATTCAGAACTTCTTACGAGTATGTCGGAAAGGATGAAATCCATTCTTGCCGTTAACGGAGATTCTTACAGCAACAGCCGTCACCAGAATAACGGTACGATTATACGCAACGGAGTGATATACCGGGCACAGCCCACCGATATGGAGACCTGTGTGTTGAACTGGGACGGTACGATGAAAATATACAGTCCTGAAGAATTGAATACCAGCCAGTTAATTGAAAGCGGCGCTTATCAGAGTTGGGTCTTCGGCCCCAGTCTTTTGGATGAGAATGGGAAGGCAAAAACGTCTTTTCAAACCTGGGATTATATCAGAGAATCCCACCCCAGGACGGCTATCGGATATTATGAACCGGGGCATTACTGTCTTCTGGTTGTTGACGGCAGACAGGACAGTTCCAGAGGAATGTTTTTAGATGAGATGGCCGGTCTGTTTCAGAAGCTCGGGTGCAAAGCGGCTTATAATCTGGACGGAGGTCACTGTTCTTTTATGACTATGGGAAATCAGGTGGCAAACAGTCCATACAGCCCGTCACACAGAATTCAGGATGGCATATTTATTACGGAGGGATTGTAAATGAAGATAACAGAATTGTTAAAAACAGCAGGATATCATATCTGTATTATCTGCAGCATTGTTCTTTTGGCAACGCAGGTGCTGGACTGGTTTAATCCTTATATGGATTTCCTGGGACATTCCATGTTTATATTGGACTTACTGTGTATCAGTTCAATCTGTCTTGGAGTTAACAAAATATTTAAAAAGTCATTGGGAAGGAGGAAGAGAAAATGTTGGAAGTAAATCTGAGAATATTTTTTCCCAAAAAGGAAACAGCACTTTTCCCTGATTATCATAGACATATGGAGATGCTTCAGAACAAATTAAAAGGAAAGGTATCGGCATATCTGGACGGAAGAGAGGCTATGCAGATTTATCAATATTATTCCCTTTCTCCAATGGGCTGTATGGAAACAAGGTACCTGAGACGTATGCAGATTGGAAAAAGTGTGATGTGCATCAAAGAAGGCATAAGAGAATATACGAAAAAATGCGGAGAAAGCAGGCACATACCGCGGATTTTTCTGCGGGTGATGTACCAATATCTTAAAATGTATCTGAATTCGCTGGACTATATTGTAGTGGCGGATAGACAGGTGGAAGAAGAATTGAAAGAAGAGGGGGTATGCAGACCTCAGTTTTGGGAAATTCCAGCCGGAACGGAAGAACAAAGAGCAGAAGGTCCTTTCCTCTGGCTGGATCTGTATCAGAAGATGGCAGCATAGGATGTTGAGAATTATTTAAAAACTGTTTAAAAAATCTCACTGGATTGTTTAGGCGACCGTGCTATCTTTAATGCAGAAAAAGATGACAGGGAGGAAAGGCCATGGAAGAAAAAGTTATGAAAAAGCAATTATCAGGACTGACTGTCCGTCAGGTGATGGAGCGTCGTGAGGCCGGAAAGGGGGAAAACGGACAGGAGAAGATTACAAAAAGCAATGGACAGATTATCCGGGAGAATTTGTTTACCTTGTTTAATTTTCTGAATTTTCTGATTGCGGGACTCCTTTTTCTGGCAGGAGCTTATTCTAATATGCTGTTCATTTGCATTATTATTCTGAATATCATCATTGGCATTGCACAAGAATTAAAGGCAAAAAAACTGGTGGATCAATTGTCGATATTGAATCGTCCCTACGTCTGTGTGCGCAGAGAAAACCAGGAAATGATGGTAGAGTTGAATGAGATTGTACAGGACGATCTGCTGGTTCTAAAAAGCGGTAATCAAATCTGCAGTGACGCTGTTGTGATTGACGGAACATTGGAGGTCAATGAATCCTTGATTACCGGAGAGAGCGATGGGGTGGTAAAAGAGAAAGACAGTCAGCTTCTCTCCGGCAGTTTTGTAACTGCGGGGAAGGCCTATGCAAAGGTTCTTCATGTGGGAAATGAAAATTATGCGGCAAAATTGGCGCAGGAAGTGAAAAAAGAAAAACAGGTGTATTCGGAACTTCTTGGCTCCATGCGGAAAGTGACACGCTTTACCAGTTTTTTGATTGTTCCTCTTGGAATTCTGCTGTTTCTTGAGGCTGTTGTTCTGAGACAGACGTCTGCAGATCAGGCAATCGTTTCTTCAGCAGCGGCGCTTCTGGGGATGCTGCCCAAAGGACTGGTACTTTTAATTTCAGTTTCTTTGGCAGCGGGGGTAATCCGGCTGGCAAAGGAGAAAATCCTTGTACAGAATATTTATTCGCTGGAAACATTGGCTCATGTGGATACTCTTTGCCTGGATAAAACGGGAACAATTACAGACGGGAAACTGAAAATCCATTCTGCAGTCCCTATGTCAGAATTTTCCCAGGGAGAAGCCGATTTGCTGGTTGGATCTTATATAGCGGCATGTGACGACAATAATGCAACTTTTCAGGCGTTGAAAGAATATTTTTTAGAAAATCCTGTTTATGAACCGGTTTATAAAATACCCTTTTCATCGAAGAGGAAATGGGGCAGTGTAAGTTTCCGGAAAGCCGGTACAGTTTTTGTGGGAGCGCCGGAAAAAATGATTTCAAAGATGCCGGAAAATTTAGAGCGGGAATTAAACCAGGGGCGCAGAGTACTGGTAATTGGCTATTCGGGAAATTGCTGGGAAAACAATCAGGAACTGCCGGAACAGATTTTGCCTCTCTACGGCGTGGTGCTGGAGGATACCATACGGCCGAATACAAAAGAGACATTGGACTTTTTCCGAAAGGAAGGGGTAGAAGTAAAGATTATCTCGGGAGATCACATTACAACGGTCTCCAGAATCGCCAAGCGGGCGGGGCTTCGCAAATGGCAGGCGGCGGTTGATCTGGCAGAGGTGGGGGAACAGGCAGATTACGATGAACTTTGCCGGAAATATACTGTATTTGCCAGGGTGACGCCGGGACAGAAGCAGGAATTGGTGAAGGCTTTAAAACGGCAAGGGCATCAGGTGGCCATGACAGGAGACGGGGTTAACGATCTGCTTGCCCTTCGGGAAGCGGACTGTTCCATTGCCGTAGCGGACGGCAGTGACGCAAGCCGCCAGATTTCCCAGGTAGTTTTGCTGAATTCTGATTTTACTAATCTTCCCCAGGTGGTCATGGAGGGAAGACGGGTGATCCATAATGTGACAAGAACGGCTCAGGTATTTTTTATTAAAACGATTTATTCGGTATTAGTGTCCCTTTTTTGTCTGCTTACCAATCAGCCTTTTCCATTTATTCCCATACAGATTACGCTGGTGGATGCATGTATTGAGGCGTATCCTTCCTTCCTTTCAATTCTGGAATCTGATACAAGACGACTCAGGGGAAGTTTTTTAAAAACAGCCCTCTTTCATGCGGCGCCTTTTGGCGTTACCGTTTCTGTGATGATTGGCCTGCTTAGCGTATTGCTTCCTTTCCAGACAGTGGAAAACCAGACGGTGATGTACATTTTACTGATTATTATTTCTGCGGCTGCAGTAATAAAAAGCTGTATGCCTTTTACTTCTTTAAGAATTTTTATCTGCATTACCATGATAATAGGGACATTTTCCGCTCTTAGACTTTTCCCCAATTTATTGGAGATCAGCCCCATATCGATGGGAATGAAATATTTTATTTTGGTGGGGGCGGTGTTATCCTTGGCGATGCTTCTGGTGCTGAATAAAGTCAGCGGCCAGGCGGAGAAGGAATTGGAGGAGAAAAGAGGTGCGCCGGTATGAAAGTGCTGATTACCACAGATTGGTATACATCGGTGATTAACGGAGTAGTGGCATCGGTGCAGGTACTGTCCAGAGAGCTGACAAAAAGAGGACATGAAGTGAGAATTCTTACCTTATCCGAGAATAGGCATTCATATATTAATGAAGAAGTTTTTTATGCCGGCTCGGCTGGAATCGGGCGGCTTTATCCGGGGGCAAGAATAAAGCTGCCGGGTACAGGATGGGGGATGAAAGAATTGCTGCATTGGCGACCGGATATCATTCATTCCCAATGTGAATGTTCAACGTTTATTCTGGCAAAGAGAATCGCTGCAGAATTAAAAATTCCTATAATACATACTTGTCACACGATATATGAAGATTATACTCATTACTTTTCGCCGCGGGAAAAATGGGGACGGGAAATCGTTCAAAGAATAACCAGAAGGATCTCCCGACAAGTGTCCGGAATGATCGTTCCAAGTGAAAAAGTTCGAAAAATATTGGAAAATTACCAGGTAGCCTGCCCTCTATGGGTGATCCCTTCGGGGATTGATCTTTCTGGATTTGAAACGCAAGAAAATGAGAAATGGAGAGAAGAAATTCGAAAGAAGTATTCCATTTCTTCAAAGGAAACGGTGATTCTATATGTGGGAAGACTGGCGAAAGAGAAAAATGTGAAGGAACTGCTTCAATATCAGCAAAAGAAAAAAGAAGGAAAAGAGGTATTAATGCTGGTGGGCGACGGCCCTTATCGGCGGGAACTGGAAGAGTATGTGAGGGCACATTATCTGGAAAACAGAGTGGTTTTTACGGGAATGATCTGTCATGAAAAAGTACATCGTTATTATCAGGCGGGGGATCTTTTTGTCAGCGCGTCTGTCAGTGAGACCCAGGGACTTACGTATGGCGAGGCCCTGGCGTCGGGGCTCCCTCTTTTATGCAGAAAAGACGATTGCCTGAAGGGAGTTGTCGAAGAAGGGGTCAATGGCTGGCAGTATGAAAACGATAATGAATTCTTCGATTGCCTGGAAAAATGGGAGAAGATGAAAAAAAGCAGAAAAGAAAAAATGTGCAAAATGGCTCGGGAATCTGCGCATCAGTTCTCAGCGGAGAATTTTGGCAGGGAAGTGGAAAAAGTCTATGAGATGGGTTTGGAAAATTTTTTCCCTGGCCGGTCTGGCAATATGTATCGGTCTGGCAATATGGGGATATAAAAGCGGCTGTTTTCGCTCTGTATCAGCCCTTCGAACATTCATTGGACAGTTTGGATATGCAGGAGCAATTCTTTTCATTGTACTGCAGGCGGTTCAGGTGGTATTCCCAATTTTTCCCGGCGGCGTAAGCTGTCTGGCCGGCGTAGTCCTCTATGGGCCATGGATGGGATTTGTTTTTAATTACACGGGAATCTGTATTGGATCTGCAGCGGCTTTCGGAATTTCAAGAAATCTGGGGAAAGCGGCTTTCGGAAAGATGTTTTCGGAAAAGCAGATAAAACGATACGAAGCGTGGACCAGGAAAAACGGTAAATTTTTAAAATTATTTGCAGCAGCCATCTTTTTTCCGGTGGCGCCGGACGACCTGCTTTGCTATCTTGCAGGAACGACGGCCATGACCTGGAAACAGTTTCTTGCCATTATTTTGTTGGGCAAGCCTTTTTCTATCGCACTGTATAGTATGGGGCTGACAAAATTGTTTCAATTATTCTTTTTGGTGAGGTAAGGGTATGAAATTGCAGACAATAAAAAGTAAAGGGAAAAAGTGGCTGCCGCCTCTGACTGCGTTTGTTTTTCCCATATTGATTTGCTGTATCGGATTTGCGTTGATGGGGGTATATCCTTTTGGAACACGATCAGCTCTTGTGATAGACGGGGTATATCAGTATCTGGGTTTTTATGAGGAGTTTCTTCATCAATTAGAAAAAGGGCTGAAATGGACTTTTTCAGAACATGCCATGGGATATAATTTTTTCGGTCTGTTTTCCTATTATCTAAGCAGTCCCTTCAATATTCTGGCGCTCCTTCTGAGACAGATTATATATATCAATGAGGCTGTTACCATTGTAGTTCTTCTGAAAATTGGTCTGACAGGAGTTTCTATGTACTGGTATATCAAAAAGAAAATGCCAGGGAAAGAAAAGATTGCACTTTGTGCCGGATGTATGTATGCACTGTCCAATTACATACTGGGATATTACAGTAATCTGATGTGGCTGGATTGTGTAATGCTGCTGCCTGTGCTGGTATGGGCAATTGAAGTAATGATTCAGGAAGGGCGCTGGAAATGGTATACGCTGATTCTGGCATACTGCATCCTGTCCAATTATTATATGGGATTCATTGTCTGTGTATTTTCTCTGCTTTACTTTCTGGCTTCATATTGGGCTTTGGAAAAACGGGCTGATAAGTGGAGCAAGGCAGGAGGAAAATTTATCGGCGCGTCTCTTTTAAGCGTGGGTATTGCGGCAGTGCTTCTGTTTCCATCGATTTTTGCAGTGGGAAAAACTATCGCAGCAAAAGAGGCGGGACTGTTTTCATTAAATACAAAGTATGGCCAAATTTGGGAGCAACTGGGCAGAACCCTGTTCGACGCTTATCCCTGGACTACTTCGGGAGACCAGGCTTCTGTCAATTTATACTGTGGCTGTGCTGCAGTGTTGTTTCTTATTTTATACTTTCTGAATCAAAAAATCCCATGGAGGGAAAAAACGGCGGCAGGCGTTTTGCTTGTTTTCTATTTTGCAGGTTTTCACTTTTCTGTATTGAATCTGCTTCTTCATGGCCTTCATAAGCCGGTGGGAATGCCGAATCGATTTGCATTTGTTTTTATCTTTTTATTTCTTTCTGCAGCTTGTGAGGGATGGGAAAAAGCGGGAAAACTGGGAAAAAGAAGGCTTGCGGCGGGAATCGGCGCAGCAGTGGTGTTTTGCGGAATCGTGGGCATTATGACAGAAAATTTTAAAGTCCTTGGGTCTGTGGGGCTTATGCTTCTGTATTTTTCTCTTTTGGCCGAAGTCACTGGATTTTACGGAGAAAGTCAAAAAGCAAGAAAGTGGCAGAGAATGATCTGCCTTCTGATTCTGTGTGAAATCGGCGTACACGGAGTTCTCAGTATTTGCAACAATGGCAGCGCGAATCGAAACTTGTACCAGGATAGTGGAGAAGAGCTGAAACAGATGATAAGTGCAAAGAAGGACAAAGACGAATATCGTACAGATATTTATAATCCCATATTAAGGAATGAGGAGCTGCTGTTTGGGCTCAATGGCATCTCCATGTTTTCTTCTGCAAATACTTCCGATATGCAAAGATGGATGGAAAGTATGGGATTTGAAACGGGGAAAAATCGCTTTCAGTATGCAGGAAGTACTGAAATCATGGATATGCTTCTGGGAATTAAATACCTGGCATGCAGAAAGGATATGCAGCTGGATACAGCTTATAAGAAAACGGATGAAGGCACCTATTTTGATCTGTACACAAATAACAGGGCTTTGAAAGATGGATATCTGGTAGATAATAAGGTGAAAAACTTCAGAATCGAAGGTAATAATCCCTTTGAAATACAAAATAATCTGTTGACCCGGATGGGATGCGGCAGTCTATATCAGACGGAATATGTTCCTTATTTGTACGGTGAATCGGAAGGAGAGGCGAAAACAGTGTTTGAGGTTTATCTGCAGGGCGGTGAACACGGATATCTTTGGATTGACGGGATGGAGCCATCTCAGGTAACCATTGACGGTGAACTGCACAAAGGGGACAATTGGAATAATAAATTTCTTGATCTGGGATATTCCAATGAAAGAACTTTTGTTTATCTGCGGCTCCGGTGTTGCAACAGGCGCCTCCTGGCTTTGCTATTACCGGGCGCTTCAGGAGGGACCGGCCAGTGTGGTCGCCCCTATTGATAAATTGAGTGTTCTCGTCACCGTGGTCTTTTCTTACTTCGTTTTTGGGGAACGGTTGAGAAAAAAAGAAGCCTTTGGTCTGGTTTTGCTGACCGTGGGAACTGTGGCGATGGCTCTGCTTTGAAAGAAAGAGTTTAAAAAATATTTAGGGATTTCCTTCTTTTTGTTTATGGTTTTCTGATATTCTGGGAAAAAGATAGTCGGAAGGTGTAAATATGTCCATACGGAAAAAAATTGTGATTTCCAACCTGCTGATGATCTTGGTTCCCTTAGTCCTTTTGTTTTTCATGGCGTTTTTGTGGCTTAACACTGCAGGGCAGAAATACTGGAAACCCATTGAGGAGATGTATGAGGACCGAAACGGCGTGATTTCGGCGCAGAATCTGATCTATGCATATCAGGAAGAATTGTGGGATACCAATTGGGAGCAGATGGAAAGTCTGGATGATGCCAGAAGAAATACAGAAGAATTGGAGCAGACTCCTGAGATGGTAAGACTTCAAAAAGAGTTGACGGATTTAGGCTACCACTTTACGGTTCTTCTGAATGAGAAAGGGCTGTATTCCAATCTGTCACGGGAAGAATGGAGTCAGGTGGAAAAACTAATCGGTCCTGTTCCGGAACAGGCCAAATCAGTGACAGTGGGAAATGATGATATTTCCGTGATAAAGTGCAGTTTTTATGAGGGCGGCGAAGAATGCGCAGTGATAGCTGTCAATGACAGCACCAGCAATATACTGAACAGTCAAAATTACCTTCAGAAATATGTTCTGCCTTATATTTGGATATTTGGAGCATGTACTGTACTTATTATTATTCTGGTTAACGCCTGTTGTTCCAGATGGATCAGCGCGCTGATCATTCCTCCCATGAAAGAAATCAGAAAGGGAATGCAGAAAGTAAAAAGAGGACAGCTGGATGAAGATATTCGTGTACTGCGGTCGGATGAACTGGGAGAAGTCTGTGACGAATTTAATGAAATGCAAAGACAACTGAAAAAATCCAAAGAGGAACAGATTAAATATGAGACTTACCGAAAAGAATTAATCTCGGGAATTTCCCATGATCTGCGTACGCCATTGACGACAATCAAGGGGTATGTGGGAGGAATTCTGGATGGAATAGCCAATACGGAAGAAAAAAGAAGGAGATATCTTCTTGCGGTACAGACGCGGACTGAGGATCTGGAAAATTTGGTCAATCAGCTTTCTACATACAACAAAATGGAAAATCATACGTATCATTACCAGATGGAAACGGTGGATTTAAATGCATTTGTGAGAGAGTATCTGAAAGAAAATGCTGATTTTATCGGTGATCACCGGATGGAGATTTCCGTTGATGCGGAAGAGAAAGCATATATTCGGATGGACCGGGGAGCTTTCCGGCGTATTGTGGACAACCTGCTGACCAACAGTATCCGTTATCGTGAAAAAGGGAAAAGCCGAATTCGAATCACTGTACAGAAAAGTAAGGAGAGAATATTCTGGAGTATTGGAGACGACGGGCCAGGAGTAGCCAAGTCCTGTCTGGACAAAATTTTTGAAAGCTTTTGCCGCCTGGATGAATCCAGGACCCACTGTAATGAAGGGAGCGGCCTGGGGCTTGCCATTGTGAAACAGATTGTGACAGATCACCAGGGAATCATATATGCAAGAAATAAGGACGGTCTGGAAATCTGCATGGAATTTCCCGCTTTACAAAGAGGTGAATAAGATGGAGAAAATTTTGATTGTTGAAGACGATGAACTGATTGCAGAATTGGAACGGGATTACCTTCTGGCAGAAGGTATGGAGGCGGATATTGCCGTAAGCGGAGCAGAAGGACTGGAAAAATTCACAAAGCAAAAGTATGCCGCGGTGCTTTTGGATCTTATGCTTCCGGGGAAAAATGGTTTTGAAATATGCCGGGAGATCCGGCGCCAATCAGATGTGCCCATCCTCCTGGTAACGGCACGGAAAGAAGACGTCAATAAAATTAAAGGCCTGGGGCTGGGTGCGGACGATTATGTGGTGAAACCCTTCAGTCCTACAGAACTGATCGCAAGAATAAAGGCGCATATCCGGATCCACAGGATTTTGAAATCCGGGAAAAAGGAAAAAGTAATACGCAGGGGAGATCTGACCATTTATCCGGATTCCTACCGGGTTTACAAAAAAGAACGGGCAATCGAACTGACCGGCCGGGAATTTGAGCTGCTGCTGTTTTTTGCCAGGAATCCCAATCTTGTTTTTTCAAGGGAACGGCTTTTCGATCGAATCTGGGGAATGGAAGCCGTGGGAGATATGTCCACAGTGACTGTGCATGTGAACAAACTTAGAGAAAAAATCGAAGATAATCCGTCAAAACCCCGGTATATCAAAACGGTATGGGGAGTCGGCTATCGATTTTTGTCACCGGACTAGTGAAGTTAAGAAGGGCGGGATTGACAATTCCATTTTGAAGTGATAAAGTGAAGACAAACCATTGATGAAGAGCAAGTAGCTTCACGTACGCTTTACAGAGAGCTGCAGACGGTGGAATTGCGGCAGGACAGTCATGGAGTGAATGGGCTTCGGAGGGCGAGTTGAAGGGATAGTAGGCGAGCCGGAGAACAGACTTCGTTATCAAAGAAAGCATATGATAGTATGCATGAGTGGATGCGGCTACTGCATCAAGCCGGGTGGCACCGCAGGAGTGTGTTATTGGATGACAGCTCTTGTCCCTGCAATTTTATTTGTGAGGGACAAGGGCTTTTTTGATGGATAAAGAAGATTTCAAGGCAGTCCAGGTCCCCAAAAAGAGAGGAGAAATATGTGATGAAGCTGGAAAATTATGAAGTACATCTGCCCAATTATTCCATCGGCGACAAGATTTATGGGAATATCGGGCCCGTATGTGAATCCTACGGAAAAAAAGTATTGGTGATCGGAGGAAGAAAAGCTCTGGACGCTGCTTTTGAAAAAATCAGTCATTATGTGGAAGAAACAAAACTTACCATTATCGGAAAAGAGATATATGGAGAAAACTGTACATATGAAACAGTAGAAAAGCTGAGAAAACTGCCGATGTATCAGGAAGCGGATATGGTATTTGGCGTGGGAGGCGGAAAGGCGCTGGATACGGTGAAATGTCTGTGTATCAGCGATGATAAGCCGGTCTTTGCTTTTCCCACCATTGCCTCCAATTGTTCTGCATGTACTTCAGTCTCCATTATGTATCAGGAAGACGGAACTTTTTTAAAACCTCATTTTTTTGTAAGACCGGTGATGCATGCGTTTATTGATACGGAAATCATTGCCAAGGCGCCCAGTCAGTACATGTGGGCCGGAATCGGAGATACCTATGCCAAATATTATGAAGCAACCATTTCTTCCAGAGGTGAACGGCTGGAGCATTTTACCGCCCTCGGAGTGGATATCAGCCGCATGTGCTGTGAACCCCTGCTGATATACGGGCCCAAAGCCCTGGAAGATCACAGAAAGGGAGTCTGCACCTATGATGTGGAACAGGTAGTTCTGGCAATCATTGTGACCACGGGAATCGCGTCTATTTTTCTGACCAAGGATTATACTCCGGATTATAACAGTGGTCTTGCCCACGCCGTTTTTTATGCCATGACTGCCTATCCGGTTATCGAAGAGAAACATCTTCACGGTGAAGTAGTGGCTTTCGGCATTCTGCTGGCTCTGCTGGTGGATCAGCAGGAAGAGGAATTTGAAAAAATATATAAGCTGAACCGGTCGGTTGGCCTTCCCGTATCCCTGGAGGAAATCGAAATTACAGAAGAACAGTGGGAAGAGTGTATGGAACGTATTCCGGATATGTCCGATATTTCCCATTACCCTTATAAAGTAACGAAAGAGATGCTGGAAAAGGCAATGAAAGGGCTGAAGGAGAGGGGAAAAGAAGATGAAGAAGCAAAGTAGCGCTGCGGCAATTATCCTGGGAGTATCTTTCGTATGGTTTACCACGCATTTCGGCGGCGGTTTTGCTTCCGGCGCGCAGATCTACAGTTACTTCCTTCGCTATGGTATCTGGTGTCTTATCATGCCGGCTGCCGCCATGCTTTACAATGCAGTATTCTTTGCCTACAGTCTCCGGTTTGCCAGGAAGCATGAAGTTTATGATTACCGTTCTTATAATAATGCTTTTTATGGGAAATTTGCGCCGGTATTTTCCAATCTGTTTGAAATCCTGTATATCTGCGTCATGTGTGTGGCGCCTGCCGTCGCCTTTGCCACAGGAGGCTCCACGTTAAGTACGCTTACGGGACTTCCTTATCTGTTGTGCACGGTGATGATCGGAGTATTCATTTTTATCATTGCTGTTTTCGGAACGGATCTGGTGCGTAAGGTAGCGTCCGTATTGTCGGTCTGCATCATTGCGGGACTGGTTATTGTATACATCCCCAATATTCTGGCAGGTTTGTCTCAGATCAAAGAGGCTGCAGAGACGATGACCCGGGCAGAGATGCCCCTGGGTTCGGCTGCCTATTCAGCTTTTTTATACGGGACATTCCAGCTTTCCAATATCGCTGTGTTCGTCCAGCACGCCAGATCCTTTGAAAAGCCAAAGGATGCGGTGAAAAGTATGGGAATTGGATTTGCGGTAAATACGCTGATGATGGTGATGGTGGTGCTTGGCCTGATGACGGTTTTCAATGATCAGGAGACAGCCGGCCAGAGTATACCGACCCTGTTTATGGTGCAGAAGGGAGTGGGGGCTTCCTTTATGACGCCGCTGATTTCCATTTTGATTATTCTTGGCGCCGTTTCAACGGCAGTCAATATGGTAGCCGCTATGGTAAAGCGGATCTGCGGGGAAACAGCCGTAAAATCTCTGGAACAAGGGGAAAATTCCCATGGAAAAAAATTCCATGTGACGAAAAAGGAAATAGCGGCGGCTCTGATTTGCTGCATTGTGGATTTCGGAATCGCCCAGTTTGGGCTTTTGACGCTGATTCAGAAAGCCTACAGTATGATTGCCTACCTGGCGATTCCGGTCATTCTCATCCCTTATCTTATTCACATGGCGGTGACGCGTTTTGATACAAAAAACTGAGGAAATATTGTGGAAATTATATAAATAGCTTGAAATGATTCATCATTTTTAGTAGAATATAACCATACTAATATTTGGGAGGTATTTTTATGGACGTTTACAGAACAGACCGAATCAGAAACGTTGTCCTGCTGGGACATGGGGGCGCAGGAAAGACAACTTTAGTAGAAGCTATGGCCTATCTGTCTGGTATGACAAGCCGTCTCGGCAAAGTGTCCGACGGGAATACGGTCAGTGATTTTGATAAAGAAGAAATAAAGCGCCAGTTTTCTATTTCCACTTCCGTTGTTCCCATTCAGTGGGATAAGATGAAAATCAATATTTTGGATACTCCGGGATTTTTCGATTTTGTCGGAGAAGCGGAGGAAGCTGCAGCGGCGGCGGATGCAGCCGTTATCGTAGTATCAGGAAAATCCGGTGTGCAGGTGGGAACACAGAAAGCCTGGGAACTTTGTGAAAAATATAAACTTCCCCGTATGATTTTCGTTACAGAGATGGATATTGATAATGTCAGCTACCGCAAAGTTGTGGAAGACCTTATTGAACTGTACGGCAAGAAGGTTGCTCCCCTTCACATGCCCATACGTGAAAATGAGAAATTTGTGGGATACATTAATATCCTTAAAAATAAAGGACGCCGTTACGTTGATAAAGATAAAAAGGTAGAGTGTGAAATCCCGGAATACTCCAAGGAATATCTGAATAAATACAGAGAAAGTCTGCTGGAATCTGTGGCGGAGACCAGCGAAGAGTTTATGGACCGCTATTTTGCCGGGGAAGAGTTTTCAGTTGCGGAGATGCTGGCCGCGCTGGCAATCAATGTCCATGAGGGAAGTTTTGTTCCCGTATGTATGGGTTCGCCGATAAACCTTCAGGGCGTTTCCAACCTGCTGGATGATATCTGCGGATACTTCCCAAGTCCTGATGAGAGAGAGCGTGCAGGTATTCTCAAATCCACCAGTGAAATTTTCCAGGCAAATTATGACTTCACCAAGACAAAGACAGCGACAGTATTCAAAACAATGGTGGATCCCTTTATCGGAAAATATTCTCTGATTAAAGTGTGCTCCGGCGTTATTAAGTCCAATGACGTCATGCTGAATGTGGATTCTGACGCGGAAGAAAAACTGAATAAACTTTATGTATTGGTTGGAAATAAACCGATGGAAGTGCCGGAACTTCATGCCGGCGACATCGGCGCTATTGCAAAATTGGATGCGAAGACGGGAGATTCACTGGCGACGAAAGCGGCTCCTGTAATGTACGGCAAGCCGGAAATTTCCGTACCTTATACATATAAGAGATATAAAGCGGTAAACAAAGGAGATGTGGATAAGATTTCCCAGGCCCTTTCCAAGATGATGCAGGAAGATTTGACCATCCGTCTGGAGAACGACACGCTGAATCATCAGACGCTGCTTTACGGCATGGGCGATCAGCATCTGGAGATTATCGTCAGCAAATTGAAAGAGCGTTATAAAGTGGATGTGGAACTTTCCAAACCGAAAGTGGCTTTCCGCGAGACCATCCGGAAATCTTCCGATGTGGAAGGAAAATATAAGAAACAGTCCGGCGGCCACGGCCAGTATGGACATGTTAAGATGAAATTCGAGCCCTCCGGCGATTTGTCAGAGCCCTTCGTGTTTGAGCAGATCGTGGTAGGCGGCGCCGTACCGAAGAATTACTTCCCGGCAGTGGAAAAAGGACTGCAGGAATCCGTATTGAAGGGCCCGCTGGCAGCTTATCCTGTCGTAGGGGTGAAAGCTACTCTTTACGATGGCTCTTATCATCCGGTGGACTCCTCAGAAATGGCCTTTAAGATGGCGACTATCATGGCCTTTAAAAAAGGATTTATGGATGCCTCTCCGGTACTGCTGGAGCCCATTGTTACGATGAAGGTGACGGTTCCGGACAAATATACCGGCGATGTTATGGGAGATTTGAATAAGAGAAGAGGCCGTGTGCTGGGAATGAATCCGGATCATAACGGCAATCAGGTGATTGAGGCCGACGTTCCCACACTGGAGATTTACGGATATTCTACCGTTCTTCGTTCCATGACAGGAGGAAGCGGCGACTTCTCCTACGAATTCGCCCGCTATGAGCAGGCTCCCAACGATGTTCAGGAGAGGGAAATCGCTGCTCGAGCCAAAGATCTGGAAGAGGGAGAAGAGTAAAACGAAAGTCCCGGTTCAACATTATTAGGATTATGGAAAAACAGCTCAGGAAAATAGATTCCAGAGCTGTTTTTTTCGGGAATCCTGTGATATAATCCTCTAATGACGTTGAGTCATAAGATATCAGAAAACAGAAAGGGGACATCATGAAACGTAGCAGAAAGGGAAAAATTCTGGCAGTAATCGCCGTGCTGATTCTGGCGGGGATCTATTATTATGCAGCCATACCGGCCATCAATATTCATTCCAGCGGCTTCTGGACCTTCCTGATTGCAGTACTGGTGCTGATCCTTGCCTATGCTGCATTTCGGGGGACAAAGTTTCACTCGGCGGCGGATCTGAGGCAATTGAAGGACAGAAAGATCATAAAAATTCTTTTGGGGCTCATTGGAGTCGTTGTTTTGATTTTGGCGGTGGGTACCATTCTTTCTTCCCCCATTGTCAATGCAAAAAAGTATCAGAAACTGTTGGAGCCGGAAACGGGAGATTTTGCAGAAGACATTGATGAGATTGCGCTGGACAACATACCGCTTCTGGACAAAGAATCGGCGGAACTTCTGGGAAATCGGAAGATGGGAAGCATGGTGGATATGGTTTCTCAGTTTGAGGTGAGCTCTTTATATTCCCAGATTAATTATCAGGGACGGCCGGTTCGGGTGACTCCCCTTGTATATGCCAGCCCGATAAAATGGCTGACCAATCAAAAAGACGGAATTCCGGCATATATTACTATCGATATGGCTACCCAGAATACGGAGCTGGTAAAGCTTTCAGAAGGGATCAAATATTCGGAATCGGAATATTTCAACCGGAATATTTATCGTCATCTGAGGTTCAAATATCCCACGTATATGTTTGATCAGCTGAGCTTTGAGATAGACGATGACGGCGTGCCCTATTGGATCTGTCCGGTGAAAGAGTTTACCATCGGACTTTTTGGCGGCCAGACTATCGGAAAGGTGGTTCTGTGCAATGCCATAACAGGGGAATGTGAAGCTATGCCGGTGGAGGATTGTCCCACCTGGGTGGACCGGGTGTATCCGGCGGATCTTCTGATCGAGCTTTATAATTATCATGGAACGCTGATCAACGGTTTCTTCAACAGTATTCTGGGACAGAAGGGATGCCTGAAGACCACCGATGGATTTAATTATGTCGCCCAGGACGATGACGTCTGGGTATATACGGGAGTTACCTCTGTCAGCGGAGACCGTTCCAATGTGGGCTTTGTGCTGATGAATCAGCGGACCAGTGAGACTAAATATTATGAAGTGGCCGGGGCAGAGGAATATTCTGCCATGGCGTCTGCAGAAGGACAGGTACAGAATCTGGGATATACGGCGGCATTCCCGCTGCTTTTGAATATTTCCGGAGACCCCACTTATTTTATCGCCTTAAAGGACAATGCCGGTCTGGTGAAAAAGTATGCCATGGTTAATGTACAGAAATATCAGAATGTGGCCATAGGGGATACGGTGGAGGAATGTAAGGAAACTTACATTGATCTGATGCAGTCCTCTGGCGGAGGTTTTGATAACGCCCAGGAGGAGAGTGAGACCATAAGCGGTACGATTCAGCGGATGGCCCAGGGAGTTATCGATGGAAATACACATTTCTACCTGATGCTGGAGGGAAGCGATTTGATTTTTGACGTGCCGCTGGTGGACTATATGGATATTTTGAAGTATGAAGCGGGCGATGGAATCAAAATTGAGTATATTGCCGGCGACCCTCTTTGTACGGTAACCGGGATTGAGGAAGATATGGCCGCAGACCTTGACAAAACAGGCTTAAACCAGTAGAATTGATAAAAGAAAACAGCGCCCCTGCGCCGTGAGGTGGCAGGGGCGCTGGCCTGATTAGAAATAAAAGAATTGACGATATAGAGGAGGAAGAAAAATGAGCGTACCATACAATCACAGAGCGATTGAGGAAAAATGGCGCAAAAACTGGGAAGAGCATCCGGTAAATGTGGACGACGGAAAGAAAGAGAAATATTACTGTCTGGACATGTTTCCCTACCCCTCGGGAAAAGGACTTCATGTGGGCCATTGGAGAGGATACGTAATATCAGATGTCTGGAGCCGGTATAAGATGCTTCAGGGCTATTATCTGATCCATCCCATGGGCTGGGACGCCTTTGGACTCCCGGCGGAGAATTACGCCATTAAGATGGGGGTTCATCCGGCAAAATCAACAGCGGAGAATATTGCCAATATCAAAAGACAGATCCAGGATATCGCAGCCGTTTATGACTGGGATCGGGAAGTAAATACCACGGATCCGGATTTTTATAAGTGGACACAGTGGATTTTTGTGAAAATGTTCAAAGCCGGACTGGCATATGAGAAGGAATTCCCCATTAACTGGTGTCCTTCCTGCAAGACCGGACTGGCCAATGAAGAGGTGGTAAATGGAAGATGCGAACGGTGCGGCGCGGAAGTAACGAAGAAAAATCTGCGTCAGTGGATGCTGAAAATCACCAAATATGCAGACCGCCTGTTAAATGACCTGGATAAGCTGGACTGGCCGGAAAAGGTGAAAAAGATGCAGGCTGACTGGATCGGAAAATCTTACGGTGCAGAAGTAGATTTCCCGGTGGACGGAAGAGAAGAAAAGATTACAGTTTATACTACCCGTCCGGATACTCTGTACGGGGCTACGTTTATGGTTCTTGCTCCGGAGCATCCTCTGGCCGCTTCTCTGGCAACGCCGGAGACAAAGGAAGAGGTGGAACGGTATATCTACGAGTCCTCCATGAAATCCAATGTGGACCGTCTCCAGGATAAGGAGAAAACCGGCGTATTTACAGGAAGTTACGCCGTCAATCCCTTAAACGGCGCCAAGACGCCGATCTGGCTGTCTGATTACGTGCTGGCGGACTACGGTACAGGAGCCATCATGTGCGTACCGGCCCATGATGACCGGGACTTTGAATTTGCCAAGAAATTTAATATTCCTATAATCCAGGTAATTGCAAAAGACGGAAAAGAAATTGAAAATATGACAGAGGCTTACACGGAAGCAGCCGGAACCATGATCAATTCAGGAGAATGGAACGGTATGGAATCGTCGGTGCTGAAAAAAGAAGCGCCTCATATGATCGAGGAAAAAGGAATAGGAAAGGCAACGGTGAACTTTAAGTTAAGAGACTGGGTATTCTCCAGACAGCGCTACTGGGGTGAACCCATCCCCATCATACACTGCCCCAAATGCGGCAATGTGCCGGTGCCGGAGGAAGAACTTCCTCTTCAGCTTCCCGATGTGGAATCCTACGAGCCTACGGGAACAGGAGAATCACCGCTGGCTGCCATCGATGAATGGGTGAACTGCAAATGTCCGGTCTGCGGCGCCGATGCAAAGCGGGAAACCAACACCATGCCTCAGTGGGCAGGTTCCTCCTGGTATTTCCTGCGCTATGTGGACAATAAAAACGACAAAGAGCTGGTATCCAAGGAGAAAGCCCACAAATACCTGCCGGTGGATATGTATATCGGAGGCGTAGAGCATGCGGTACTGCATCTGCTTTATTCCAGATTTTATACAAAATTCCTGTATGATATCGGCGTGGTGGATTTTGAGGAGCCCTTTACCAAACTGTTCAACCAGGGGATGATCACTGGAAAGAACGGCATCAAAATGGCCAAGTCAAAGGGAAATGTGGTTTCTCCCGATGATCTGGTGAGAGATTACGGCTGTGATTCTCTGCGTATGTATGAACTTTTTGTGGGTCCGCCTGAACTGGATGCAGAATGGGACGACAGAGGCATCGACGGCGTATACCGTTTCCTGAACCGATTCTGGAAACTGGCCATGGACAGCAAAGACGCCCAGGTGACTGAGACAAAGGAAATGGCAAAACTTCGTCATAAACTGGTCTTTGACATTACCCAGCGTCTGGAAAGCTTCAGCCTGAACACGGTTATCTCCGGATTCATGGAATACAATAACAAGTTTATCGATATGGCGAAAAAGACCGGAGGTATCGATAAAGAGACCATAGAGACGTTCATCATCCTCCTTTCGCCTTTTGCTCCTCACATTGCAGAGGAACTTTGGGAGGCTTACGGCCACAATACTTCTGTATTTGAAAATCGCTGGCCGGAGCACGATGAAGACGCCATGAAAGACGATGAGGTGGAAATTCCGGTACAGATCAATGGAAAAACAAGAGGCGTGGTGTCTGTTCCTGCCGACGTATCCAAGGAAGATGCAATTGCAGCCGGAAAGAAAGCCGTGGAAGATAAACTGACAGGAAATATCGTCAAAGAAATCTATGTTCCGGGTAAAATTCTCAACTTTGTGATGAAATAAGAATTAAAAAAATGATGAAAAAAGAGAAATTCTCTGTGACGGGAATTTCTCTTTTTTACTGCAGTATTAGGTTATGGTTCAATAGGGAATGAGGGAAAAGCGGAATCTGCTCATTCTGTCATGTGATAGTAATGGGCATAGATCCCATTTCGTTTAATCAGTTCGTCATGGGTTCCCCGTTCGGCGATGCCGTTGTCAGCCACAACCAGGATTTCATCGGCGCCGCGAATGGTGGAAAGCCGGTGGGCGATGGTAATGGTGGTTCTGTTTTTAGCCAGCACATCCAGACTTTGCTGAATCCAGTGTTCGCTTTCGTTGTCGAGGGCGCTGGTTGCCTCATCCAGGATTAAAATCGGCGGGTTTTTCAAAAAAACACGGGCAATGGCGATTCTCTGTTTCTGGCCTCCGGACAGGCGGGCGCCCCGCTCTCCCACATAAGTATCATAGCCATCGGGAAGAGACATGATAAAGTCATGGATATTGGCTTTCTTTGCGGCCAAAGTAATCTCCTCCAGGGAAGCGCCGGGTTTTCCATAGGCAATGTTTTCTTTTATGGTGCCGCAGAACAGGTATACGTCCTGCTGTACGATGCCTATCTGGCTGCGCAGAGACTGTAAAGACAGTCTGCGGACATCCTTTCCATCTATGGTGATTTTTCCGCCGGTGACATCATAAAAACGGGGCAGCAAAGAACAGATGGTTGTTTTCCCGCTGCCGGAAGGCCCGACAAGGGCCACCGATTTGCCGGCGGTTATTTGAAAAGAGACATCCGTCAACACAGGAGTGTCGTCGTCGCTGTAATGAAAAGATACTTTATCATAGCAGACGGTTCCCCGCACATCGTTCAGCGGTACGGCGTCCGGTGCGTCGGTGATTTCCGGAGCAGTTTCAATTACGGCAGTAAACCGCCGAAATCCCGACAGACCTTTCTGCATCATTTCTGTCAGTTCCACCAGAATTTGAATGGGGCTGATAAAGATGCCGATATAGAGGGCGTACATGGCCAGATCGGAAACCTGCATGGTTCCCCTGGCGATCAGATATCCTCCGTATACCAGAGTGACCAGGTACATCAGGCCCTGGAAGAAGGTGTTTCCGCCCATGAAGCTTCCCATGCATTTATAATTATCCTTTTTTGACAGAAGAAAGGCGTGATTGCTTTTGGAAAATTTACGGCGTTCCACATCTTCGTTGGCGAAGGACTGGACAACACGGATACCTGCCAGCGTATCCTGCAGACTGGCGTTTACGTCTCCGATTTTTTTGCGGTTTTCCATAAAGGTATTCTGCATTCTTTTGTTCTGCCGTGTGGAAAAAAGAATCATGCAGAAAACCAGCAGGGCAAGGGGGATAGCCAGACGCCAGTTAATAATGAAAAGAAAAACAAAGGAGCCGATGATTTTGATCAGAGAGATAAAAAGATTTTCCGGTCCATGGTGGGCAAATTCTGAAATGTCGAAAAGGTCAGAGACCAGTTTACTCATCATCTGCCCGGAATTGTTCCGGTCATAATAGGAAAAGGATAGTTTTTCATAATGGTCAAATAACTGCTGGCGCATATCCCGTTCCATTCTGGCGCCCATCATGTGTCCCTGGTAGCTGACATAATATTTGCACAGACTCTGGAGGGTATACATAAGGAGAAGTATGGCGGCGATGGGAAGCAAAGCATTTAAGATAACCGCGCTGTCCCGGGTGAACAGGGTGGCGGTTAATGTTCGTAAAATCTGCGGATAGGCCAGATCCACAAGACTGATCAGCGTGGCACAGAGCAGATCCAGGATAAGTACTTTTTTGTAGGGAGAATAGTAGCCGATAAATTTTTTTAGTGTCTGCATAATGTTTCCTTTCGTTGTTTGTGGTAAACTATATAATATCACAAAAAGTGAAGGGAGGGAATCATTTGAAAAAAGCAGGGATTGTCTGTTGTTCCAATGGACAGATGGAAGGGGACGGCGTAATACTGCAGACAGAAAAGATTTTGAAAAAGGCAGGCATTTTGCCTGTTTTCAGTGATTATATTTATCGGAAGCAGTCGGTATTCGGCGGATCGGCGCAGGAGCGGGCGAAGGCGCTGACGGACTTTTATGAAAATGAGGAAATCGAAGAAATTTTCGATATTTCCGGCGGCGATATCGCCAATGAGATACTGCCGTATCTGAATTTTTCCGCGATAAGGAGAAATCCAAAAAGATTCTGGGGATACAGCGATCTGACCACGGTGATTAACGGCATATATGCAAAGGCAGGGATTCCCTCTGTTTTGTTTCAGGTAAAAAATCTGGCGCGTACTTCGCAAGAAAAGAGAATTAATGAGTTTTGCCGGACCGTTTCCGGAGTGGATCAGAGTCTCTTTGATTTTGACTATAAATTTATCCAGGGAGATCAGATGGAGGGCGTCACCGTGGGCGGCAATATCCGTTGTCTGCTGAAATTGGCAGGCACCCAGTATTGGCCGGAGATGAACGGCAAAATACTGGTGCTGGAGGCGCTGAGCGGAAAGACGCCTCAGATTGTTGCTTATTTGAATCAGTTGAAACAGATTGGAGTTTTTGATCAGATAAGGGGGATTCTCCTGGGAACATTTACGGAGCTGGAGCAGGAACAGAATGGAATATCGGCTGTTCGTCTGGTACAGCAATATGCAGGAGAAGGGATTCCACTGGCGAAGACCGGGGATATTGGACACGGCTGTGACGCAAAAGGCATTGTAATTGGAAAGGAGATCCTTATCAGGAGAGGAAAAAGAGAATGAATGGTGAAATGATAAAAGCGTATCCGAAGGTGGAACTTCATTGTCATCTGGACGGTTCCCTGTCACCGGATTTTATCAACACACGTCTGGGAGAGGATATTTCGATTTCACGCCTTCAGGTGAGCGAAAATTGTCGGGATTTGGCGGAATATCTGGAAAAATTTGATATTCCTCTTAAATGCCTTCAGGATGAGGAAGGGCTGACCGGCGCGGGATATGACTTTCTGAAAAATCTTTCCGGAGAAAATGTAAAATATGTGGAGGTTCGGTTTGCCCCTATGCTTTCTCTGGAGCGGGGACTGGGAGTAAGACAGGTGCTGGAAGCTGTTCTGAATGGATTGGACAGGGGGAAAAAGGAATTTGGCGTGGAGTATAATGTGATTGTATGCGCCATGCGGCACCATTCCCAGGAGAAAAATCTGGAAATGCTGAAAGCGGCAAGGGAATTTCTGGGATATGGAGTCTGCGCCGCAGATCTGGCCGGCAATGAGGCGGCGTTTCCCATGAAAAATTTTATCTCTTTGTTTGAAGAGGCCGGGAACATGGGATTCCCCTTTACCATTCACGCAGGGGAATGTAAAGATTCAGAGAATATCCGTGATTCAGTGCTGGCGGGAGCCGGAAGAATCGGCCACGGGATCGCCATGAAAGGGAACAGTCAGCTTCAGGAACTCTGCCGGCGCAGACATGTGGGCATTGAGATGTGTCCCATCAGCAATCTGCAGACTAAAGCGGCGGACTCCCAGGCAGAGTATCCTTTGAGAGAGTTTTTGGACAGGGGTCTTCTGGTGACGGTAAATACAGATAATCGCACGGTGAGCGGTACGACGCTCACCAAAGAGTTGGATTTTATACAGCGGCAGTATGGAATCACCGATGAGGAGATTTCCATTCTTATGAGAAACGCCGTCGAGACAGCGTTTGCAGATGATTCTGTGAAGGCGGAACTGTATGGGATTTTCTAAAACGACAGTGGGGAGGAATGACAGATGGAGCCATATAAAAGGATTTTTTTAATCGTACTGGATTCTCTGGGAATCGGCGCCATGCCTGACTCGGAAAGTTACGGCGATACGGGAGTGGACACCTTTGGGCATATCGCAGAGAGGGCGGGAAAAATGAACATTCCCAACCTCAGAAAGCTGGGAATGCTCAATCTCCATCCTGTATCGGGGATGGATGGGGTAGAACATCCCGCGGGGCGGTATATGCGTATGGCGGAATTAAGCTGCAGCAAGGATACCATGACCGGCCACTGGGAGATGATGGGGCTGAAGGTGGAAAAACCTTTTCGGACGTTCACCGAGCAGGGGTTCCCGCCGGAATTGATTGAAGAACTGGAAAAACGCTGCAAGAAGAAAGTGATCGGAAATAAAAGCGCCAGCGGGACAGAGATTCTGGATGAATTGGGAGAGGAAGAGATTCGGGACGGTTCCATGATCGTGTATACTTCCGCAGATTCCGTCCTTCAGATCTGCGGCAATGAAGAGACCTTTGATCTTGAAAACCTGTATCGCTGCTGCGAGATTGCCCGGGAGCTCACCATGAAAGACCAATGGAAGGTGGGAAGGGTGATTGCGCGTCCCTATGTGGGAAAGAAAAGAGGAGAGTTTGTACGGACCAGCAACCGTCGGGATTATGCCCTGAAGCCTTTTGGCAGGACCGTTTTGGATGCGCTGAAGGAGAAGGGACTTGATGTGATTGCGGTGGGAAAAATCAATGACATCTTTTCCGGAGAAGGAATCACGCAGGCCTGTCACTCAGACAGTTCCGTTCACGGAATGGAGCAGACCTGTGAAATCTGTCAGGGGGAGTTTCATGGACTTTGTTTTACCAATCTGGTGGATTTTGACGCGTTATGGGGTCATAGGAGGAATCCGGAAGGATATGCAGAAGAGATCGAAAAATTTGACGAAGGTCTCGGCAGACTCCTGGGGCTGCTCAGAAAAGAGGATCTGTTGATTCTCACGGCAGATCACGGAAATGATCCCACTTATAAGGGAACGGATCACACCAGGGAGTACGTGCCGTTTCTGGCTTATTCTCCTTCCATGGAAAAAACAGGCCCCATGGAAGAAAGCGATACTTTTGCCGCCGTTGGCGCTACTATTGCGGACAATTTCCAGGTGGAAATGCCCAAAGGAACCGTGGGCGTCTCCAGACTGAAAGAATTGATGTAAAAAAAGAAGAGTGAAAGAACTGGACAGGGGGAAGAAGAAAGATGTATGAAAAGTTAAAAAAATGTGTGGAAGTGATCCGAAAAAGAACGGATTTTCAGCCCCGTATGGCCATCGTACTGGGATCCGGACTGGGAGGGTATGCAGATGCAGCACAGATAGAAACGGAAATTTCCTACGGAGATATTGATGGTTTTCCCGTTTCCACCGTTGCAGGCCATGAAGGGAAATTTATCTTTGGCTATGTGGGAAAGGTTCCTGTGGTGATGATGCAGGGACGGGTTCATTATTACGAAGGGTATGATATGGCGGAAGTAGTTCTTCCCATCCGTTTGATGGGGATGCTGGGAGCAGAAGATATTCTGCTGACCAATGCGGCGGGAGGTATACGGGAAGAATTCACGCCTGGAGATCTGATGCTGATTACCGATCACATTTCCACCTTTGTTCCCAGTCCGCTGCGGGGCGCCAATATCGAAGAGCTGGGAGTTCGTTTTCCGGATATGAGCCGTGTGTATGATCGTGATCTGATGGATAAAGTACGCAGAGGAGCGCGTATGCAGAATATCTCTTTAAAAGAAGGCGTTTACCTTCAGGCGCCGGGACCCAATTACGAAACTCCTGCAGAGATTCGCATGTTCCGGACTTTGGGAGCGGACGCTGTGGGAATGAGTACGGTGTGCGAGGCGATTGCCGCCCGCCATATGGGAATGAATGTATGCGGAATATCCTGCATAACCAATATGGCTGCAGGGATTCTGAACCGGCCGCTGAACCATGAGGAGGTTCAGCAGACAGCAGATCTGGTAAAAGATAAAGTTGAAAACCTTGTGACAGCAGTGATTTGTGCTTAATTGTGATAAAAAAGGATGGCCGGGGATGGCCATCCTTTTTTAAGTAAAATATTTATTTAATCCGTATACGGCGGGAGGTCTTTTTTTTCTTTTCCCTGCGGCGCTGGCGCATGCTGCTGAACGTCTTTTCCACAGTGGCGACAAAAATGCTGGTGTAACGCAGCACCGGTTCAGTTGCCAGGGTGAATACTCCCAGAAGCATACCGCATTTCAGCGATACCTTGCTGATGGCAAACAGGTCGGGGATAAACATAATGCAAAACAGCATGCCGACGATAACCCCAATGAATATGGACCACCGGATGGCATTCATGGGTTTGCTGATACGGTAAAGGATCATGAATCCCACCACTGCCAGAAGGAGAGTGGCCGCTGTGGAAATATCTGTGGAATCCACACCGAACACCTGACCGAAGACGACGATGGAACTTACGATGAAAAAGTCCGTAAGCCCGGCCGGCAGGGCAGTGATCAATATATTGGTGATAAAATGACCTTTGATAATATTTTTGTTGGGCTCTAGCGCCAGCAGAAATCCCGGAACACCGATGGTAAACATACTGATCAGGGAAATCTGCGAAGGTTCCAGCGGATATTCGATCATAAAGGAGATGGAAAACAGCGCCATCAGGAAAGAGAAAATGTTCTTTACTAAAAACAGACTTCCTGATCTTTGCAGGTTGTTGACCACCCGCCGGCCTTCCAGAACGACAGAAGGCATGCAGGCAAAATTGTTTTCCAGCAGAACCAGTTGGGAGGCCTGGGCAGCGGCGTCGCTTCCGCTTGCCATAGCCACGCTGCAGTCCGCATCCTTTAACGCCAGAACGTCATTGACGCCGTCTCCCGTCATGGCTACGGTTTTTCCATGGCCTTTTAATGCTTTTACAAACTGGCGTTTCTGATTGGGCGTCACCCGCCCGAATACCGTGTACTTCAGCACCGCCTCTGAAATTTCTTTTTCCGTGGTCAGAGTGGAAGCATCCACATAATCCGCGGCATTCTTAATGCCTGCTTCCTGTGCGACTTTGGAAACGGTAACAGGATTATCTCCGGAGATTACTTTGATGTCCACACCCTGTTCGGCAAAATACTGGAAGGTGCTTCGGGCTTCCTTACGGATGGGATTGGACAGAAGGACCAGGCAGTAGGGGGTAACTTCCTGCTGCAGTTTCTTTCCGTCTGCAATGCCGTGATATTTTCCAAATACCAGAACGCGGTATCCTTCCCGGCTGTAGGATTCAATTGTATCCTGATAGTCTTCATAAGCGGAGCGAAGTACAAATTCCGGTGCGCCGATTACGTAAGAAGTCTGCGAAAAGGTAGCGCTGCTGTATTTGTAGGCGGAGGAGAATGAGGTCGTGGCAGAGGCAGTCTGACCGGATGTTTTCCTGAAATAATTTTTCATGGCGGTCATGGTGATATTGTCTGCAGCCATGGCGTTGACAAAGTCACCCAGCAGAACCTCAAGGGGAATACCTTCCGTTTCCTCCTGGTAAGTATCCAGGGGAACCACGTCATTGACCTGCATGGTGTTTTCTGTAATGGTACCGGTTTTGTCCACACAGAGGACGTTGACCCGGGCCAGAGTTTCGATACATTTCATATCGTGGACCAGAACTTTTTTCTGCGCCAGCCGGACAACGCTGACGGCCAGCGCCACGCTGGACAAAAGGTACAGGCCCTCCGGAATCATTCCGATTACCGCGGCAACCATGGAGGTGACAGCCGTCTGAAGACTTGCCTTGGCAAACAGAAGCTGCTGTGCAACCAGCATCAGTGCAATGGGAATGATAATGATTCCCACCGCCAGAACCAGTGCGTTCAGAGAGCGGATCATCTCAGACTGTTCCCCTTCTTTTACCGCCTTCGCCTCCAGCGTCAGTTTGGATACGTAAGAGTCGGCTCCCACCTTGTCCAGTCGGGCCAGACATTTCCCGGATACGATAAAACTTCCCGACAGAAGAGGATCGTCGGCGGATTTCGTAATTTCATCGGACTCTCCGGTGATCAGCGATTCATTGACCTGAACTTCACCGCTGACCACAGAGGCGTCTGCCGGAATCTGGTTTCCCGCCTGGAAAACCACCAGATCATCCAGAACCAGCTGATCGGCAGGAATAACCGATTCACGGCCGTCACGAAGTACCGTCGCCTTGGGGGCGTTCAATACGCTTAATTTATCCAGCGTCTTTTTGGAACGGATCTCCTGGACAATACCAATCAGCGTGTTGAAAATAATTACCGGAAGAAAAGTAAGATCCCGAAAAGAACCAACCAGAATCAGCAGGACGGCGATAACGGCAAATACAAGGTTGAAGTAAGTCAGCAAATTTCCCAGAACGATTTCCTTTATGGTTTTGGAAGGAGGATCCACCGGCGTATTGGCGTATCCGCTTTGCACACGTTCATTTACCTGGGCGGAGGTAAGCCCTGTTTTGGGATCGGCCGCTATCCGGTCAATGGGTTTCCTGGAAATATGGACCGGCTGTTCTTTTTTTTCTTTTTTAAAGCTAATCATAAACTACCTACTTTCTTTTATCTGCCGGATAGATGAGATATCAGGTTCGATCAGCAGGGAGTAGTTGGTGTAATAAACCACGAATCCCGGCTTGCTTCCCTTTGGCTTTTTGATGTTCTTTTTCTGGGTATAATCAATCTCTACCTTGGGAGCGCTGCGGCCTTTGGAATAGTAAGCGGCCAGTTGTCCCGCTTCTTCAAAGGTGCGGTCCGGAAGTTCTTCTCCCTGGGTTTTTACGATTACATGGGAACCGGGCTGACCTTTTGCGTGAAACCACCAGTCGTTTCCCGAAGCAAATTTAAAGGTCAGTTCATCGTTCTGAAAATTATTTTTTCCCACATACATATGAAATCCGTCGCTGGAAACGTAATGGAAAGGCTGAGATAACGTTTTCTTTTTGCTGCGTTCGCCGGTATGCTTCCGGCGGATGTAACCGTATTCTGCAAGCTCGTCCTTTACCTGGGCCAGGTCTTCTTCGGACATGGCGATATCCAGGGCCATGCTGATGGATTCCAGATGCTCCACCTCTTCACGGGTCTCCTTTAAAAGGACTTCCAGGGCCTCCTGGGTTCTTTTAAGTTTGCTGTACCGCTCAAAATATTTTTTTGCGTTGTCAGAAGGGCTGAGAGTGGGATCCAGAGGTACCGTCACCATTTCATTGGTATAATAGTTGAGGGCGTCGAAGGATTTTGCCTCCGGCTCCAGATTATATCCGTAGGTGTTGATCAATTCCCCGTAGATGCGGTATTTTTCCTTTTTCGCCGTATCTTTCAGCTGTTTCTCCTGGAGAATCAGTTTTTTGCTGCTGCGCTCCAGAGCGGTCTGGACGATGCGGCGCAGTTCTGCAGACTTCTGTCTGATTTTCGTTACGATATTTTTTTCAGCATAATAGGATTCCAGCATTTTGCTGACAGAATCGTATGTAACGCGGGTCAGATCCCCATACAGAGAAAGAGGGAAACTGGCATATTCTATCGGTTCGGAATCACGGTAAAAGATTCCCGGAGAAAAGCTGGAGGAGGCTATGTCCTCGACCATGCGGGAGAAAGTGTGATACAGATGTACTTTTTCAATATCCGTTAAAGAATCGGTGGGAGCGCCTCCGTCGATGGATGCCCGGGCGCAGAGTTCTTCCCCCATCAGAGGGCTGAGGCCTGTCAGGGAGAGGTAGAGCGCTTTTGCGCAGGGAAGGGGACGTGCCAATACTTTTTCAAGGAACGCCTCGTAGGACACAGTCAGGGGATCCAGTTTCTCCTGGGTCTGCGGAATGAAATAATCGCGGCCGGGAAGCACCTCCCGCACAGAGCTCATATGAGAAGATACGTGTTTGATGCTGTCGATAATCATGAAGTCTTCGTCACAGAAAATAATGTTGCTGTGTTTTCCCATGATTTCGATCATCAGATATTTGCGGCAGATATCGCCCATTTCGTTGAGGTGTTCCAGTTTGATCTGGATAATACGTTCCAGCCCCGGCTGGGTGACGGAAAGAATTTTTCCGTTTCCGATATGTTTGCGCAGCAGCATGCAGAAATTGGGCGCAGTCATGGGACTCGGTTTATTGGACTGGGTCAGATAGATAAGGGGAAGCGATGCGCTGGCCGAGATAAAAAGACGATACTGTGTCCTTTGATTTTTAACTGTAATCAGCAGTTCGTCGTTTTCCGGCTGTGCAATTTTATTGATTTTTCCGCCGGTAATGGTTTGGTTTAGTTCAGATACAATATTTGCAATGGTAATACCGTCAAATGCCATAATTTTCTCCTTTTGTCGTATGAATTTATTATAACAGAAAAAAATAATTTGACTAGGGTTTTATAATGAATTATAATAAATTTGTATGTTCAGACAGGACTTGCCTGGATATAACAGAAATGTAAAGAAATGAGAAAAGTGCAGTATGATGAAGAGTATGACAGGATATGGCCGTTCTGAGTTTCAGAATGACTTTTATAAATTTACTGTGGAGATGAAGTCCGTAAATCACAGATATCTGGATTTCAATTTTAAAATTCCTAAAAAACTGGGCGCTCTTGAGTCCGGGATACGCAGCGTGCTGAAAGAGTATATGCAGCGGGGAAAAATTGATGTTTTTATCACTTACGAAAATTATACCCAGGACCGTGTCAATCTGAAATATAATCACGATATTGCGGGGCAGTATCTGGCGTACCTGCAGCAGATGGAGAAGGATTTTTCCCTGAAAAATGACGTAACCGTTTCTGTTATTTCCAGATTTCCGGAAGTGTTTACGATGGAAGAACTGTCGGCGGACGAAGAAGAGCTCTGGGGAGCTTTGGAACCGGTGATTCGAGATGCGGCGCAGGCTTTCGTTCTCTCCAGGGAGAAGGAGGGAAAGCATCTGCAGACAGACCTGCTGGATAAACTGGAGACAATGTACCAAGAAGTTCTGAAAATTGAAAAGCGGTCTCCGGAAATCACGAGGGAATACCGGGAAAAACTGGAAAAGAAGATGAAAGAACTTCTGGAAGATACACAGATAGAAGAGTCGAGAATTGCAGCGGAAGTGATTCTTTTTGCAGATAAAATCTGTACCGACGAAGAGACGGTACGGCTGAAAAGTCATATAGAAAACATGAAGCATGTGCTCCAAACGGGAGAGGGGATCGGCCGGAAGCTGGATTTTATTGCTCAGGAGATGAACAGGGAGGCCAATACGATTCTGGCCAAGGCAAATGATATTGCCACATCCAACGTGGCCATTGACCTGAAGACAGAAATCGAAAAAGTCAGAGAACAGATTCAGAATATAGAATAGGCAGGACAGTTATTTGGCAAGATTAATCAATATTGGTTTTGGAAATGTGATAAACGCTGAGAAAATTGTAGCGGTAGTCAATCCCGATGCAGCTCCGGTGAAACGTTTGATGCAGAGCGCCAAAGAGTCGGGCACCAGTATCGACGCCACCCAGGGCAGACGGACGAAATCGGTGATTATTACGGAGGACGACTACGTCGTTCTTTCAGCGCTGCAGGCGGAGACCATCAGCCGGCGTGTCAACGCGGGCTGGTCAGAAGAGGAAAAAGGGGAAAATTATGAACCATAAAGGATTGTTGGTGGTAGTATCCGGATTTTCCGGATCAGGCAAAGGTACGCTGATGGAACTGCTCCTGAAAAAATACGACAGTTACAGTCTTTCCATTTCGGCTACAACCCGCAGTCCGCGCCAGGGCGAACGGGACGGAGTTGCATATTTTTTCAAAACGACGGAAGAATTTCAGCAGATGATCGAAGAAGACGCATTTATTGAGTATGCGCGGTATGTGGACAATTATTACGGGACGCCCAAGGATTACGTGGAGAAGCAGCTGAATGAGGGAAAGGATGTGATCCTGGAGATCGAGATGCAGGGCGCGCTGAAAGTAAAGGAAAAACTGCCGGATACGCTGCTGATTTTCGTTACTCCGCCCACGGCGAAGGAGCTGAAAAGGCGCCTGACTTCCCGCGGAACAGAATCGGAGGAGATTGTGGCGGCAAGGATGGCCCAGGCAAAAGAAGAATCCCGTTTTATGGACTGTTACGATTATATTCTGGTGAATGAGAGGGACAAAGAGGAGGAATGTATGGAACGGCTTCACCGGCTGATTCAGAGCGCTCATCTGGAAACCTCCAAAAACCTGGAATTTATAGAAAACATGAAAAAGCAGCTGAATGATATTTGAAAGGAGCAGATTTATGATACATCCATCTTATTCAGAACTTATGCAGGCAATCAACAGTGATCACGATGCCAATGAGGCGCCCCTTGTCAACAGCCGGTATTCTATTGTGCTGGCTACCAGCAAACGGGCCAGACAGATCATCAGCGGCGCTGAACCTATGGTGAAGGCTGCCGGAAAGAAGCCTCTTTCCATTGCGGTGGAGGAAATGTATGAAGGCAAGGTGAAAATTCTGCCGGAAGATATGCAGGAAGAGGAAAAAGAAGAATAACAGGTCACAGGAAGGCTGCTGCATGTAAGGGTTGGGATACCGTGCAGCAGCTTTCTTATGATGTCTGTCGTATGGGAGGAACGTATGCGGATATTGTTTGTTTCACTGGGATGTGATAAGAACCTGGTGGATGCAGAGGAGATGTTGGCCCTTTTAAGAAAAAAGGGGTATGAGATTACGGATGATGAGGAAAATGCCGATATCATTGTGGTCAATACCTGTTGTTTCATTCATGATGCAAAAGAGGAGAGCATCGATACCATCATAGAACTGGGGAAACACCGTCTGTCAGGCAGAGCCAAAGCGCTGATTGTCACCGGCTGTCTGGCTCAGCGGTATCAGGAAGAAATATTAAGAGAAATGCCGGAAGTGGATGCGGTGCTGGGTACAGCCAGCTATGATGATATCGCAGAAGGAATAGAACGGGTACTGAAAGGAGAAAAATACACTTCTTTCCGCCAGGTGGACCGTCTGGTGGATACCGGAGGAGAACGGGTGATCACCACCGGAGGCTCCTATGAATATCTGAAGATCGCAGAAGGCTGCGCAAAACATTGTACTTACTGCGTGATCCCGAAAATCCGCGGGAATTATCGCAGTATTCCCATGGAACGCCTGATTGCATCGGCGGAAAAGATGGCGGAGCAGGGGGTGAAAGAACTGATTGTGATCGCCCAGGAGACGACGCTCTACGGCACAGATCTTTATGGGGAAAAGTCACTGCACATTCTGCTGAAAAAGCTTTGCAAGATAAAAGGATTGGTATGGATTCGCCTGCTTTACTGTTATCCGGAGGAAATTTATCCTCAGCTTATCGATACCATCGCCCAGGAGCCGAAGATCTGCCATTATCTGGATATGCCTATTCAACACTGCTGTGATTCGGTGCTGAAACGGATGGGGAGAAAAACATCAAAATCCGATCTGGAACGTATTATTACAGATATCCGGGAAAAAATACCGGATATGATCATCCGGACTACACTGATTACCGGTTTCCCCGGAGAGACTAAGGAAGACCATGAGGAACTGAAACAGTTTGTGGCGGATATGGCTTTCGATAGGCTGGGAGTTTTCACCTACTCTCCCGAGGAGGATACGCCAGCGGCGGCCATGGCAGATCAGGTGCCGGAGGAAATCAAAGAACAGCGGAAAGCGGAGCTTATGGAGCTGCAGCAGGACATTTCACTGGAACTGGGGGAGGACCGGATTGGACAGGAAGCGCTTGTGTTTATAGAAGGAAAAGTGGCCGATGAAAATGCCTATGTGGGAAGGACTTACGGAGATGCTCCCGGAATTGACGGATACATTTTCGTCAACACCGAAAAAGATCTGATGACGGGAGATTTCGTCCGGGTAAAAGTAACCGGCGCACTGGAATACGATTTGATAGGAGAGATTGCTGATGAATACACCGAATAAGCTGACGTTGTTCCGCGTGATATTGATACCGTTTTTTGTAGTTTTTATGCTGGCGCCCATAGGAGGGGCAGCATCCAAGTGGATTGCTCTTGCCATATTCATTATTGCCAGTCTGACAGATGCCTTGGACGGATACCTGGCGCGCCGGGATAACCTGATTACTAATTTTGGCAAATTTATGGATCCGCTGGCAGATAAGCTGCTGGTATGTTCCGCATTAATCTGTCTGATTGAGTTGGATAGAATACCCTGCTGGGTGGTTATTATTATTATAGCGAGAGAATTTATTATCAGCGGATTCCGTCTGATTGCTTCGGATAATGGAGTGGTGATTGCGGCCAGTTACTGGGGAAAATTCAAAACGGTTTCCCAAATGGTGATGATCATTCTTCTGATTGCCGATCTGGGAGGTGTTTTCAGTACGGTGGAACAGATTCTCATCTATCTTTCCCTGGCGTTGACGGTAATCTCTCTGATTGATTATCTGGTAAAAAACAGGAACGTAATTACATTGCAGAAATAAAGGAGGAACCGGAGATGGTGGCTGAACTGATTACCGTTGGAACCGAGATTCTGATGGGAAATATTGTCAATACCAACGCGGCATATCTGTCGGAAATGTGCGCCCGTCTGGGCTTAACCCTGTATTATGAGACGACGGTGGGAGACAATGAAAAGAGGATGTATGATACGATTCAAACAGCGCTGAATCGTTCGGACATTGTGATTCTTTCCGGAGGACTGGGACCTACTCAGGATGATATTACGAAAGATACGGCGGCAAAGGCCATGGGCCTTCCCCTGGTGGAAGATCCCCATACCAGGGAGAGAATACAGCAGTATTTTGAGACGTTAAGGGGAAAGCATGTCAAAATCACGGAAAACAACTGGCGGCAGGCGCTGGTTCCCCAGGGAGCCATTGTTCTGGACAATGAAAACGGTACGGCGCCTGGATTGATTATAGAGAAAGATGATAAGACGGTGATTCTTCTTCCGGGTCCTCCCGGTGAACTGAAGCCTATGTTTGAACGTCAGGTTTTTCCCTATCTGGAAAAGAAACAGCCGGAGGTGCTGTGCTCCCGTATGGTAAAAATCTGCGGTATTGGAGAGAGTATGGTGGAAACCATGATCGAGGATATGATCACCGCTCAGAAAAATCCTACAATTGCACCCTACGCAAAGGTCGGAGAAGTTCATCTGCGAGTGACGGCATCCGCCGTTGATGATGAAGCAGGGGAGCGGATGATCCGGCCGGTGGTGAAGGAACTGAAAAAACGGTTTGGAAAACATATCTATACCACTGATAAGAAAGTGACCCTGGAAGAGTCCCTGATAAGAATGATGAAGAAAAAGAAGATGACGCTGACCTGTGCGGAGTCCTGTACGGGAGGAGCTATTGCGGCCCGTCTCGTCAATGTGCCCGGGGCTTCCGACGTGCTGAAGCAGGGGCTGGTGACCTATTCCAACAAGGCGAAGCGCAGATATCTGGGAGTAAAAAAATCCACATTGAAATCGGCAGGGGCAGTCAGCCGTGAGACGGCTTATGAGATGGCAAAAGGAGGATGTTTCCAGACGGGTACGGACGCCTGCATAGCGGTTACGGGAATTGCCGGGCCGGGCGGCGGCACAGATAAGAAACCTGTTGGTCTGGTTTTTATCGGCTGCTGTGTCGGCGGCCATGTAAAAGTAAAAGAGTATCATTTCAGCGGGAACCGGGCAAAAATTCGGGAACAGTCTGTGGTGGCGGCTCTGACGCTGCTTCGAAGCTGTATTTAAAACTAATGCCGGAGGCAAAAGGGACAGACCTTTTGCCTCCGGCATTAGTTATTTCATCATTTTCAGCAGATTCAGCATTTTATCCATCTGAGCAGTTTCTTCCGGAGACTTTCCCGATTTCATCACTTCGATAATCATATTCATTTCTTCAGGGGTGAAAGACATTCCTTTTTGTTTGGATTGTCTCATAGCCATCATTAAAAAGGGCATCAGATCCTGTTTCCCCTTTTGGGCGCCCTGGCTGACCAGAGACTGCAGCATCTGCAGTTTTGCAGCGTCAATCGACGCCAGGTTGGGATGATTCATCCAATTTTGATTCATGACTGCTATTTTCCTCCTCCATTTCCTGATACATCTGAAAGATCTGAATGGTCTGAAAAGCATTCAGGAGACTATCAATGGATTCCCGCATGGCTCCCCCGGTATATTGGCGGATATCCTGCAGCATTTCCGCTGGTGAAACGGCGGAAGGTTCAGCGGAAGCCATTTTCATATCGTTCTTTGGCTGCTGAAACATCTGAAAAGTTTTTCTTAATTCCATGAATTTTATAAAGACAGATAAAAACTGCTGTTCCTTTGAAGAAGTATAGGGAAGCACTGCTTTCATTGCCTGCAGGCTGTCGTCGGAAACTATCTGATCCAGGGCAGTCATGCGGGGAATTTCGTTTTCACTCATAAACACACCTTTGACTTTTTTAAATCTTATGTTTTTTTAAATTAGTATATGACGGCTCAGGAAAATTTGTCATATGATACAGCAGATAGACTGAAAAAGGAGAGAAAAAATGAAAGATAAAAATCACAGGCTGATGATTGAAGGCAACGCCATTTATGAAATAGATTTGGAATGTGTAAGGAAAAAAGAGAAGGAAGAAGCGGAAAAAAATCATCAAAAGAAGGGGAAGTTTCCGGGGCGTGGAAGTATGGCAAAGGGAACTCATCATTAAAAGGACCGGGGTTTTCCCCCGGTCCTTTAATGACATAAACGTTAGAAACCGCATCCTCCGCAGCATGCCAGCAGAAGAATGGCGATCAGACAACTACTGTCGCATCCGCATCCGTAACCGTCGCTGGAACGTCCGCTGCCGCCGCAGCAGCAGGAGAGGATAACCAGAAGCCAGATAATGGAACTGCATCCATTTCCTCCAAAGAAACCAACGCCGTTGTTATCGCATCCATTGTCACATCCGCATCCGCAGTTTGTTGCTGCTAAATCACTCATGTTAAATCCTCCAAAATTTATTTACACTCCATCTTATGTAGAAAAGCGGTATCTTGCTACAAAGAAATCAAAAGGATTTTTCAACGGTTGATGAATACAATGAAGGATTGATAAATATTCAGCTTTCCGTATCCCCATTCCCGGTTGGGGTATTCCTGTCCCGGCTCACGCACGGCTCCGCGAATCAGAATGTTTTTAATGTCCGTAGTGGAAAACAAAAATGCCGGATTCTGAGAAAGTCCCCATTCAATAATCAGCGCTGCGCCTCCGGCTGTAACTGCAGCAGCGGCTGAGGTACCGGTAAAAGCTGAGGCAGTATCAAATTTTCCAAAGCCGCTCACCTCTACGCCGGGAGCGCACAGATCCGGCTTTACGGTACCCTGACGATTATTTCCGCGGCTGGAATGGAGATAAAGACTTCCGTCATAAGCGCTGTAGGCGCCGATGGCGATGACGCCGTCAGAGGCGGCGGGCGATGTGATCGTAGTATAGGGATCGGGATCCAGGAACACCACATCGGGATCGATGAAACCATAGACCGGAAGCCACATATGAAAAGCTCCGTCGAGAATGGGCGGTCCATAGACCCGTACCTGCCACAGACCGGGGGTGGGAGCGGAAAAACGCAGAAAAATCAATTGGCTTCCGGAAGTGGTGAGAATGGTTTCATAATGAACTTCAATTACCGTGCGTTCCAGGATAAACCTGACTTTTGTGGTGCTATTAAGGCCGGGAGGAATCCTTGCAATGGTTTCCCCGCCGGGAGAGACAAAACCTACAGAAAAAATTTCAGGAGACTGAGTCCACAATTCTGCGGTGAATCCAGCCGTATTTTCCTGAACCAGGATTTCCACCGTGCGGTAGGCTTCATTATTTCCCAATGTACCGTAATAATGATGAGAACGATTTCCTTCGTTTCCGGCGGCGGCGATTACCGCATTGCTGATAAAGCGATTAGCTCCTCCAAGAACAACTTCCAGCGGCATCCCGCCGGAATGTTCTCCCTGATTGGAACCAAGACCAATGCAGACGACCAACGGCATATTTAAATCACGGGCAAGATTGGTAAGATAAGAGTAGGCCATAATAATGTCTGTTTCCTGATATACAGGTTCCTTTCCAGAAAAATAAAAGAAGTCTTTCAGGTACTTTTTGGCTCCTTTTAGTTTTACCGCCGCAATGGAGGAACGGGGAGCAGCTCCGGTAAAATCCTGCTGGGGGAGAGCGCTTCCAGCAGCGATGCTGGCCAGAGAGGTTCCATGGCCGTTTACATCCCGGGAAGGAACGATGGAGTATGGATCTTCAGCGGAAAGCGCCCGGTCGATGTCTTCTTTCCGGTATTCTGACCCGTAGGGAAAAGCAGAGGGAGGAGTGCCGGTTTGAATTTCCTGATCCCAGATGGCTTCGATACGTGTCCGTCCGAATTCATCAAGAAAAACAGGATTTTGATAATTGATTCCGGTGTCGATGAAACCAATCAGCACCCCCTGGCCCGTCAGCTGCAGTGTGGTTTGGGTCTGAGCCTGAATGATGCCGGATACTTCCAGACTGATAAGATCCTGAAGCATAAAAAGGTTTGGAATGGTGGGATAATTAACAAAAGAAATGATAGAAGGGTCGGCAGGCACCGGCGCCAGCAGGATTCCATAAAAGGAATCCATCATGACGAAGTGGCTGCCGGCGGGTACCAGTGAAGAAAAGACACCGGAATTTAAAACCGTAGTAGGAATGATATAATCATAAAACTCCTCGGAAACCATGGCCTCTCGTACAGTCTGTGCCATAAAATCGCTCCCTGTTTGATGTCTTTCTATTGTATGTATCTGCAGTCAGATATAATTCATTCTTTCAAAATACTGCATCAGGATACCGGCGCAGTTTTCCACGCCCAGTCTTGAAGTATCCAGAATCATGTGATAATCGTTGACGTCTCCCCAGGCTTTTCCTGTGTTGCGGTAATAGTAGTCGGCCCGCTGAGCGTCCGCTTCCTCCAGAGCTTTTTTTGCCTCCTCATAGGGGAGAGCTTTTAAAATCATGACTCTGTGAATCCGGTCTTCTTTGTCGGCGCACACGTAAATGTTAAACACGTTGGGCCGGTCTTTTAAAATATCAGAAGCACAGCGCCCCAAAATAATGCAGGGATTTTCCGCCAGTTTCCGGATGGCTTCCGCTTCTGAATGATAATCGTGGGATTCCAGTTCATGTTCAATATATGCCTTGTCATAAACAGGAATTTTCAGCCGGTCCGACAGCTCTCTGGCTATGATGCTGGCCCCGGTTCCAAATCTCCGGCTCATGGTAATTACTAATTTCATAGGCGCAACCTCCTGTTCTGCAGTTCCAGCGCAGTTCTTTTTTTTGCGCTACCATTATACCATGGATTTGTGAAAATTACAAAAGGACAAGTCATATTAGGCATTCCTGTGTTTTTTTGCATATCGGTAAGAGGCAAAGCAAACAACGGCTCCCAAAAGAGCACAGCCGATGCCCCAGTACCAGATGTAGTTATATCCGGCCAGTCCGTGCTGATCCAGCCAGCGTCCGGCCAGCTTTGCAAAAAATACGTCCGGCAGATAGCCGATCAAAGACATAATACCGGTGGTAACACCGGTCAGCCGGACAGGGATTCCCACTTCTGACGGAACAGCAAAGTACAGTCCTCTCATTCCAGTATAAGCTATCGCGAAAATAAAGGTGGAGGCAATGCACAGAGTGAAATTTCCGGCGGACAGCAGCATAACAAAAATCAGGATACCGGATATCAGGCTGTATAAGCCGATGGTCTTCGATTCAGATTTAAGTTTCACCGCCACATAGCCGATGGCAAAAGTGGAGATGGCTGCGATAAAATAGTTGCGGATGATGGCAAAAGTTGCGGCCTGGGAGGCAGACACTCCGATTACATTGGAGGTATAAGCTCCCAGATACCCGCTGGCGCATGCGGTAATGGAGTAGCCGAAAAACAGTATGGCGGTGGCAAGCCAGGTACCGGGCAGTTTCAGTACTGCGGCAGCCCCTTTCAGCGTGAAAGGTTCCGCTGCGGCAGCCTCGTCTTCTTCAGCGCCGATGACATTCTTCGGTACAAGGATCAGGCAGAGAATTACAGATACAATATAAATACCTGCGTGGACAAGGAGCATGATCCGCCATTTTTCTCCGATGAGAACGGGATCTGTGGTGCCGCTGGGCAGGATTGCCTGATTTAAGATGGCCACGCCAAGAAGGCCCAGACAGGTTCCGGTTATCCCGCGGATAAACTCGGAAGTGGAATACATCCGCCCCTGTTCTGAGGCATTGCCCAACTTACGCGTCAGCTTCAGATAACCTCCCCACATGGTACCCTGACCGAAGCCAAGGAGGATAAAGCCGGCCATAAGTGCAGCTCTGCTCAGCACCAGGCCGTACAGCACACTGCCTCCGGCCATCATTAATCCGCCCAGGACCAGCATAATCCGTTCACCGAATTTGTCCACCAAAAGACCGCCGACGATGTACATTACCATATTAATGGCGCCGAACACCAGGGCAAGATCACCGATATATTCGTTTACCACGGCAGGATCTACGATCGGGTGGGACTGGGTAAGTAAAATAACGATCTGATCATAATAATTAAATCTCAGATAAGGGGTGATTACCATTGTTCCTGCAAAAATTGAAACGATAATCAGCAGAACCCATCGTTTGATTCCGGTAATTTTCATTGTGTTCTCCTTTACTGTGATAGGCTTTGACGACAGTGACAAAATTTTCCGGAAGGGGAACTGCTGTGAAAAAACAAAATGGCCGGGGAAAATTATCCCCGACCGGATCACGTTTCACCGAGATTGTTTTCAGGAGACGCTTTTTTCTGCTGGGCTTTGTTTTGGTATCTGCAGCTGTTCAGAGCCATATTTAACGTATATCTGACCAGCTCCATACACTGTGCTCTGGCCTTCTCACGTTCTGTTTCGCTGGTGTTGCGGCAGCCGGCCAGAAAGTTTCGGGCGATAGAAGTGACCACAATACTGACGTAGCGGGCGTCTTCCACGGTCACAAGACCCTGGCTTGCCATAGTTCGCATCAGCATAAAGTCACGTTCTACCACATCGCCGGTGAGGAAGGTCAGGTAGTACTGTATGGAATAGATTTTGGGAGGATTCAGAGGAAAAACGCTGTAATACTGCATGATTGCTTCTTCCAAATCCAATGCGTCCAAACCCCAGAACAGATGATAGAATACGTCGGGCTTTTTAAAAGCAAATTTACAGAACAGTTCCCATCCGTTCAGATAACTTTCAATAATATCCGTGCTTTCGTTCAGCATTTTGCTGTAGGCCAGGGTATACTCGTCGAGAAATTTAATGGACGCTACCGTTACCAAATTATTCAGACTGGAAAAATGCTGATAGACGGATGAGGGAGCACAGCCGGATTTCTTTGCCAGATCCCGGACTTTCAGTTCAGAAACCCGGTTGGAAAGCAGGGCGTTATAAGTGTGCTCAATTAATTGTTTTTTTGTCTGTATGCCGTTTTTATATGTAGACATTTGCGCAACCTTTCGAAATCATTGATGAGGGATCTGTGCCCCCAACGTCTTTAAAATTATAGCTTTCCCAGGTTAAAATGTCAAATGATAACGGCGGGCAGCAGTTTTATAATGTATCTACCATATCCATCCACTGACGGCTCAGGCCTGCTGCTTCGAAAATATCTTTGATTTCCGCCAGTTTGGCAGGATCTATTTCCGGTTTTTTGTATCGGCTCAGGAGACGTGCCTTATACTGATCCAGGCGGTTCTGGAACTGATTTACAGGGTCTGCCACAGTACCGCGTGAAGTAACTTCGGGATTCATCGGCTCAATACGGCACCAGTCAAAGGTGTGTTCTGAGGTGAGATACTCGCCGGTATGACCAACTTCCTTTATATAATCCAGAGCCAGTGTATCTTCGTTTATATCAAATTCCCGAACATACCGTTTTACGTAGTTGAGAACTTCAAAATCCTGAAGAACTTTTTCAAAGGATACGGCATTGTAGCCATGAAGAATACCTGCCGCGTGGATAATCATGTTCATATGATTTTCGTAGCAGGCCATCAGGGTAATCATGGATTCATAACCACTCTGTGGATCAACGATTTTGGAATCCGTAATCGCTCCGCCGCCGCGGGAAGGAAGACCGTAAAAGTCTGCCAAGTTAGCTGCATATTTATAGCACAGAGCGCCTTCAGCAGATCCTCCGGCGATCTGTCCGGTCGCCATATCAGCGGTACAGGACTGACTGCCCAAAAGAACAGGAGTGCCGGGGCGTACCATCTGGGCCAGAGCAATAACAGGAAGATTTTCGGCGATAATAAGCGCAACGGTACCGGCCAGAGTTACGGGAGAGGTGGAACCGGCCATGGAACAGTTGGCTACAGTAAAGGCCTGACCGGCTTCTGCCAGGGCAATAAGCGTTTCCGTCATATGTTTGCCGAACTGCATCGGAGAATTTACATCCACAATGGTAAACATACGGGGTTTCTTTTTCAGCTCTTCCTTTCCGCCCCAGGCAGCCTCAGAAGCTTTAATCAGCGCATCCATTACTTCCTGGTCTCCGGTATGGATCATCATTACCTTCTGAGAATGGGTATACGTGGCGTACCACATGGCGAGGGCGCCCAGCCGGGGTTCCACGCCGTCGATGGCTACGATGGGACCGCCGTTGGTTTTATAGTTATCATTTGCTTCAAAAAGCTTGATAAAATCAATGTAATCTTCTGTCGTGGCGGGACGTCTTCTGCCGTCCGGTTCTGTGATATAAGGAGCGCCATAGGGAGGAGCCGGATTAACTTCCTCTCCGCCGAAATCACAGTTGTATTTCTCATCTCCGCCGTACAAAGTAAAGCAGAATGGAGCTTTGCGCACCCAGTACATCAGCTGCTCTTCTGTAAAATAGGCCACATTTCCTTCGCAGCGGATTCCGTGTTCCATCAGAATTTCGATGGCTTTAGGATGATGGAATTTCATACCAACGGTTTCCACGATTTCCATGGCAGCTTTATGGAGCTGCATCATTCTTTCTGACTGATAATTCATAAACTTTCTCCTTTCCCCGGATTCAAAATCGGTTTCCTTTCAAAATTTGAAATTCGAACATGTTCTGATTTTATTATACCTCTTCTTGGGACGAAGTCAATGTAAAATTCGAACATGTTCATATTTTACAATTTAGGACTTTTTATAATAAATTGTATGGACGACAGTGGGATGAACCCATCTTTGGTTCATGAATACCATAAATAAAAAAGGGCTCCGAAAATGAAGCATAAAAATAAATATACCGGCAAAGGAATCGGCGTGGCGGTATTGGACACAGGGATATATCCCCACATGGATTTTGACCGCAGAATTATCTGCTTTCAGGATTTTGTTCAGAAAAGGGCAAATCCCTATGATGACAACGGGCACGGCACCCATGTAGCGGGGATTATCGCCGGCAGCGGCAGAGCTTCCCAGGGAGCATGCCGGGGTCTCGCTCCGGAAAGCAATCTGATATGTCTGAAGGTACTGGATGCGGCGGGAAACGGCATGCAGCAGAATACCATACGGTCGTTGGAATGGATTTTGGGAAATTACAAAAGGTACGGGGTAAGAATCGTCAATATTTCAGTGGGTTCTGTGACAAAAAACTATCGTCAGCATGACGGCCTGATCCGCGCGGTGGAACGGGTATGGGATGAAGGTCTTGTGGTGGTAACGGCGGCGGGAAACGGCGGCCCCAATCCGGGAAGCATTACGGCTCCCGGCAGCAGTAAAAAAGTCATTACGGTGGGTTCCAGCGATATGCTGAACCATTATCAGAGGCTGTCGGGGACAGGGCCAACCAGCGAATGTATCTGCAAACCGGATATTGTCTGCAGAGGGCACGATATTCTGTCCTGCAAAGCTTCTCCCGGCGGCAGGGAGTACACAAGGAAAAGCGGAACGTCCATGTCCACCCCCTATATTTCCGGCGCGGCGGCTCTGGCCCTTGAAAAAGATCCTCTGCTGACCAATGTGGAAATAAAAATGATGCTGAGGGAATGTGCGCGGGATCTGGGCCTGCCCCACAACAGACAGGGGTGGGGAGAATTTGATCTGGAGAAGTTTTTGAGCTATTGACAAGCTTTCCACATTTGCATACAATAGAAACCGTGTAAAACAAACGGGAAAAAGATACAGGAGGATATTATGGAAAAAATCAAGATGACCACTCCGCTGGTTGAGATGGATGGAGACGAGATGACCAGGATTCTCTGGAAAATGATTAAAGACGAACTGCTGCTGCCATACATTGATCTGAAGACAGAGTATTATGATCTCGGACTGGAACACAGAAACGAGACCAATGATCAGGTGACGGTTGATTCCGCCAACGCCACGAAGAAATACGGCGTGGCCGTAAAATGTGCAACCATTACTCCCAATGCAGCACGTATGGATGAATATCATTTGAAAGAAATGTATAAAAGTCCCAACGGAACCATCCGTGCCATGCTGGATGGAACGGTATTTCGCGCTCCTATCGTAGTTAAGGGAATCGATCCCTGCGTGAAAAACTGGAAGAAACCCATTACTCTGGCAAGACACGCATACGGTGATGTTTATAAAAATACGGAAATGATTATTCCGGGATCGGGAAAAGTAGAGTTGGTTTATACGGCGGAAGACGGCACTGAGACGAGAGAGCTGGTACACAATTATACTGGACCGGGTATTGCTCAGGGAATGCATAATTTGAATTCTTCCATTGAAAGCTTTGCAAGAAGCTGTTTCAATTATGCGCTGGATACAAAGCAGGATCTCTGGTTTGCCACAAAAGATACCATCTCAAAGAAATATGACCATACATTTAAAGATATCTTCCAGGAAATCTATGATGGGGAATATAAAGAAAAATTTGAAACTGCAGGTATTGAATACTTCTATACGCTGATCGATGATGCGGTTGCCCGCGTTATGAAGGCAGAAGGCGGATTTATCTGGGCCTGCAAAAATTATGACGGCGATGTGATGAGCGATATGGTATCCTCCGCCTTCGGTTCACTGGCAATGATGACTTCCGTACTGGTGTCTCCCCATGGATATTTCGAATACGAGGCGGCTCACGGAACGGTGCAGCGCCATTACTATAAACATCTGAAGGGAGAAGAGACTTCCACCAACTCTGTGGCAACTATTTTTGCCTGGACGGGGGCTCTTCGCAAGAGAGGAGAGTTGGATGGCATAAAAGATCTGTGTGATTTCGCAGACCGTCTTGAAAAGGCCACCCTTCATACGATTGAAAGCGGAAAGATGACCAAGGATCTGGCTTTGATTACCTCCATTCCGAATCCGACGGTATTAAACAGCAAAGAGTTTATCCTGGCCATCAGAGAAGAGATGGAAAAATAAACAGCGGAAAGTAAAAAGAAGGAGACTGGCAGAAAAAGCCAGTCCCTTTTTGCATTTTTTTCTCCGCTGCAGTAAAATATTTCGGTAAAGCAAAATTTGAAAGAGGGGACGGGATGAAATGAAACCTTGCGTATTACTTTATAACTTTTCCGGAACAAAACGGGGAAGGATGTTAAAAGGCATCCTGGTGACTATGGGAGTCCGGATTAAGAATGTGGAATCGTCGGAATACCATCGTTCCATTGGAGAACTGGCAGGAGTGCTGGAAGGACAGGAAGAAAAAGAATTATGCAAAAGCGGCGAACTGACGGAAGAGATGATGATTATGTGCGGATTTGCCCAAAATATGATTCAGGAACTTCTCCTCCGGATTCGGAAGCAGGGCATGGCTCCGGTGGACTTAAAAGCGATCCTGACGGAAACCAATCAGACCTGGACTTCGATGGAAGTTTACGAAGAGATTAAAAAGGAGCATCGGATGATGCATGGACAGCCAAATGATTGAAAAGGTATTTTTCTGGAATCGGGTACAGTTTTCTGGTGAAAGGATATCGCTGTACCCCTTCCAGAAAAAATATGCGTTAAAGCTGGCTGCGTATGCTTTTGCGTCAGAGTTCTTCTGATTCTTCGGCCGTAATTTCCCATTGTTCAAAACGTTCTTCCAGTTTTTCCTGAAGCTTGTTCTGTTCCTCTGCCAGTTCGGCACAGCGTGCGGCGTCGGTGGCAATGTCCGGCTGGGATAAAAGCTCATCGATTTCGCTGATCTGCGTTTCCAGACTGGAGATTTCTTCTTCCAGTTTTTTCAGCTGATTTTCTTTCTTTCGCCGCAGAGCCTGTTCTTCTTTTTGCTGCTGCCAGGAAAGTTTCGTTTCTGTGGGAGCTTTCATCTGCACATTTTCCAAAGAAGCAGCGGTGTAACGGGCGGTGAGTTCTTCTTTCTTCTCCAGATAGTAATCATAATTTCCAATATAGTTGACCAGTGATTCATTGACCAGCTCCATGATTCGTGTGGCGGTCTGATTAATGAAATATCGGTCATGGGAAACGTATAATACGGTGCCGGTATATTGATTCAGCGCCTGTTCCAGAATTTCTTTGGAAACAATGTCCAGGTGGTTGGTGGGCTCATCCAGAATCAGAAAATTGGCATTGGACAGCATCAGCTTTGCCAGGGAGACGCGGCCCCGCTCCCCTCCGGAGAGGGTTTTGATCTGCTGAAACACGTCGTCGCCGGTGAAGAGAAAGGCGGCCAGCACATTGCGGATTCTGGTCCCCGTGAGGCTGGGAAAAGCGTCCGAAATTTCGTCAAATACGGTTTTTTCCATATCCAGTACATTGTGTTCCTGATCATAGTATCCGATATGAACGTTGCTTCCCAGATGAATGGTTCCGCCGTCAGGAGGCGTCAGACCGTTTAATATTTTTAATATCGTCGTTTTTCCCGTTCCGTTGGCGCCGATTACGGCTACCCGTTCACCCCGCTTGATGGAAAAAGAGAGGTGGGAGAAAAGCGGCATGCCGGGCCAGGATTTAGACAGATCTTCCACGGTGAGGACGTCATTGCCGCTCTGGATGGAAGGTTCCAGCACCAGACGCATTTCTTCCTGATACTCCTGGGGCTTTTCCAGAACATCCATTTTTTCCAGCATCTTCTCCCGGCTCTCCGCTCGGCGGATGGATTTTTCCCGATTAAATGATCTGAGTTTTTCGATGACTTCTTTCTGATGTTTGATTTCCTGCTGCTGATTCATCCATGCTTTGATTTTGCTTTCACGTACTTGAGCCCGCTTTTTCGCATAGTCAGAGTAATTGCCGCTGTAGACTGCCAGATTTCCCTGTTCCAGTTCAAATACTTTTGTGACGATGCGGTCCAGAAAGTACCGGTCATGGGAGACGATCAGGACGGCGCCCTGGTAATGAAGCAGAAATGTTTCCAGCCACTGGATAGAAGAGATGTCCAGGTGGTTGGTGGGCTCATCCAGCAGCAGAACGTCCGGTTTCATCAACAGCAATTTTCCCAGAGCGACTCTGGTTTTCTGACCGCCGGAGAGGGTCTTGATTTCTTTTTGAAATTCCTCTTCCTCAAATCCCAGTCCCTTTAATATTCCGGTCACTTCACTTTTATATGCGTAGCCGTTTTCCAGTTCAAAGCGGGAGGAGAGACGGTGATAGCTGTCCATCAGCTGCTGCAGTTGTGAACCGGAAACCTGATTCATTTCCTGTTCCATCTGGCGCAGCCGTTCTTCCATTTCCATAACGGGCCGTTTTACCTCCAGCAGAATATCGTAGATCGTGGAGTCGCCGTCCATGTCCTGATGCTGTGCAAGATATCCCAGCGTCTTATCCTTTGAGAGAATGGTCAGGCCGCTGTCGCAGGCCATTTCCCCGGAAATGATTTTCATCAGGGTGGATTTTCCCGTACCGTTGGCCCCCACCAGAGCTGCCTTTTCCCGTTCTTCTATGTGAAATGAGACGTTTTTCAATATGACGTTGGTCCCAAAAGATTTCGTGATTTCCTGACATGATAATATCATTGGTAAACTCCTCGTATTGTACATTTTTTTTACACAGTTTTTATTATATAGAAAAAATTTTCCCTTGACAACTCTCTTCTGTTTGACAAAGTTATAACGAGCAGATATAATAAAAATGTAAAAGGAGGTTCAGATGTTGGACGAAAAAGGTATTTCTAAAGCGGTAATAGCAAGACTGCCCAGATACTACCGTTATCTTGGAGAGTTGATTGACAATAAAGTGGAACGCATTTCTTCAAATGAACTGAGTGATCTGATGAAAGTGACTGCGTCCCAGATACGCCAGGATCTGAATAACTTTGGAGGATTCGGCCAGCAGGGATACGGTTATAATGTAAGGTATCTGTACAGCGAAATCGGCAGAATACTGGGGTTGGACCAGACCCATACCATGATTATTATCGGGGCAGGCCATCTGGGACAGGCATTGGCTAACTATGTGAAATTTGAAAAAAGAGGCTTTAAAATCATTGGAATTTTTGATATCAATCCGGAACTGAAAGGCCAAACCGTACGGGAAAACGAGATACAGATGCTGTCGGATCTGCCGGATTTCTTAAAGAAGCATAAAGTTGATATCGCCACGCTGACCATACCTAAGGACAGTGCAAGGGATGTGGCGGATATGCTGGTGGAAAACGGCGTAAAAGCAATCTGGAATTTTGCTCATATTGATTTGAACCTGGTGCTTCCAAAGGATGTGATTGTGGAAAACGTACATTTGTCAGAAAGTTTGATGTGTCTTTCTTATAATCTGACTCATGCCGAAAGAGGATATAAGGATCGTTAATTGTGTTGTACCTGAAATGTCAGCAGATTTCAGGTACAACATTGTTGTTTCAGGGAGGAAGAAAAATGAAGCGCATAACAACATCCCGTCAGATGAAGGAATCAGATCAGGCTGCCATAGAGATTATGGGAATTCCTTCCTGCGTTTTGATGGAGCGGGCTGCACTGGCGGTAAAAGATACACTGTTGGAAGAAGGGTTTGACCTGAGCAGAGTACTGGTTCTTTGCGGCGGGGGCAATAACGGAGGAGACGGCATTGCTGTGGCGAGACTTCTCCATCTGGAAGGGTACGAGGCTGCTGTCTGCATGACGGGAAATCCGGCACATCGCAGCGAAGAAAATAAAAAACAGAAAAAAATCGCAGAAAATTATGGTACAACCTTTGTAAATAACCCGGAGCTCTCCGAATATACTACTATTGTAGATTCTGTGTTTGGAATCGGACTTTCCAGAAATTTGTCAGAGGAATACCGGAAACTTTTCCAGAAAATAAACGAGACGAAGGCAAAGGTATTGGCAGTCGATATTCCTTCCGGGATAGATGCGGATACCGGCCGGGTGATGGGCGGAGCCGTACGGGCGGACGTGACGGTTACATTCGCCTTTGCGAAACCGGGGCTGCTTTTGTATCCAGGCGCGGCGTATGCAGGGAAAGTAAAGGTCTGTGATATTGGTATTTATGAACATGAAAAAGTCTGCTACCATCCGGAAATTTTTACCCTGGAGGAATCCGACTGGAAACTCTTGCCCAAAAGGGATCCCTCCGGCAATAAGGGAACCTTTGGAAAAGTATTGCTGATTGCCGGTTCCTATGGGATGGAAGGAGCGGCTTATCTCTCCGCATTTTCCTGTTTCCGGACAGGCGCCGGTATGGTAAAAGTATTTACGGCTTGGCCCAACAGGGAAATTTTACTTCGGCAGCTCCCGGAAGTGATGATTTCCTGTTATGAAGAAGGGAAACTGGACAGGGAATTATTGGAAAAGGATATGCAGTGGGCCGATGTGATAGGAATAGGCCCGGGCCTTGGTCAGTCCCGGACCGCGCTGGAAATTTTGGAGTATGTGGCAGAGAACAGCCGGAAACCTCTGGTAATCGACGCCGATGGATTGAATCTTATCGGAAGCCATTCAGGGATTTTGGAACAGATAAAATGTCCCTGTATTCTGACTCCCCACATGGGGGAGATGAGCCGGCTGTCAGGCCAGACAGTAAAGGAGATTGCAGAAGACAGAATAAAAGCCGCCGGGGATTATGCGGAAAGCCACCATGTCATATGTGTGCTGAAGGACGCCCGCACGGTGACGGCCTTTGACAAAAATCATTTTGTTATCAACAGGACGGGCAACAGCGGGATGGCAACTGCCGGGAGCGGTGACGTGCTGACGGGAATGATACTGGGCCTGCTGGCGGCGGGAATGAAAAGTGAAACGGCCGCCTGCTTCGGCGTTTGGATTCATGGAAAGGCAGGAGATGCTGCCGGCGAAGAATTGGGGGAAGCCTCTGTGACAGCGGAGGATATTATAGCCGCCATACCGGCGGTACTGCGGCAGAAGGACAGGCCGCCGAAAAAATAACTACGAAAGAAGGGATAGGTATGGAATTGTACAGACGGATACATGCTCGGATCGATCTGGATGCCGTTGAAAAGAATTTCATACAGATGAAAAACAATATCAAGAAAGACACAAAAATGATTGCTGTGGTAAAGGCGGACGGGTATGGTCACGGGGCTGTTCCCATTGCAAAGATGGCGGAAGAGTTCGACTATATCTGGGGATTTGCGGTGGCCACGGTAGGCGAGGCGATGCAGCTTCGGCAAAACAAGATAAGGAAACCTATTCTTATTCTTGGATTTGCTTTTCCGGAAGATTATGAAACCATTGTAAGGAATGAGATAAGGCCGGCAGTTTTCAAGGTTTCCATGGCAAAAGAGCTGTCCCAGGCGGCTGTGAAGGCGGGAAAAGATATAAAAATTCATCTGGCGGTGGATACGGGCATGAACCGGATCGGTTTTGCCGATACGCAGGAGAGCGTAGAAAAGATCGGGGAAATTGCCCGTCTTCCCCGTGTGGAGGTGGAAGGAATGTTTACCCACTTTGCCCGGGCGGACGAGATATCTCTGGACCCGGCAAAAAAACAGCTTGACCGGTATCTGCGGTTTGACGATATGCTGAAAAAAGCCGGGATAAACGTTCCTTTCCGGCATTGCAGCAACAGTGCGGCCATCATGCAGTTTCCCGAAGCCAATCTTGATCTGGTAAGGGCGGGAATCAGCATTTACGGCCTGTATCCTTCTGATGAAGTAAAAAAAGAACCGGTGCATCTGACTCCGGTAATGAGTTTAAAAAGCAGTATTTCTTTTATAAAAACACTGGATAAGGGAGAGGCAGTCAGCTATGGAGGTACATATATTACAGAAAGACCTACGGTGGTTGCCACCATACCGGTGGGATATGCGGACGGTTATGCCAGAAGTCTGTCCAATAAAGGATACGTATTGATCCGCGGAAAGAAAGCTCCCATTCTGGGAAGGGTCTGTATGGATCAGTTCATGGTGGACGTCACAGAAATTGAAGGGGTCCAGGAATTTGACGAGGTGACTCTGCTGGGCCGGGATGGAGACGAGAAAATTACCATGGAGATGCTGGGGGATCTGTCCGGACGTTTTAATTATGAATTTGCCTGCTGCATTGACAAACGCGTTCCGCGCATTTTTGTAAGACATGGGAATACACCAGAGAATTTTGGCAATACTATGGCTAGATCATAGAAAATCGGAGTGTGAATGGTGTGGTTATTAAACGCGGAGATATTTTTTACGCAGATTTAAGGCCGGTCGTGGGAAGCGAACAAGGCGGAATACGGCCTGTTCTCATTATACAAAACGATATTGGAAATAAGCACAGCCCGACGGTTATCTGTGCGGCGATTACTTCAAAAATGAACAAGGCAAAACTGCCGACCCATATAGAAATTGACGCCTCGTCCTATGCAATTGTGAAAGATTCAGTGATCTTGCTGGAGCAGCTGCGGACGATAGATAAGCAGAGGCTGAAAGATAAAGTATGTCATCTGGATGGGGAGCTTTTAAAGCAAGTGAATAAAGCCCTTTGTATCAGTCTGGAACTTTCTACATAGAGAGCCGTATTGACGAATGAATGGGATAATGGTATATTTTTAAAAGCAACAAAATACACCAGGAAGAAGGAAATAGAATATGTCAGGACATTCAAAATTTGCAAACATAAAGCACAAGAAAGAAAAAAACGACGCAAAAAAGGGAAAGATTTTTACGATTATCGGCCGTGAAATTGTGGTTGCCGTGAAGGAAGGCGGTCCTGATCCGGCCAACAACAGCAAGCTGCGGGATGTGATTGCCAAGGCGAAGGCAAACAATATGCCCAATGATACCATTGACCGGGGAATCAAAAAGGCCGCCGGGGATGCAGACGCATCCAATTATGAGTATGTTACATATGAAGGGTACGGTCCCAACGGCATTGCCATTATTGTAGATGCGTTGACAGATAATAAAAACAGGACGGCAGCCAATGTCAGAAGCGCGTTTACCAAAGGAAACGGCAATATTGGGACGCCCGGATGTGTGTCTTTTATGTTCGATAAAAAGGGACAGATCATTATTTCAAAAGAAGAATGTGATATGGAAAGCGATGATTTGATGATGACGGCGCTGGATGCAGGGGCGGAAGACTTTGCAGAGGAAGAAGACAGTTATGAAATTATCACAGATCCTGATGATTTTTCTGTGGTTCGTGAAACTCTGGAAAAGGAAAACATCCCCATGGCTTCCGCGGAAGTTACTATGATTCCCCAGACCTGGGTGGAATTGACGGATGAAACGGCGATAAAAAATCTCCAGAAAACACTGGATTTATTAGAAGATGACGACGATGTACAGTATGTATATCACAACTGGGATGAATAATTGAATGCATAAAACTCCTCTTATTTGCAGATAGCTATAGAAAAAAGAGGAGTTTTTTTATGGAAAATATTACAAAGACAGGAAATATGACAGAACTTCAGACCAGGATACAGCTTCTGACCATTATCGGTGAAGTGGAGGGCCATGAAGCGCTTCCGGAACGATCCAAGACCACGAAATACGAACAGGTGCTTCCCCGTCTGGCCATGATCGAAGACAATGACGAGACTGAGGGAATGCTGATCCTTTTGAATACGGTGGGGGGCGATGTGGAAGCGGGACTGGCCATTGCCGAAATGATTGCTTCCCTGAGCAAGCCTACAGTGTCTTTAGTCCTGGGAGGGGGCCATTCCATCGGCGTACCTCTGGCGGTATCGGCGGATTATTCTTTTATCGTTCCAAGCGCGACGATGGTGATACATCCGGTGCGGCAGAGCGGGACCTTTATCGGAGTGGCTCAGTCCTATCGGAATATTGAAAAAACCCAGGACAGAATCACGGAATTTGTGTCGGGTCATTCTCAGATTTCTCAGAAACGGCTGGAAGAACTGATGCTGGATACCCACATGCTGGTAAAGGATGTGGGAACCATGCTGGATGGGAAAGAAGCGGTAAGGGAAGGCATCATCAATGAAGTGGGAGGAATCCAAAAAGCGTTGAAAAAACTCCATGAATTAATTGAGGAAAAAAGGGACTCGTAAATTGTATATCCAGATAAATTGTGATATAATTTCGATTGTATTACGATAAGGTGGTTAAAAAAATGACATTAATAGAATCGATCTTGCTGGGACTGCTGCAGGGCATTACAGAGTTTCTTCCGGTCAGCAGTTCCGGCCATCTGGTGATTTTAAGAAAGCTGCTGGGAATATCTGCTGCAGATACAGGAATCCTTTTTGATGTTATGCTGCATCTGGGCACCCTGGCAGCTGTCTTTACGGTCTTTTGGAAGGATATCAAAAGGCTGGTGAGGGAAACGGTGCGTATGATAGGGGACGCGCTGCGGAACATGAAGCTGTTGTGGAAAAAAATTCGTTCCGGCGAAGAACAGCGGTATTGTAAAATTGTACATAATAATTACCGGAAATTTGTGCTTTTGATTTTAATTTCAACCATTCCCACCGGGGTGATTGGAATTTTAGCGGATCCGGCAGTGGAATATGCGTCCACGTCTTTGCTTGCCGCAGGGATTGGTCTTTATGTAACCAGCGTTATGCTTCTGGTGGTTGATTTTGTGAAGGACGGGGAAAAGCTGCCCAGAGACGCAGGGTACTGGTGTGCGGTTGTCATTGGCATCTGCCAGGGGCTGGCGGTCTTTCCAGGGGTTTCACGTTCAGGCATTACGATTGCCGCCTGCCTGCTCTGCGGATTCCATAAGAAATTTTCTGTGAAATATTCTTTCATAATGTCCATACCGGCCATCCTGGGGGCGGTAATCTGGGAGTTAAGAAAGCTCCCGGCTATACAGTTTCAGCCGCTGCCTTTCTTGTATGGACTGATTGGTGTGGTAATTGCCGGCGCTGTAGGGTATTTCTGCATCAGATTTATGATAAAGCTGATCCGGCGGAAACGTTTTAAATATTTCGCCGGCTACTGCTTTTTCATCGGTACGGTGGCCCTGGTATGTCACTTTGTAATGGGAGCATGATAATAGTGGAGGTAGAGAGCAGATGGCAGGAGCCAGAAAGAGAAAAACGCAAAAACAAAAGACAAAAAGAAAGGGCAATGCGCTGTATCAGGACATTATTATTTTGCTGACTCTTGCGGTTTCTATTTTACTGTTTATCAGCAATTTTGGAGTGGGCGGTTTCGTGGGAAATGCCGTGAGTTCTTTTTTCTTCGGCCTGTTCGGGCTGATGGCATACATATTTCCGGCGCTTCTTTTTGTGGGCACGGCTTTTTATATCTCCAATAAAGATAACAGACTGATCCGGCGGAAAATGACAGGCGCAGTCGGATGCCTCTTTTTCATGTGCGGTTTCCTTCATCTGCTGACCATGGGCACGGCAGAAGGCAGTCAGGTAATGGAAAGTTTTATGATCTGTGCCAAAAATAAAATGGGCGGAGGCATTTTGGGAGCTTTTCAAAGCTGGCTGTTCAGCCTGGCTTTCGGGAAAATCGGAGCATACGTAATCATTGTTGCGGGATTGATTATTTTTGTCATCATTCTGACCCAGAAACCAGTGATTTCTTCTCTTCGCCGGTGTGGGGAAAAGGCATATGAAAACGCGGCTCAGACCCATAAGCGCCGCAAGGAGGTGCAAAAGGAACGGTCTGTACGAAAAAGGGAGGAGAAAAGGTCTGCGCCGGTGGATGTGGTGCTGAAAAAAGAAGACTCCTCAAAAGAATTTAAAATACCTGACTTTCTGGAGGATTTTCCATCAGATCCTCAGCCGGCAGAAGCTGCGGAAAGGCCGGCAGATATTTTCGAAGAACCGCCCAGAGGAGCACGGAAAAAAAATCCCCGTTCTTCCCAAAAGGAGATTCATGAGGGGATCAATGAAATCAGATCCGATATTCGGGAGCAGGAATCCCCGGAAAAACACGGCGATGATTATGAGCTCCCGCCTTTGTCTCTGCTGAAAAAGTCCGGAAAAAATAAAGAGAGCGGAAGAAATTCACAGGTAAAGGCGACAGCGATGAAACTGCAGCAGACGCTGAAGAATTTCGGAGTCAATGTTACGGTTACGGATGTAAGCTGCGGTCCCACCGTGACCAGATATGAACTGCAGCCGGAGCAGGGAGTGAAAGTGAGCAGAATCGTGAATCTGGCGGACGATATCAAGCTGAATCTGGCGGCTTCTGATATCCGTATCGAAGCGCCGATTCCTGGAAAAGCCGCTGTGGGTATCGAAGTACCCAATCAGACCAACAGCGCCGTATTGCTTAGAGATCTGTTGGAATCGGATGCATTCCAGGAATACCCTTCCAACCTTGCCTTTGCAGTGGGAAAGGATATTGCCGGTCAGCCGGTGGTGGCGGATATTGCCAAAATGCCCCATCTTCTGATCGCCGGCGCCACCGGTTCCGGTAAATCAGTCTGCATCAACACGCTGATTATGAGCATTTTGTATAAAGCAAAGCCCGAGGATGTCAAACTGATTATGATTGACCCGAAGGTAGTGGAATTAAGCGTGTACAACGGCATTCCCCATCTGTATATTCCAGTGGTTACGGATCCTAAGAAAGCAGCGGGAGCTTTAAACTGGGCGGTGGCGGAGATGACGGACCGGTATAATAAATTTGCAGAATATAATGTCCGGGATTTGAAAGGATACAATGCAAAGGTTGCGGGCATTCAGGGAATTGAGGAGGAAAACAAACCGAAAAAACTGCCTCAGATTGTTATCATCGTAGATGAGCTGGCGGATTTGATGATGGTGGCTCCGGGAGAAGTGGAAGACGCTATCTGCCGACTGGCGCAGCTGGCCAGAGCGGCGGGGATTCATCTGATTATTGCGACTCAGAGGCCGTCGGTAAACGTTATTACAGGGCTGATTAAAGCCAATATGCCTTCCAGAATTGCATTTTCCGTTTCATCCGGCGTGGACTCCAGGACAATTATTGACATGAACGGGGCGGAAAAACTGCTGGGTAAGGGAGATATGCTTTTTTATCCCCAGGGATATCAGAAACCGGCCCGGGTACAGGGATCCTTTGTGTCAGACAAAGAGGTCAGCAGCGTGGTTGAATTTCTTGCACAGAACCATGGGGTATCGGAGTATGATACCCAGATTGAAGAGCAGATCAATCATCACAGCAGCATTGGCGGCAGCATAAACGAGGAAAATTCAGAGGAGAGAGATGTTTATTTTGAAAAGGCAGGCAGATTTATCATTGAAAAAGATAAAGCCTCCATCGGTATGCTGCAGAGGATGTTTAAAATAGGGTTTAACAGAGCTGCAAGAATCATGGATCAGCTCAGTGAAGCAGGCGTCGTAGGACCGGAGGAAGGGACAAAGCCGCGGAAAGTGCTGATGAGCATGGAAGAATTTGAAAAATATATTGAAGAAGTTTTATAAATGTCTTATGATAATATAGGATGGAGAAAATATATTATGAAATGTTCTTATTGCGGAGCTCCGGTGGAAGAAGGAAGAGTTTTCTGCATGAATTGCGGCGAAGAAATTCAGTGGGTACCGGAATATAATCCGATCAGTTCTTATCGCTCCAATGAAGTGGTTCAGGCTTCAGACAATATGGCGAAAACTGCGGTTAAAATGAATCCACGGAAGAATACTTCCACGCAAAAGGTTCAGGAAAAGCCGAAAAAAAAGAAACACCGTTTTTTGAAAGTAATGTTTTTTCTGGTGATTGCAGCGCTGTGTTTCTTAGGCGTAAAATGGTATATTGATCAGAAAAACTATGATTCCTATGATTATCAGATCAACATGGCGCAGGAGAGCAGTCGAAATCAGGACTATGAAACTGCTTTAGCCTGTGCGGATCGGGCTGTGGTTCTTTCAGACGGAGGGGAAGCTGCCCGGGTTTTAAAAGCTCAGATTCTTTATGAGATGGGAAATGGGGAAGAGGCCGCAAAGCTGCTGGAAGAGATAATTGGGGATAACCCATCCAGTGAGGAGGCATATGCCCAGCTTGTATCCATATATGAAGGGGAAGAAGACACGGCGGCGCTGTTTGATTTGGTTACCGGAATAACTGATGAAGAGATAAAAGATAAGTATCAGGCATATATGCCGGTGGAGGTAAAGGCCTCCCAGCCGCCTGGAACTTATGAAGACTGGGTTACCGTGGAGCTGTACACGGAAGGGGATCAGATGTGCAGCATCTATTATACCACAGACGGGACAGATCCGCTTACCGGGAGAAATATATATAAGACGGGCATTGATATTCCCGAAGGCACGACGACTCTGCGGGCAGTGGCCATAAATGAAAAAGGAATTCCAGGAGAAATTAAAAGCTATACATACAATCTGGAAATACCCCTCCCGGATGCGCCGGTGATTGCCCCTGCTTCCGGAGAGTATACTTCTTCGAACAAAACGAAAATTACGGTGACTGTTCCTGAAGGCTGTACAGCCTACTATTCATTTGATGAAAAACCGACGAAAGAAAGGGCCCAGTACACCCAGCCGGTGGAAATGATTGCGGGCGAACACACTTTTTATGCTATAATAGTAGATGAAAACGGAAAAGAAAGTTATCCGGGAAGCGCTACTTATATTTTAAAGGAATAAATAAAAAACAGGAGGAAACTATGTACAAAATTCGAGAAGCCAAACAACTTACGGACAACATTTATCTGATGAATGTTGAAGCACGCCGGGTTGCAAAACACTGTGAACCTGGTCAGTTCATCATCGTAAAGATTGATGAAGAAGGGGAAAGAATTCCCTTGACGATCTGTGATTATGACAGAGAGGAAGGGACGGTAACCATAGTATTCCAGGTTATCGGAGCATCAACTCTTCAGATGTCAAAACTGAAAGCAGGCGATTGTTTCGCGGATTTCGTAGGTCCCCTGGGTAAGCCGTCGGAATTCATTTCGGAAGATCCGGAAGAACTTAAGAAAAAGAAAATTCTCTTTGTGGCAGGCGGTGTCGGAACGGCTCCCGTTTATCCTCAGGTAAAATGGCTCAATGAACATGGAATCAAGGCGGATGCCATTGTAGGCGCAAAGAATAAAGATCTGATTATTCTGGAAGAAGAGATGGAAAAGGTCAGCAATCTTTACGTGACCACAGACGACGGTTCCTATAAGAGAAAAGGTATGGTTACGGAAGTGATCAAAGATCTGGTGGTGAATCAGAAGAAAGAGTATGACGTCGTGGTCGCCATCGGTCCGATGATTATGATGAAATTTGTCTGTCTGCTGACGAAAGAGTTGGGAATTCATACGATTGTCAGCATGAACCCGATTATGGTGGACGGAACCGGCATGTGCGGAGCCTGCCGTCTTACCGTGGGCGATGAAGTGAAGTTTGCCTGTGTAGACGGACCGGAATTTGACGGACACCTGGTTAATTTTGACGAGGCGATGAAGAGACAGCAGATGTATAAGACGGAAGAAGGCCGTGCTTATCTGAAAGAAAAAGAAGGCGATACACATCATGGCGGATGCGGACATTGCGGAGGTGAAGAATAATGGCTGATGTATTAAAAAAAGTTCCGGTAAGGGAACAGGATCCTAAAGTCAGAGCGACGAATTTCGAAGAAGTGTGTTATGGATACAATAAAGAAGAAGCGATGGAAGAAGCATCCCGCTGCATTAACTGCAAGAATGCAAAATGTATTACCGGATGTCCCGTTTCCATTGATATTCCTGCTTTCATCGCCCAAGTAAAAGAGGGAAAATTTGATGAGGCGTATCAGATTATCAGTAAATCCAGCGCACTCCCGGCGGTATGCGGCCGTGTATGTCCCCAGGAAAGCCAGTGTGAGGGAAAATGTATCCGGGGTATTAAAGGAGAACCGGTTTCTATCGGAAAGCTGGAGCGTTTTGTGGCGGACTGGGCAAAGGAAAATGATGTGAAGCCCCAGCCGGCGACAGAGAAAAATGGTCATAAAGTGGCGGTGATTGGTTCCGGTCCTGCAGGTCTTACCTGTGCAGGCGATCTGGCAAAACTGGGTTACGATGTAACGATTTTTGAAGCTCTTCACAAACCGGGCGGAGTGCTGGTATATGGTATTCCTGAATTCCGTCTCCCCAAAGATAAAGTTGTGGCGGAGGAAGTAAAAAATGTACTTTCTCTGGGAGTAAAAATTGAGACAAACGTAATCATCGGAAAATCTACGACTGTTGACGAACTTCTGACAGAAGAGGGATTTGAAGCCGTATTTATCGGTTCCGGCGCCGGACTTCCCATGTTTATGGGTATTCCGGGAGAGAATGCCAACGGTGTATTCTCTGCCAACGAATATCTGACCAGAAATAACCTGATGAAGGCTTTCCGTGATGATTATAAGACGCCGATTATGCATGGAAAGAAAGTGGCTGTCGTAGGCGGCGGAAACGTGGCTATGGACGCTGCGAGAACTGCCCTTCGTCTGGGAGCAGAGGTACATATTATCTACAGAAGAAGTGAAGCAGAGCTTCCCGCCCGTGTGGAGGAAGTACATCATGCCAAAGAAGAGGGTGTTCAGTTTGATCTTCTGACCAACCCGACGGAAATTTTGGTAGATGAAAACGACTGGGTAAAGGGAATCCGCTGCATTCGTATGGAGCTGGGCGAGCCGGATGCGTCTGGAAGAAGACGTCCGGTGGAAATTCCAGGTTCAGAATTTGAAATGGAAGTGGACACAGTGATTATGTCCCTGGGAACTTCGCCCAATCCGCTGATTTCTTCTACCACATACGGATTGGATGTAAACAAGAAGAAATGCATCATTGCCGATGAAGAATTTGGAAAAACATCGAAAGAGGGCGTGTATGCCGGCGGAGACGCAGTGACAGGAGCGGCCACAGTTATTCTGGCTATGGGAGCAGGACGCGCCGGAGCCCGCGGTATCCATGAATATCTGAGCAATAAAAATAAATAAATATCCTTGGTAATTTCGGAAACTGAAGGGAAATTTTTCCCGACAGTTTCCGATTTTATAAAGATATAAAAATGACAGGAGGTATTTATTATGGGTAAAAATGAAGGATGCAGCAACGACAGACCGTGCGTCTGTCCCTACACAGACTGCGAAAATCACGGAAAATGCTGTGCCTGTGTAGCACATCACAGAGATGTGGCCGGGGGAATTCCCAACTGTTTCAAAAAAGAGGACTGAGGAGGGGAGAACTGTCATGAAGATTGATGGAAATGAATTGATGAAAAAAGAAATCCTGGCGTCCCGTTCAGGAAACAGCGAGGAATCCTGGAGACTGAAACAGGAATTTATGAAACAGGTGAAAGAGAACGGGGACCATTGCCCCTGTCCGGAAGCCTGTCCCCATCACGGAAACTGTTTTGAATGCGTGACTTTTCACCGAGGCCACCAGGATCATCTTCCCTATTGCATGTGGGAGATGGTAAACCAGAAGATCAGCGGCCTTTCAGCCCTGACAGAAGGGTCTTTCTGTGATTATGAGAAAACCCAGAGAGAAAACAAAGATTCTGACCAGTAAAGGATAGAAATCATGAAAATTACATGCATTACAGTGGGAAAGGTGAAAGAAAAATTTTATCAGCAGGCCATCGCAGAGTTTCAGAAACGGCTCAGTAAATACATAAAACTGGAGATTATAGAGATAACAGATGAAAAGACGCCGGATAAAGCCGGAGAAAAACTGGAGAGGCAGATCAAAGATACAGAAGGGGAACGGATCTTAAAACATATCCGGGAAAATGATTATGTAATTGCCCTGGCCATTGAAGGAAAAATGATGGATTCTCTGGAGTTTTCCCGAAAACTGGAAGACTTGGGCATTAATGGAACGGGAAGACTTGTCTTTGTCATCGGCGGTTCGCTGGGCCTTTCTGAGAGTGTATTAAAACGATCCGATGAAAAGCTGAGTTTTTCCAGGATGACCTTTCCCCATCAGTTGATGCGCGTTATTTTGCTGGAACAGATTTATCGGGGATTCCGGATCATGCACGGAGAACCATACCATAAGTAAGGGCGGTCAGGAAGAGAGTGGACAGGGTGTTCCGCTCTCTTTTTGCAGCGTGCTGCACTATTATGGGCAAAAGAACATTTACCAAAGGAAGAATATAACGGAATAAAAATTGAAATATAGAAGTTGGCGTCGGGGTGATTGGCACTATTTTAGTTCCGGCTTTCTGCAGAGGCAAAAACGGAAAGAACAATGCTCTTGCTGTTAGTTTTGCCGCAAACGTATCTGTCAACCCTGCAATGGTGATGGTTGGTATTATTCCCAAAAACTATTCTTATGATTTAATCAAAGAGCCCGGTGAATTTGTTATCAACATACCAACAAAAGACTTTTGCGTCTTTAGATTTAAAATGAGAAAATGGGATAGGAAAAAAGTTAGTGCAATACGGCATTGAAAATTATGCAATAAATGAACTGACCGTAAACGAACAGAATTGGATGAACAGGGGAATCCATATCCGTTATTGTATATGAAAAAAGTGAAATGACGCCGCCCCCGCCAGCAAAAGCATAACTGCCGGGACGATGTATTTCCTTGGATGATGCCATAAATCACTTTCTGTTTTCCAGTTCCGAAGAGGGAAAAACCATTCCAGAAGAAGGGAGAAAACAGCGCTTTGCAGGGAAAAGAACAGTGCGGTGATGCTCATCCATAGGGGGACGTCCCCTGTCAGCAGCTTCCATCTCGCAAGGAAAATTACATCTGCCGTTATATTGCACAAGAAAATGAATAGACAATAGGGGATACAGAATGTTTTTTTCTGACCGGGCAAAACTCTCACTGCCTGTTCCAGGGAAGGATCACAGGACAGCAGAATGCCTGCCGGCGTATTCAAAGTGAGAATAGCAAAGCCAATGGGAATCATAAAGAGTTCTCTTTGCCGGGCCATAAGAACCGGGAGCATCCAGGCAACACACCACATAATTGCAGTGTTGATCAGGTAGTTTTTATGCGTTGTCAGGTAGCGGAAGAAATAAATCCATATAGAATGACGGCGATGTTTTTTAATCTTATGTATTCTGGGAGTTTTTCCCCGGAAGAAAGCGTATCCATCAGCCTTTTCCAGTAAAAAAATGGAAAAAAAGATGTTGAACGTGAGAAGCGCCGTAAACCAGGGACTGCTCCAGAGAAACAGGAGGGCCGCAGCAGCGGCGGCAGTCCAGCCAATGGAAATAAAGGGGTGTTTTTTCAGCGAAAACATCGCGGCTGTGGTCAGAACCGCATTTACTGAACATAGAATACTCCCCCAAATTTCCCTTTGATTCCAGGAGGACACTGCCAGCAATACTGACAGCAGAGCAGCCGTTTTTGTTAATAAAGTGTAAAGACCCATTGCAGCGGTATAGGAAAAAACAAATTTCCGCCGATCGAAGGGGAGCATAATCAAATTTTCCATATACACGGCGTTGTCTTCCGAGAAAAGGGTTTGCCGCATGACGCCTGCCGTAAAGGCAGAAACCGTCAGGTATAAGACAGACGGAGAGATTTCAGTCTTGAAATCGGCCATGGATAATCCCCAAAATACAATTAAGTCGGTACAGACTGTCCGGAATAGCCGTTCATTTTTTGCACCAAAGAATTTTTTGGAAAAAACTTTAAATATCATGTTCACAGCGAAGCGCCTCCCGGATGTTTTCGGCTTTTATCTGCTCTTTTTCAAATTTCTTTTGAATTTTTCCGCCATCCAATACAAATACACGATCGGCCGTCAGCGTAATGCTTTCCAGGATGTGAGAAGAAAATAGAACAGCGCCGAATTTTTTGTAATCAGAAATCAGTTTATACAGATATTCCGTGCTTTCATAATCCAGCCCGTTTGTCGGTTCATCCAGCAAGAGAAGTTCAGGCTTCAGGGCAAAAGCGGTAATCAGAAATACTTTTTTTCGGCTGCCGGTGGAAAGATCTTTCAGCAGAACATCAGTATAATCTTCAAAGTGAAAGCCTCTTATGAGTGCTGAAATGTCAGGCAAATCCTTTTTATACGAAGAAAAGACATAGGAAAGGTATTCATAAAAGGTGAAATACTGAAAGGAACGATCTTCGGAAAATACGGTATAACGGCAAAGTTTGAACTTTTCCTCTCTGAATTTTATGGGGTGTCCGCAAAACAGGATGCTTTCGGATTGAAAAGTGGGAAGCAGACCTGACAGCACGTGAAAAAAGGTGGTTTTTCCGGCGCCGTTCAATCCAATCAGACCGGCAATTTCATGTTTTCCCAGTTCTAAAGAGAGGCGGGAAAGTATCATTTTCTCATGGGTGTACCAGGCGTTCAGATTTTTAATTGTCAGCAGAGGCGTTTTCATTCTTATTTTTCTCCTATTTCCATGCAGCGAAGGCTGAGTAAAAAAATATTCCGCTTAAAATGAGATAGAAGACAGACATTTCACATTTTCCTGATATGATGCTGACCACTGCTGCGGCGAGCCAGATAAATCCTGCTGCATTACGAATATAAATATGACGCATAATATTACCTCCTCGAATATCTTTTGTTTGTTGTGTTTATATTATATCTGAAAAAGAAGTACTATGCGGAAGTGTCCGCAAACGGCAGTTTTTTGACCGTGAAAGGCCCTAAAACATTAGGTATCTGCCAGTCTGGAGGGAAATATGAAGTCAAGCTTAGATAAAAGAGCGGTTTTTGAGACTATGCCGGTTCGACAGGCGGTATGCAGACAGATCATTCCTGCCATTGCCAGCCAGATGATTGCACTGATTTATAATCTTGCCGATACATATTTTGTGGGTATGCTCAACAAACCAAATGAGACGGCGGCAGTCACTGTGGCCTATTCCTCTTTTCTCGTGCTCACCGCCATATCCAATTTATTTGGCGTAGGAGGGGCAAGCGCTTTGTCGAGAGCCCTTGGCAGGAAGAATGAAGAGGAGGCAAGAGATATCGCCGCTGTTTCCTTCTGGGGAGGACTTGTCAGTGCCGCTGTATTTTCCCTGCTTTATTTCCTGTTTGCAGGTCCGGTACTTGTCTTGTGCGGGGCGGCGCCGGAAATCTTTGACATAGCGCTGGAATACGCTTTATGGGCGGTGGTAATCGGCGGACCCGGCACGATTTTGAATACCCTTATGGCCAATCTGGTGAGGGCGGAGGGAAGCGGGGCGGCAGCCGCTTTCGGCGTTTCCCTGGGCGGCATTTTAAATACTGTTCTGGATCCTTTTTTCGTGCTGCCCCGGTTTTTGGGGATGGGAGCTGTGGGAGCAGGGATCGCAACGGCTCTGTCCAATTATGCGGCTGTATTGTATTTCCTGATTTACATTGCCATAAAAGGGGAAAAAACAGTGGTTAATATCCGGATTAGCCGGCTTAAATCCACAGGAATTTATATTAAGTCTATTATTTCCATAGGTTTTCCATCGGCGGTTCAATATGCGTTAACGGTGGTGGCCGTTGCGGCCCAGTCCAAGTTTGTGTCACAGTACGATGTAGAAGCGGTGGCGGCATTGGGCATTGTGAAGAAACTGGATCAGCTTCCCTTGTACTTTTCCATAGGAACAGCCAATGGGCTTCTTCCCCTTCTGGGATATAATTATGCTGCAGGGAATCAAGCAAGAAGGCGAAAGGCCTTTCGCTTCGGATGTGTGATTTCTCTGTCTTTCGCCCTGATTTGTCTGGTGGTTTTTGAGATCTTTGCGCCGGCTCTTTCCGGATTGTTTATCAATGATCCGGCAACGCTGCGTTACAGCGCCGGATTTTTAAGAAGGATGGTGACGGCTATGCCCATGATGGCTGTATGCTATCCCATGATTATACAGTTTCAGGCCATGGGGAAATTCAAAGAGTCGCTGATCTGTTCCATTTTAAGGAAGGGAGTTCTGGATATTCCCCTTCTTTTCCTGATGAATGAACTTCTGGGATTGTACGGATGTATGTGGGTGCAGCCCATTGTCGATACGATTTCGCTGATTGCGGCGGACGGATTCTATAGGAAAATAGGGCGAAAAGAGGAACAGAAGACAAGATTGGAGGAATAAAAAATGAATGAGATGCTGAAGAATAAAAAAATTGCAGTAGTTGGCATTGGCGGCGTCGGCGGGTATCTGGCAGGGATGCTGGGAAGAGTCTGCAGTCATCTGACCCTGGCGGCCAGAGGAGAGCGGCGGGAAGCGCTTCTGAAAAAGGGTCTTGTGCTTCACAGTGATTACAATGGTGAGATTACCGTAAACGCCGAAAGGGTGGTTCCGGTAAATGAGATGGGGGAACAGGATTATATTTTTATCTGTGTAAAGAATTATTCACTGGAAGAGGTGTGTGAAGATCTGAAATATGCCGTCACCGACGATACCGTGATAATTCCGGTGATGAACGGAGTCGATCCCGGGGAGCGAATCCGGAATCTTCTGGGAAAAGGGACGGTAGTGGATTCTCTGATTTATATTGTCGCTTTCGCCAATGAAGATTATTCCATTACCCAACAGGGAAACTTTGCAAATCTGCGCATCGGCATTCACGGCGGGAATGACAGGCAGAAGAAAAAAGTAAAGGAAGTTTCGGAAATTCTTGCCGGAGCGGAAATCGACCACAAAACAGCAGAAGATATCCAGACAGAAATCTGGCGGAAATATATTTTAAACTGTGCTTATAATGCGGAAACGGCTTATTATGACAATACCATCGGCCAGCTCCGGCAGGATCCGGCAAAGGCGGCGGAATATGAGGCGCTGGTAAGAGAAGCGTATCAGGTTGCACTGGCCAAAGGGGTTGCCGTAAAACAGGAACATATCGACGCCATCATTCACCGTTTTTATCATGAACTGGCTGAAGACGCTACCAGTTCTCTGCAAAGAGATATCCAACAGGGAAAAAGGGCAGAGGTCGATACGTTCAGCGGATATATCCTAAGGGAGGCAAAACAGAGAAATATCACAGTACCGGTGACGGAAAAAATGTATTACGGGTTGAAAAAGGCGGAAAACACGCAGCAGAAAACTTATATTCTGGAAAGAAATTCCCCTATGTTTTCCTGAACCTGTGAAGTCATGGCGCGGTAGTTTTCCTGTTCCTCTGGGGAAAAGGAGGAAAAGCGAACCGAGTCAAAGTCCTGTTCCACCATCTCAAAATCTTTTATTATATGAGCCGCGTCTGGCAGAAAGGTAATTTCTGTTTTCGTCCGGTCAGAAACGGAGGCAATTATCTTTTTCTTTACCAGTTTCTGCAGAAGGAAAGAGGTTTTCTGGGGAGACATTTGCACAAAGTCAGATATTTCTTTCATACTTTCGTACTGACGGACAAAGTACAGATGATAAAGAAGGCGGCTCTCCTCCAGGGTAATGTTATTTTTCCTGGAAATAATCTCAAGCTGATATTCCAGCAGCTTTCGAAAACGATAGTTGTCCATGGGAAGACCTTCATCGGAAAGGGCCTGGTTGTGAAGATGGCTGCGTTCCATTCCCAGTTTTTTCCTGCCGGGCAGAGGAAGGACCGCGCCGTCTCTGGCCACGGCCAGTAAAAAGCGATAGATCTGAGGCCGGATGTTGTTATAATCTTCCCCGTCATATATGTCTTTATAAAATCCATTGTAATATTCAAATACGTTGATTTTCATCCGCAGCGTACTGCTGATGTTCATTCCCTGACTGATCAGGCTGCCCTTTCGTTTTACATAGTAATAGACGGGAGCCTGGAGGGCATAAAAAGAATGGGCATGGCGGATGTACTCCAGGTTAAAAAGAAAATCTTCACACCAGCTGATCTTTATATCCATACGGATATGATTCTTTTCTATAATCTCTCTTTTATATAATTTATTCCATAATACGCCGTAGTAGAAATCGGCTGGATTCTCCATCATAAAAGAAGCGAATTCTTCCCTGGATAAAATTCTGGTTTCGTTGATATCTCCTTTGCGAGCCAGATGTTCGCCGGACACCCGGTAAAAATCAGATATCACCAGATCACAGTTATACATTTCCATGGAACGGATCATCAGGGAAGTAGATTCCGGAGAAATCCAGTCATCACTGTCAACAAACTGAATATAAGTTCCCCGGGCAATATTAAGGGCTTGATTTCTTGTATCAGAAACTCCGGTGTTAGGTTTGTGAATGGTTCGAATGCGGGAATCGACGGCGGCATATTGGTCACAGAGCTTACCAGAGTCGTCTGTGCTGCCGTCGTCGGCAAGGATTAATTCATAATTTTGAAATTCCTGGTTCAGGATGCTGTCGATGCATCTTTTCAGATATTCCTGCCCATTGTATACAGGAATAATGATGGTGACGAGGGGATTCATGTTCATAAAAACCTCCACTTTTATAATAATTGAACAGCCGCCGAAAGGCGTTTTTTTATTTATTATAAAATAATTTTTCTAATGTGGCAAAAAATATTGCCTTTAGGAAAGCCGCTTTTTTAGATTTATTAAGAATTGATTCAGGAATGGTTCAGATTATTCTGGAATAATGAAGCCATCAAAGAAAAAGTAAAGGAGCGATATATGGATAACATTTTATCATATTTGGAAAAAACAGAGGCCACATACGGTCATCGGACGGCAGCGGACGACGGAACTGTATGTCTGACCTGGAAAGAACTGGGAAATTTGTCGAGAAGACTGGGAACAGAATTTTGCAGCAGGACAGAGCCCAAAAAGCCCATAGCTATATTGATGGAAAAAAGCGCCCTGACGCTGGCGGCCATGTTCGGCGCCGTATATGCGGGATGCTTCTATGTGATGATCGATCCGGCACAGCCGTCGGCCAGGCTGGGAGAGATACTGCAGGTTCTTGATACGAAACTCGTGGTTACACACAGAAAAGGTGAGAAGTATCTGAAGGAGGCCGGTTATAGAGGAGAGGTTTATCTGATACAAAATGTCATAGGATGTCAGAGCGATGGAAACAGACTGGATGAAATACGAAAAAACAGTACGGAAAGGGATCTTCTTTATGGAACATTTACCTCCGGTTCTACGGGAGTGCCTAAATGTGTCGCAGTGAGTCATAAGGCGGTCATTGATTTTATTACCCATTTCATAAAGCTGTTTCCTATTACGGCAGATGACCGGATTGGGAATCAGGCGCCGTTTGATTTCGACGTGTCGGTAAAAGATATCTACGCCGCTCTCATGACGGGCGCAGCCCTGATTCTGATTCCCAAGCAGATGTTTTCCTCTCCGCCGATGCTTCTGGATTATCTTTGCAGCAAGAAGGTAACTTCGCTGACTTGGGCAGTATCGGCGCTGACTCTGGTTTCTGCCTTAAAGGGGCTCAGTTATAAAGCGCCGTCGACAGTCAGACAGGTTCTGTTCAGCGGTGAAGTAATGCCGGCAAAACAGTTGAGAATGTGGCAGGAGGCGCTGCCGGAAACGCGATTTGTAAATCTTTACGGACCATCGGAGATTACCTGCAACTGCACTTATTATCCAATTGAAAGAATATTCCAGGATCATGAGAGACTGCCAATTGGAAGACCATTTCCGGGGAGAGAGGTGTTTCTTATGGACGATTCAGGGAAAGAAATTCTTATTCCTGAAAAAATTGGAGAAATCTGTGTAAGCGGAGAATCTCTTGCAGAGGGGTATTACCGGAATCCGGAGGAAACAAAAGCACGGTTTATTACAGGAAAAAACGGAAGATATTATCGTACTGGAGATCTGGGATATTACGGAAAGGACGGAGAGATGTATTTTTCCGGACGAAAAGATTTTCAGATCAAACATATGGGTCATCGCATTGAACTGGAGGAAGTGGAACATGCATTAGAGCAGATTCAGGGTGTAGAAAAAAGCTGCTGTCTGATGGACAGAAAGAAAAATCAGCTTGCTGCTTTTTATCTTGGGGAAGCCCAGATCAGTGAAATAAAAAAGCAATTGAGAAAACGGGTGCCCCTCTATATGATTCCCCATAGATTTATTCAGACTGGAAAGATTCCACTGAATAAAAATGGAAAAACGGATCGAAAGTATCTGCAGCAGAGACTGGAGGCGATATAGATGAATCATGAACTGATAAACAACGCCATTGTAAAATATAAAACACCGGCTTATCTTTTCGATCTTGATGAAATGGCAAACAGAGTTGGAAAATTTCGGAAAATATTACGCAATGAAATAGGATTATGTTTTGCCATGAAAGCAAATCCTTTTCTGACTTCCTATATGGATGACATAACGGACAGAATAGAAGTGTGTTCCATGGGTGAATTTCGTATATGTAAAGAACTCAATCTGGAGGGGGAGAAGGTTCTGATATCAGGAGTTCTGAAAAAGAAAGAAGATCTTTTGGAAATTCTTGAGTATTATCGGGGACGGTGCTTTTACACGGCGGAATCCCTTCTTCAATTTCAGATTATTTCAGAGTGGTCCGCCCGCAATAAAGAAAAAGTATCTTTATTTCTTCGTCTGACCAGCCAAAATCAGTTTGGCATGGACGGAGCAGTGATTCGAAATCTGATTGAAATGCAGGAATCTTACCCGTTTACAGAAATTCGGGGAATTCATTACTTTTCCGGCACTGCGAAAAAAAATATAAAAATAATTGAAGAGGAGTTGAAATATCTGGCTCAGTTCTGTACAGATCTGGAAAAAAGCACGAAATATCCAGTCAAAGAAATAGAATATGGACCCGGATTATCCGTTCCTTATTTTGAAGGACAAAAGGATACCCTGGAGCAGGATCTTGCAGCAATTGATCAGGCCATAAAGAATATGAAATGGAGAGGAAAAGTGACGCTGGAAATGGGCAGAGCACTTGCAGCTTCCTGCGGATATTATTTGACCGGTGTGAAAGAGATAAAACAAAACGGCGGGAAAAATTACTGCATCGTAGACGGGGGAATGCACCATCTTCACTACGATGGGCAGATTCGCGGAATTTACCGTCCGCATTTTTCGATCAGACCTGAGATTCGAACAGGTAAGGAAAGGGAGTGGATAATCTGCGGAGAGCTTTGTACAGCAAATGATATACTAATGCAGAATGTTTCCATAAAAAATTTAAGAGAAGGAGACATTTTTATCTTTGAAAATGCAGGGGCTTATTCGATGACTGAGGGGATGTCACTGTTCCTGAGTCACTCTCTGCCTAAAGCAGTTCTATACAGTCGGAAAAAGGGGTGGACGCTCCTTCGTGAAGAACTGCCGACTTATCAATGGAATATGGAGAAAAGGAGATGAAAAGATGGATAAATTATTAAATATTTTGAATGAAATTGATGAAAGTATTGACTGGGAAGCGGAAAAATCATTGATAGATGATCGTTTGTTGGATTCCTTTGGAGTAATCACGCTGGTTTCTGAATTGGAAGAACAATTTTCGGTGGAAATTGACGGGGCGGAGCTGGTACCTGAGAATTTTAATTCAGCAGCGGCAATTTACAAAATGATTCAAAGACTCCAGGAGAAATAATATGGCATACCATACAATCGTATATCTGTTTTTGTTTCTTCCGCTGATACTGATATCTTATCAGGCGGCGCCGAAGAAGCTAAGACGGGCAGTGCTGATTATAGCCGGATACGGATTTTTCTGGCTTATCAGCAGAAAACTGGTTGTTTATCTGATAGGTACTACACTGTTTACCCACTATATAGGCATATGGCTGACATGGCTGAAACAAAAGTGCAGGCTGGAAGCCGCTGCATGTAAGGCAGAGGAAAAAAGAGAAATTAAGAAGAAATATAAAAAGAAAGAGAGGATGGTGCTGACCTGCGGAATCGTACTGCTCCTTCTTATACTTGGATATCTGAAATACTATAACTTCTTTGCTCATAACGCTAATGTGTTGTTGGATGCGGCAAAAATTCCGGCGGTATTGCCAGCCAAAAAGCTCCTTTTGCCCATTGGGATTTCTTTTTATACGCTGCAGGCGATAGGATATATGGCGGATATATACTGGGAGAAAATCCGGGCGGAAAATCATCCGGGAAAATTGGCGCTTTTTCTGGGATTTTTTCCACAGATCATGGAAGGACCGATCAGTATGTATTCTCAGACAGCGGAGGATCTATGGAGATGCGAGCCTTTGAAAGGTGAGAATTTATCCAGCGGCTGCCTGCGGATCCTCTGGGGATTATTTAAAAAAATGATCGTTGCAGATCGGCTGCATTTGCTGGTAAAGGCAGTTTTTGATCATTATACAGATTACAGTGGAATTGTGATTGCCGCTGCAGCAGTTTCTTATACTATTCAATTGTATATGGAATTTTCCGGAAGTATGGATATCATTATTGGCAGTGGAAGAATGTTTGGCGTTGTGCTGCCGGAAAATTTCCGTCAGCCCTTTGCATCTAAAAACGCGGCTGAATTCTGGAGAAGATGGCATATCACCCTGGGCGTATGGTTTAAGACCTATGTTTTTTACCCTGTTTCCACGTCGGCGCTGGTAAAAGGGTGGAATCGATTTGGGAAAAAACATTTAGGGAAGTATTTTACGAAACTGGGAATCTCAGCCATATGTCTGTTTCCGGTATGGCTGTGCAACGGATTGTGGCACGGGCCAAAATGGAGTTATCTGTTTTACGGCATGTACTATTTTGTGATTCTGCTGTTGGGCATCGCAGCGGAACCGATAAGGGACAAATTTATACAAAAATGCCGGATCAGAGAATCCTCCTGGTATTGGCGGACTCTCCAAATTCTGAAGACCTGGATGATCATTTTTATCGGAGAATTATTTTTTCGGGCGGAGAGTCTTTCAGCCGGTTTAAAAATGTTTGGAAGCATGTTTGGAGATTTAAGAATACATAGTTTATGGGATGGCACTTTCTTATCCTTTGGGCTGGATAAAGGAGATTATCTGGTTATTATTGCCGGGTGTCTGACAGCGGCCATTGTGGGACGAATAAAAGAAAGGAATCTGCTGGGAGATGATGGACTGACGAGGATGAGAACGCCTCTTCGATGGAGCATCTATTATGCGTTGATTTTTGCAGTCATTATCTTCGGCGCGTATGGCGTCGGTTATCAGCAGGTGGATATGATTTATGCAGGATTTTAAAAATAAAATAAAAAAGGGCGGAAAAACAGCTCTGTTTTTTCTGATTCTGATGACAATACTAACGGGGTTATCAATATTTGTGACAGAGATTTCCAAGAAGAATGATAAACTGATACAGGGACGGAACAAAAGTCTGATACAAATACAGCAGGAACCGGAGAATTCCATAGATCTGCTGATTCTTGGGGACAGCCTAAGCTATACTGCGTTGTCTCCCATGCAGATGTGGAGGGATTATGGAATAACCTCCTTTATCGGAGGCCAGTCTGGTCAGAAGATTCATGAAACATATTATATGCTGAAAACAGCCCTGGAAACACAGTCGCCAAAACTTGTGGTAATCGAAACAGACGTGCTGCTCCATAGCCGAACAGGACTGGGAAGAATACGAGAGAAAATTGAGGAAAAATTGAGCTTTTATTTTCCTGTGTTCCGGTATCACAATATCTGGAAACCTCTTCTTATGGGGACGGAATATGCAGAAGAAAGCTATAAGGGTTTCATGCTGCGGGATACGATTCAAGCCTATAAAAAAGGTGAATATATGAAAGAGACTGCAGATAAAGTCACTCTTTCTCCCGTTGTAACCGAGTATATGGACAAGATTATTAATCTGTGCAGCGAGAATGACATACAGATTTTGTTAGTAAGCACTCCATCTCCAGTTAATTATAATTTTAAAAAGTATAACGCGCTGAAAGAATACGCAAAGGAGAATAATCTGAAATACCTTGATATGAATTTGAAAGTGAAAAAGCTGGGTATAAATTGGGAAAGCGATACTTTGGACAAAGGAGATCATTTGAATCTTTTGGGGGCGCAGAAGATTACCGGATATTTTGGGGACTATTTGAAATCACGGTATAACCTTTTGGATCACCGTAAGGATAAAAAGTATGAAATGTGGAACAGGGATGCTGAAGACTATGAAAAAAAGCTGGAGAAAAAAATCGAAATGATGCAAAAATCTTTACGGAATATATAGAATTTGCTATGCTATTGTCATTAAAGAGAAAGAGGATATAAACAAGATGAAGAAAGAACATATTTTGCTCGTTGAAGATGATGAAGATATCCGCGAGGGTGTGCGGATTCTTCTGGAAAGTGAAAACTATGAAATCAGCGAAGCTTCCAACGGGCGTGAAGGTTTGGAATTATTAAATGATGAGACAGATCTGGTAATTTTGGATGTAATGATGCCGGGGATGTCAGGACTTCGCACTTGTGAAGAAATCCGGAAAATTTCCAATGTCCCGGTGCTCTTTCTGACGGCCAAGGCTCAGGAGTCGGATAAATTAATCGGACTCATGGCCGGAGGAGACGACTATCTTTCCAAACCTTTTTCTTATGCAGAGCTGCTGGGAAGGGTGAAAGCTCTTCTGCGTCGTTATAAAGTTTACATGGGAAAGGCCAGCGAAAATCCAGAAGAGGAAGAACCTTATATTCATCGGGGGCCTATTCGGATTCATGAAATTTTTAATGAAGTCCTGGTAAACGGTCAGGAAAAGGAGATGTCAGACATTGAGTACCGCATTTTGCTGCTGATGATGCAGCATCCCGGGAAAATATTTTCCGCCCAGAATATTTATGAAAGCGTGTGGGGCGAACCATATTTTTATTCCTGCAACAGTACAATTATGGTTCATATCAGGAAATTAAGAGTAAAAGTCGAACCGGATCCTAAGAATCCACGTTACATTAAAACTGTTTGGGGAAAGGGGTATCGATTTGAAGCAGGAAATGCATAGGAGATATTCCATCTATATCCAGCTGCTGCGGCTTCTGATTGCTTCAGCCTTTGCCGCCATCCTTGCTTTTTTGGTTCTGTATGGAATCGGATCCACAGTTGTTGACAGTCATCTGGAAAATCCTTCCTATGTAGAAAAACTGGATCAAAAATATATTGATCAGCTGCAGCAGTATGTTACGGATAATCAGGTTCGATCCGGTGATTCTGAGGCGCTTCTGTCCTGGGTGGAGACGCATAAAGTTATATATATCTGTGTATATAAGGATGACAAAAAAGTTTTTGATTCCGATTATCCCGGACAGGAGTTGGCAGAAGAAGAAATTGAGGCAGAATATTATGAATGGGAAAATTATTATCCGGTTGAATTCGCCGATGGGGCGGCAACAGTCAATATTCAAAGTGTTTTTGCGTATCAGATGTACAATTACGTACTGATCGGATCCATGATTTTATCTTTTATTCTGTTTCTGGCGTTGGTTCTGCTGGGGATCAGAAAAAAAATGAACTATATCTTAAAACTGAACAATGAGATTGAGATATTGGAAGGGGGAAGTCTGGATTATAAAATTACTGTGGAAGGAAAGGATGAACTTGCGGCCCTTGCGGAGGGTATCGACAATATGAGACTGTCCTTCCAGAGCCTGATTGATCAGGAGGCTAAGATGATACAGGAAAATCAGCGTATCGTTACCGAAATGTCCCATGATCTTCGGACGCCGGTTACTTCGATTATGCTGTACACAGAGATTTTGAAAAAAGGGAATTATAAGAACGATGTACAATTGAAAGAATATATTGATAAAATAGAACGGAAAGTCCATCGAATGAAACAGCTTACGGATCATCTGTTCGAATATTCTCTCATAACGGGAGAGACAGAAGTGGAACTGGAAAAACCGGAATATTATGAGGTCTTGTTTTATGATCTGCTTTCCGAAACCTGCAGTTATCTGGAACAGCAGGGATTTCAGGTATCTTTTCAAGTGGAGTGGATCTACAAAAAGATTAAAATATCCGAGAACTATATCATGAGGATTACCGATAATATTACGTCCAATCTGGTAAAATATGCAGATCCCGCCGTTCCCATAACCATTTCTTCTGCCTGTGAAGGTTCCATGGCCGGATTTATGTTCGAAAATAAAATTCAAAAACATGCTGAAGCAGAAAGTACGGGAATCGGAGTACAGAGTATTAAAAATATGATGTTGAAAATGGGGGGGAAATGTATGACACAGCAAGATGGAGAGATGTTTCGGATTACATTGCTGTTTCCTGTATGCAAAGATGAGTAAATCTTACTCTCAAAAAATATTGTAATGAAATGAAAGGACGGCATAGCCAATGGCTATGCCGTGTTTCTTTTATTGTCCGGTTTGATAATTATTCCTGCTATTAAGAATGTTTGTTTTTTGATAGCCCAAGAATATAATCAGCCGATACACGATAGTATTTACACAATGCAATCAAATGCCGAATTGGAAGTTCATTTGCACCCCGCTCATAGCGGGCGTACATAGTTTGTGAAGTGCCGAGATAGTCGGCAAGTTCTTGCTAATTTATCGCCCTTTTATTTATTTACATAAAGGCAGAAAGATATTTGCGAAAAGGAAAGGATAGTTATGAAAAAAATACCATATGTTCCTGTGAAAGCCTGGGTAGTGGACAGAGCGGAAAATGACAATATTCTGCAGCATACCGGCGGGAAAAGGGAAAACGGCTATATGCGTCTGATCGATGGGCTGAAAATGCGCCAGGTAGCCGGGCAGACAATATTGTTTCCAGTGGGGAAAGCAGTTGCCAGAGTTTCGCAAGCAGCGGTGTTAAACAGCGAAGCAGCGGAGATGGTAAAGATGATGACAGAAGATTTCACCGTGGACATTATTGTCCAAAAAGCCCTGAAAATTTTTAAGGCGGAGGAAAACGTTCTGCGTAAAGATATTGAAAAACTGGTGAATACGTTGGAACGTGCCGGCATGCTAGAGGGAGAAGAATTTACGAAACGGTTGCTTTCAGAAAAAAAAATAATTTCAGGAACGGCAATTATGGTAAACGGACAAATTGTTTCAAATAAAATAACTAATGGGGACGATATGACATTACTAAAAAAATTAAATAAAGTGAATAAGAAAGGATCAAAAAGAAAAAGGTGACGTTATGGGAGAAGTAAAAGGAATAATCACAGAAGAAGAATTAAAAGCATACAGTGATGCTGAGATTATGCTTTTGGACGGCACAAATAATGCCATTCAATCCGAGGGAGAACAGGCTGGAAGCGGAAATTATAATTGGACTTTAAGATGGGATCAAGACGGATTTACGGGACTTGGATGGTATGCCAGGAATCATGACTATTCTCAGGAATCAGAAGAAACAATTAGAAATGAAGCATTTCAAATTGCATATTCATTATGGATTAACAGCCGTGATCATGAAAGTGCAGGCTGTGTAGAGTTTATTTTACAGTAATGATTTATAATATCGCTATGTCTTTGATAGATATCGAATGTAGTTATCTGCTTTCTCGGGAATGGAAATTGTTCCATTTCAAAACAACAGAAAAATGTGACGAAACAGTGAGAGGAGAAAAATATTTTTCTGAGCTGAATGTATATCAACGTTGTGCAAATATTCTATTAACAAAAGGAGTGCTTCACCTGCACAGTTCTTTTGTTCTTCATCAAGGAAAAGCGTTGTTATTTACCGGGCCTTCCGGGATTGGAAAAACAACTCAGGCAGAATTATGGAGAGACTATCAGGGATCGATGATTGTAAATGGAGATGCATGTTTAATGCGGAAAATAGAAGGCGGGTGGTATGCTTTTGGCACGCCTGTTCATGGGACCAGTTCTTACTGCGAAAATAAGAAGGCGCCTATTTCCGCTATCATTATACTAAAACAATGGGAAGAGAATTTGCTTGTTAAAGCAGATCCTTTTTCTGCACTTTCTTCTAGTTTGTCGGAATTTTACCGTCCTAGAATGAGAAAAGAGACGGAAGAAAAATTTTGGAATGCCATAGATTCTCTTTTCCAGGAAATACCGTTTTATCATCTGAATTGCCGGCCTGATAAAGAAGCAACAGAAATTGTAAAGAGAGAAATATTTAGTGTGTGACAGTATGAGCATTGATTGGATGCATACTGTCACACACTTTTTCTATAGTTCTTTACTGGCAATCTTCCTTGATCTGTGATAAAATGCGGAAGGAAAAAGATATATACTTAGGAAAGAAAAGAGTTTTATGATTATAAGTGCAAGCCGGAGAACGGATATTCCCGCCTGTTTTTCCCACTGGTTGTGCAGAAGGATACGGGAAGAATATGTTCTTGTGAGAAACCCAATGAATTTTCATCAGATAAGCAGAATCAGTCTTTCACCGTCCGTTGTTGAAGGGATTGTTTTCTGGACGAAAAACCCTCTTCCTTTTATGGAATATTTAACGGAGTTTGAAAAGTATAATTACTATTTTCAGTTTACTCTTACACCCTATGGATGGGATATTGAATCTGGCCTTCCGCCTAAAAGTGAAATTTTAATTCCAGTTTTTGAAAAATTGTCAAAACAGATTGGCAGAAAAAGGATTGTCTGGAGATACGATCCTATTCTTCTGAATGAAAAATACACTGTGGATTTCCATTTGAAATCTTTCCAAGAGTTTGCGTCCCGGCTGGGCGAATTCACCGAAACATGCACCATAAGTTTTCTGGATTTGTACCGGAGCATTTCCAAAAAAATAAAGGAGCGCAATATCCGCACTCCGGATTTTCAGGAGCAGACAGAGATTGCAGGGCAGTTTGCCAAGACGGCGAAAACATATGGATTTACCGTAAATACCTGCGCGGAAGAAGGAGATTTTGCTTCGCTGGGGGTGAAACACGGCTGCTGTATCGACAAGGATCGTTTGGAGGAGATCGGGAATATTTCTATTAAAGGAAAAAAAGACCCTTATCAGAGAAAAGAGTGCAGATGTGTTGCAAGTGTGGATATAGGTGCGTATAATACCTGTGAAAACGGATGCGTTTATTGTTATGCAAATCGCAGCAAAATCGCCGTGAAAAAAAATAATCAGCTTCATGATCCGGACTCCCCTTTGCTGTTTGGGCATGTGGAGCCGGAGGATACCATAAAAGAAAGAGAAGAATAATGGCAACTATCATTGAAATTACAGATTTTATGGCGCCGGAACTGGACGTATACGCCAGACTCACAGAGAATCAGCTGCTAAACCGCCATGAACCGGAAAAAGGAATATTCATTGCGGAAAGTCCGAAGGTAATCGAGCGGGCTCTTAACGCAGGATGCGTACCCCTATCCTTTCTGATGGAAAAAAAACATCTGACCGCCCAGGAAGGGAAAATTCTGGAAAGATGTGAAAACACTCCGGCGTATACAGCAGAATTCCAAGTGCTGACACAGCTTACCGGGTACCATCTTACCAGAGGAATGCTGTGCGCCATGCACCGTCCGGCCCTTCCGGCGGCAGAGGATATATGTAAAAAAGCCAGCCGGATTGCGGTGTTGGAAAATGTGGTAAATCCCACCAACGTGGGCGCTGTATTCCGTTCGGCTGCGGCGCTTAACATGGATGCAGTACTTTTGACGCCGGACTGCAGCAATCCCCTGTACAGGAGAGCAATCCGGGTCAGTATGGGAACGGTGTTTCAGATACCGTGGACATTTTTACCAGGCACCTGGCCCAATCCGGGAATGCAGCTTCTGAAAGAGGCCGGTTTCAGGACGGTTGCCATGGCGCTGCAAAAGGATTCTCTGTCCATTGACGATCCCAGGCTGACCAAGGAGAAAAAACTGGCGGTGGTGCTGGGAGCGGAGGGAGACGGACTGTCCGCCGCAACGATTGCAGACTGTGATTACATGGTACAGATTCCCATGTCCCACGGCGTCGATTCTCTGAATGTGGCGGCGGCCAGCGCCGTTGCGTTCTGGCAGTTGGGCAGGAGGCAGTGATGGCGGGACTTGGTACGTTAATCAATGTTGGAGGAGTTTTACTGGGCGGCTTCGGCGGATTGCTCTGCGGAAAACGCCTGGGAAAAAATGTACAGGATACCCTTATGGGAGTTGTAGGCGTCTGCGTGTTGTTTCTGGGAATTTCCGGCGCTCTGGAACAGATGCTGTCCATAGATAAAGGCGCATTGAAAAGCGGCGGCACGATGATGATGATTGCAAGTATCTCCATCGGAGCGGTAATCGGTGAGCTGCTGAATATTGAAGGGCGATTTGAACAGTTTGGAGAATGGCTGAAAAGGATTACAAAAAATCACGGCGACCCTCTCTTTGTGGATGGATTTGTCACCACATCGCTGGTTATCTGTGTGGGAGCCATGGCTGTTATTGGCGCCGTCACAGACGGCCTGACAGGAGATTATTCTATTTTGGCTGCCAAGGCGGTGCTGGATATGATTATCGTTCTGGTGATGACTGCGTCAAAGGGAAAGGGATGCATCTTTTCTGCCGTCCCTATTTTTTTGTTTCAGGGACTGATTACCCTGTTCGCCAGGTTTATTGAACCGGTGATGACGGATCAGGCCCTTGCCAATCTGTCGCTGACGGGTTCCGTGTTGATTTTCTGTGTGGGACTGAATCTGGTCTGGGGAAAGAAAATTAAAGTGGGGAATTTGCTGCCGGCCATTGTCATTGCTGTGATCTGGGCCTTTCTTCCCTTTGAATAAAGCATGGAATACAGAGGAAAATAATGGAAAAAATCACGGTAAGAAGATATACGCAGGAAGATGGGGAAAAGCTTGCGCTGTTGTTTTATGAAACGGTCCACACCGTCAATGCAAAAGATTATACTGCCGTTCAGCTTGAGGCGTGGGCGCCCAAAAGGAGAGACCAAAAGGAGTGGAACCGGTCCTTTATGGCGCATATCAGCTACGTTGCGGTAAAAGAGAATGTGATTGTTGGATTTGGCGATATAGATGATGAAGGTTATCTGGACCGGCTGTATGTACACAGAGATTATCAGAGACATGGAGTGGGAACGGCGCTGTGCAATGTGCTGGAGAATGCGATACAGACACCGGAAATTCTTACCCATGCTTCCATCACAGCCAGACCTTTTTTTGAAAAGCGGGGCTATCGTACAGTGAAAGAGCAGCAGGTGGAACGAGAGGGCGTTCTGCTTACCAATTTTGTGATGAAAAAAAACAGGGAGTAAGAGACTGGAGGGAGAGAGATGCTTTTCTGGATTTATATGATGGTGATGGAAATTCTGATTCCCCTTGTGATGATCGGGTTTGGAAAAAAGTTTTCCAAAAGTGCGCCGAAAGAAATAAACGGGATATATGGATACCGAACTTCCATGTCGATGAAAAACCGGGAAACCTGGGATTTTGCCCATCGTTATTTCGGACAGATCTGGTATAGGCTGGGGCGGATCGCCCTTCCTTTGTCAGTCATCGCCATGTGCTTCGTAATGGGAAAAGATAAAGATACCGTCGGGAACCTGGGAATGATTATCACCATAGTACAGTTGATTGTGCTTATCGTCCCCATATTCTTTACAGAGAGAGCATTGAGGCAGAATTTCGACAAGTATGGGATAAGGAAAGAGAAATGAGTGCAGAAAATAACAGAGACGGAATATGAGGTGAAGAAAATGCAGCTTGTTGACAAGTATATCAGTTATGTAAAATCAGAAGCGATAAAAAATCCGGAAAAGAGCTGGAATAAAATCTTGTTCGGATTTCAGGCCAATAAGTGGAGGATGAAACTGCTTCCCAATAAAAATATGGCAAAGGGATACCAGAAGCTGGAGCAGATGATGATGACGTTGGTGTCCGACTCCCTGTACCGGAAAGAGCGGTATGTATGGGGCAATATTTTTGCACCTTGCGAGCTGATGCAGTGCTTTGATCTGGCGACTCTTTCCATTGAATGTCTCGCCTGTTATATGAGCGGCTATCATCTGGAAGACTATTTTATTGATTATGCTCAGGACATGGGAATTGCGCCCACACTGTGTTCTTATCATAAAACTTTTGTGGGAGGAGTAGAAAGCGGAGTTATCCGCAGTCCGGAATATGCGGTAACTACTTCTTTGTCCTGCGACGGAAATCTGAATACCTTTCGCTATCTGGAAAAGAAAGCGAAAGTACCCTTTACATTTTTAGATATCCCTTATGAAGATGATGAAGCGTCGGTAGCTTATCTGGCAGATCAGCTTCGGAACTTTGCAAAAGATCTGGAAAGAAAGACAGGCAAAAAATTTGAGGAACAGAAACTGAAAGAAGCAATCCGGATTGAGAATGAAACCAGAAGGGAACTGAAGAAATTTTTCCAGTATCAGAGCCTTCATTTTTATCCGGGAGAACTGATCAGTCACCTTTACCTGATGATGGGAATGCATCTTCTGATCGGCACCCGGGAATTCCTGGATCTGGTCCGCTTTATGAATGAGGATATCCAGACTTATCCTCTTTTTGAAGGGAAAAAGATTCTCTGGGTTCATCTGATGCCCTTTTATCAGGAAAGTCTGAAAGAATGTTTCGGTTACAGCAAAAAATACCAGATTGTGGGATGCGATATGAGTCTGGATTATGCAGAAGAGATGGATGCAGAGAAACCCTTTGAAGCCCTGGCCAGGAAGATTATTAAAAACCTTTTCAATGGTTCTTACAGCTTTAAAGCGGAAAATATAGAGAAGCTGGCAGACAAACTTCAGCCTGATGCGGTCATTCATTTCTGTCACTGGGGATGTAAACAGGCATCCGGCGGAAGCGTCCTTTTGAAAGAGCGGATGCAGGAGAAAAATATTCCCATGCTGATCCTGGATGGCGACGGCGTGGACAAGCGAAACAGCCATGACGGCCAGATTAAAACGAGACTGGAAGCATTTCTGGAGATGATTGAAACGGGAGAGAACAAGCCATGTTAGGATATGTTTGCAAATATACCCCCATAGAGATTTTTGAATCCATGGGAGTGACGATGAGACGGATTGAACCTGAGGTGACTAATTTCACCCAGGCGGATATGAAAATGCATCCCAATATCTGCAGTTTTACGAAGGGCGTGCTGGAAGAGACGCTGAAAGGAGAATATGAAGGCATTATCCTCACCACCTGCTGCGACAGCATCCGAAGACTGTACGATATTTTAAAAGAGGAGCTGCCGGATAAATTTATTTATATTCTGGATATACCGCGGATTACCAAGGATGGGGGTATAGCCTTATACGAGAAAAGAATCCGGAGCCTGATTTCTGCTTATGAAGAATTTTCCGGAAGAACGTTTGATGAGAAGAAACTGGAAGCCATATTGGAAAAACGGGAAGGAGAAGAGCAGATTACGCTGCAGGAGGGCGCCGTCAAAGTAGGCATACTGGGAGCCAGAGCCAATGACAATATTGGAAAAATCCTGAAGGAAAAGGGCGCGACAGTTGCTTTTGATCTGACTTGTACCGGCCTGAACCGGAAATGTCTTCTGGAAAGGGATCAGCTGCTGACCGGATATACCAGAGGACTGCTGACCCAGTTCCCCTGCCTTAGAATGGAACAGGCGGCGGGCCGGGAAGAACTGATCAGCCGTTATGCAGACAGTGTGGACGGCATTATTTATCATACCGTACAATTCTGTGATAATTATTCTTACGAATATGCCTGGCTGAAACAGCAGATAAAGACGCCTATGCTGCTGCTGGAGACGGATTATACGAAGCAGAGCTACGGTCAGATTTTAACTAGAATCGAGGCATTCCTGGAATCTCTTCCGGTAAAATCAAAAGCAGAAAAGAAAAATCAGGGAGTGAAAAAGCATATGTATGTGATGGGAATCGACAGTGGATCTACTTCCACAAATGCAGTGATTATGGATCAGGACAGAAAGATTGTCGCCTCTTCGGTGATACGGACCGGGGCGAAATCCGGAGAAAGCGCCCAGAGAATTTTAAAGGAAATTCTGGAAAAGGCAGACTGCACCAGGGAAGACATTTCCTGGATCGTATCCACCGGTTATGGAAGGGTGAGCATTCCTTTTGCCGACGAAAATGTGACGGAAATCAGTTGTCACGGAAAGGGCGCCCATTATTTTAATCCGGCAGTCCGTACGATTCTGGATATCGGTGGTCAGGACAGCAAGGCAATCCGGCTTAACGAGGCCGGTGAAGTGACAGACTTTGCCATGAACGATAAGTGTGCGGCGGGAACCGGCCGCTTTCTGGAGATGATTGCCCGGACCCTGGAAATCGATATGGATGAACTTGGACCGACGGCGCTGCAGTCCACAGAGGAACTGGAAATTACCAGCATGTGTTCGGTGTTTGCCGAGTCGGAAGTGATTTCTTTGATTGCAAATAACAAGGAAAAGCCGGATATCGCCAACGGTATCTGCCGTGCCATCGCCAACAAGGCATACTCTCTGTTAAAACGCGTCGGTTTGGAGGCGGAATTTATGATGACCGGCGGCGTGGCAAAAAATCCAGGGGTAGTGCGGGCCGTGGAGGACAAGATTCAGAATAAACTGTATATTTGCCAGGAACCGGAGATTGTAGGCGCCACAGGGGCGGCTCTTTACGCACTCACAAAAATGAATGGGTAAAAAGCAGGAATCTTTAAGCTTGGTGAAATATTTTTTTGAACAGCCAGTGGGTGAATGGCGCTGCGGCGAACATATTCCAGAAGAAAGCCATGGGGAAGTTTTTGAAAAATGTTCCCACCCATATGGCGGGAAGCTGACTTAGGGGAGTTCCTCCAAGGATGATATTAAATAAAATGGAAGCGACGAGGCTCATGGTGGGACACATCACGGCCACCGTCCCCGCCTGGCGCAGAAGCTGGCATATGTAGGGATTGTCTTTAGATGGATCGCAGTGTTTTGAAGCGAAAGATGCGCCGATCCGATTCCCCAACAAATTAGAAAACAAAAGGACAAGCAAGCCCATATAAGAGGCTTCTTTTAACGCCTCCCAGAAAATGAGGTTCGTCATGTTGCTGAACCCCCCGGCAGTTAAATTGACCCCCAGTTTGATTGCCACATTGTAAATTTCCATGCCGTAAGCCATGGCATAGGACATGATGACTCCGAAAATAAATCCCTGTATTTTGTTTTTCGGCATTACTTTCTCCTCCTTCCTCAAGGGTAAAATAAAAAACGTGCAGCATTCAACTGGATTTACGCAGTGAATGCTACACGTCTTTTTTATTATATACAAAAAATCAAAAAATTTGCAAGAACAATTTTACTTTAACCGCTATCGATTCTAATTATTCTTCCGCAGCTTTATTGATGCAGGAAACCGCATTTAAGCTTCTTGGATATCCGATATAGGGCAGGCATTGAGAGACAACCTTTATTAAAAATGCTTTGTCATTTCCCAGATTCATATTGCCTTTGGCATGGGCGATGAGCTGGGGCTCACAGCCTCCCTGGGCGGAAAGAAAACAAAAAGTAATCATCTCCCGCTGTTTTAAGTCAAGACCGGTTCGGGTATAGTAATCTCCAAAGCAGTTGGCTGCCAGCCAGCGGTTAATGTGTCCGGTTTTCCATGCTTCTTTCATATGATCTCCGAAGATATCGGCCTGAGCTTCAATTCCCTTTTCCAGACGATTTTCCATGGTGGTAGTGGCCTGTCCTTCCAGCGGAAGTTTTACCCCGCGGGAAGTGAGGATTTCATTGGCAGCGTCAAGGAAGGGGAGCACCCGTCCGATTCCCAGATAATCCACTGCCTGATAAATGATTTCCTTTACCATGACGGGAGTGAGCCCTGCATCAAGAGCACGGGGCATTTCGAGACGGAATTCATCGATTCCCTGACATCCCAGAAGCGTGGCGACGATGGCCATGTGGCGGGTAATCTCATCAAGCTGCTGGCCTTCTTCATTGACGACTTCATCAAAAGCAAAATGTTCAAAGCGTTCCATAAATTCCGGATCAGTTTTATTATAGTCTTTCATTACAGATTTCCTCCAGTCTTTTTGGCTATTTCAGTTTGGAATAAGATTCATCATCTACGGCTTCCAGCCATTCGTTGGAGGTTTCGGTACCTGGAACTTCCAGGGCAATATGAGAGAACCAACTGTCGGCTTTGGCGCCGTGCCAGTGTTTTACTTCCGGAGGAATGACGATGACAGTACCCGGTTCCAGGCTGACGGCGTCTTTTCCCTCTTCCTGATACCAGCCGTTTCCAGCGGTGCAGATAAGGATTTGTCCGCCTCCGGTTTTTGCATGATGAATATGCCAGTTGTTGCGGCAGCCCGGCTCAAATGTTACATTTGCCAGAGATACGGCGCTGGAACCAGGCGCTGTAAGAGGATTTAAATAAGAGTTTCCAATAAAATACTGGGCGAATGCCGAATTCTCCTGTCCCAGACCAAATACGTTTTCTTTATCAAATGCTGCTTTGTCCTGAATTTTCATAATAACACGCTCCTTTCCTGTTGACTTCATTATAGATCTTTGCCGCTGGAATGTCTAATGCTTAGATTCAATCGTTGTATATGCCTGATTTGTATTTTTTAAAAGCAATCGGTATAAAACAAAAGGTATTGACTGGAAAACTAATCGAGACTTCTGTAAAAGAACGGTTCTTTTTATAATGAAAGAAAAGGCAGGAAAGGATAAGAAAGAAGATGATAAAAAGAATAATTTTCTTCCTGCTGGCGGCGCTGCTGGCCGGAAACGCTGCCGCCTGCGGGAGAGAGGAGCGAAATGTATCCCCATCGGAGGATGCGGCGCCGGTGAGGGAGAAAGCAAAAGAAGATTCCCTGATTCCCGGAAAACCATCGCAAATCCCTCAGAAATATTTTGAGGAGTCGGAGCATCCGGGCACACTGGCAGAACTAAATTACGACACGTATGAATCCATGACTTACGAAGATCACGCTCAAGTGCTGCATAAACGGGCCATAGTATATCTGCCCTATGGTTATTCGGAGGACAAGTCCTACAATGTATTCTATCTGATGCATGGAGGATGGAGCGATGAAACCACCTATCTTGGAACTGTGGATCAGCCGGCAGTCTTTAAAAATGTGCTGGACAATGGGATCAGCGATGGGAAGAGCTTCAGCTTACGGAAAATTATCATAACGAGCTGGTCAATGATCTGATACCGGCGGTGGAGAGAACCTACAGTACTTATGCCGAAAACACCGCCAGGGAAGGCCTGCAGGCTTCCAGGGATCATCGCGCTTTCTGTGGTTTTTCCATGGGGTCTGTGGCCACCTGGAGAACCTTTCAGCATTGTCTGGATGAATTCCGGTATTTTATGCCTTCCAGCGGAAGCATTACTTCTGATGGCGAGTCTATGGCTTCTGTGGTAAAAGATTCCGGTTATGAATGGAATGATTTCTTTATCTATGCAGCTTCCGGCACTGAGGATTTTGCCTATTCTTCCTTTAAGAGTCAGATAGAAGCAATGGCGTCTGTCAATGACGGTACCTTCCGGTATGGGGACGATGAAAAGGACAGCAATCTTTACTTTCTGGAACAGGCCGGAGGCACCCACAGCGGAGAATATGCGATGGAATATTTTTACAACGGACTGTGCTGGATATGGCAGCAATAAAATTAATGATATCTATGGAGGTATTAAACATGAGCGCTTTATTTATTAACGGAAGTCCCAACAAAAATGGAAACACAGCCAAACTGGCGTCCAGAGTATTGAAAGGAAAAGAATATGAAACCCTGAATCTGACAGACTATAAACTGTATTCTTACGGACAGGATTTTAAAGACGATCAGTTTGAAGAGATCTATGAAAAAATGAAAAAGGCGGACACCATCGTGATCGGATCCCCCGTTTACTGGCACAGTATGTGCGGCGCGGTGAGAAATTTGCTGGATCGCTTTTATGGTCCTGTCAGCACCGGATCATTATCCGGGAGAAAGATGGCGTTTGTATTTCAGGGAGCTGCGCCGGAACCCTGGATGCTGGAGAAAGGGGAATACACCATGAGTCGTTTTTCCAATATGTACGGTATGGAATATGTGGGAATGGCGGCAAATGAAAAAGATGCGGAAAAAATTGCAGAAAAGCTGTAAGGAGAGATTAATATGCAGGAATTTGTTTATGAATATGGAACAAAAGTTTATTTCGGAGAGGGAGCGGCGAAAAAATATCTTGGAAAAGCTCTTTCGTCCTACGGGGAAAATGTCATGCTTGCGTACGGCGGCGGTTCAGTGAAGAAGAACGGAACCTACGATGAAGTGAAAAAAATTCTGGAGGAGGCGGGAAAAAAGGTAACGGATTTCTGCGGGATTATGTCCAATCCCACTTACGGGAAAGTACAGGAAGGAGCTGCCCTTGCCAGGGAGAAAAAGATTGATTTTATCCTTGCAGTGGGCGGCGGCTCAGTCATTGACTGCTGCAAGATTATCGCAGCACAGGCCAGGACTGAACAGGATCTTTGGGAGATGGAGATGACCAAGCATCAGTTCCCAAAATGCAGGTGCTTTCAGGAGCTTTCGATACGTTAAGCCATGCTATGGAGACTTATTTCGGCAATTCCGATGAGGATAACGTATCCGATGATGTGGCTCTGGCAATTATGAAAAATACGGTCAGAAATATGAAACGGCTGCTGAAAAACATCGACGATATCCAGGCCAGAGGAAATCTGATGTGGGATTCTGCCATGGCGGAAAACGGCATTTTGAAAGTGGGAAGGGCAACGGATTTTCAAGCTCATCAAATAGAACATCAGCTTGGCGCCTACACAGACTGTAATCATGGACAGGGGCTGGCCGTGATCCATCCGGCTTATTACCGTCATATTGTAAAGGATGCCAGGGGAAAATTCACAAGGTTTGCAAAAGAAGTTTTTCAGGCAGAAACCCCGGAAGAAGGGGTGGATGCGCTGACTGACTTTATTAAAGCCTGCGGATTGCCGACGAAAATGGGAGAACTTAAATCCAAAGTGGAGATTACTCCCGGGATTTTAAGAAAAGTGGCGGATACCTGCAATGTGATCAGATGCAATCCAAGAGAATTAAGTCGTGATGAGATCTATGATATTTTAATGGAATGCATGTAAATAAAGAAATTTTCTTAAGCGCAGGCTGCCTTACCGTCTGCGCTTAAGTTTTTAATAGGAGGTGTATTGCCATGGGAACATGGCTGATTACAGGCTGTTCCAGCGGATTGGGAAAGGGAATTGCCCAGGCGGCCCTAAAACGGGGAGAATGTGTAGCGGTTACGGCACGCAATCTGGAAAAGATTCATGAACTGACAGAACAATATCCGGATCAGGCGCTGGGTCTTTTGCTGGATTTGAACGACAAAAGGAGTATGGAGCTGGCCGTAAAAGATACAGTGAGAAAATTCGGAGGAATCGATGTGCTGGTCAACAACGCCGGACATGGGTATCGGGCGGCGGTGGAAGAAAGTGAGCCGGAAAAGATACCGGAACTTTTTCATACCAATTTTTTTGCTCCGGTTCAGCTGATTACAATGGTTCTGCCCCTTATGCGGTCGAAGAAAAAGGGAATGATCGTGAATGTGACTTCCATTGGAGCAGTTCGGGGCGCTCTTGGAAACGGCTATTATTCTGCTGCCAAGGGAGCCATGGAGCTGCTTACAGAAGCTTTGGCAAAGGAGACGGAACATCTGGGCATTTGTACCATGCTGGTGGAACCGGGAGCCTTCCGGACAAACTTTTATGGGGAAGGGCTTAAGGAAACGCAAAACCGTATTGTAGATTACGATATACTTGCAGATAAATACAGAAAGGAAAATATGGCCGGCCGTCATGATCAGCCGGGAGATCCGGTAAAAGGCGGTGAGATAATTGTAGAAACGATCCTGAGTAAAAAAGGACCCTTTCGTCTCCTTCTGGGAAGTGATGCGGCAGGGACGGCGGAAAAAATATTAAAGGACCGCCTGGAGGAGGTCAGAGAATGGATGGAGATAAGCAAAAAATCAGATTTTGAATAGAAATCAAGGGGAAAGAGGGAAAAAGAATGAAAAAAAATATATCTGAGAAGGAGCTGTTTGAGACCATACCTGTTCCAAGAGCAGTGGCGACACTGGCAATTCCCACCATTATCAGTCAGGTGGTGACGATGATCTACAATCTGGCTGATACGTTTTTTGTGGGGCAGCTCGGCAATCCTTATATGGTCGCAGCGGTATCCCTGGTTTCTCCCTGGTTTAATCTGCTGACGGCGCTGGGCAATCTGTTCGGTCTTGGAGGCGGAAGTCTGATCTCCAGGATGATGGGGAAACAAAATCATAAAGACATCAGGAACGTTTCTGCATTCAGTGTGTGGGGTGGGACGGCGGCTACCCTTTTCTTTTCTCTTCTGACCTTTCTTTTCCGCGGTCCCCTTCTTAATTTCCTGGGGGCCAGTCCGGATACTTATTCATATGCAGAAAGTTATCTCAACTGGGTTGTGGTGGCCGGCGGGATTCCCACCATGCTGAGTCTGTCTTTGGGACATCTTCTGAGAAGCGAAGGCCATGCCCGTCCGGCAAGCATGGGAATGATGTTTGGGGGAATTCTCAATGTGGTGCTGGATCCCATTTTGATTTTCGGGTTTAATCTGAATGTGGCGGGAGCCGCCATAGCTACAGCATGTTCCAATCTGGCGTCTGTGGTATTTTTTATCATTATGTATGCCGGACTGAAGGGCAGAACAAGCGTATCTCTCCATCCCAAAGACTTTACTTTCCGATTTAGCCGCCAGGTATTTTCCGTAGGTCTTGCTTCAGCCCTTGCCACGACTCTTGGAAATGCATCCAATATGGTGATTGTAAAACTGTCTGCCGGATACGGGGACATACCGGTGGCGGCTTACGGCATTGTAAAAAGGATCGACCAGTTCCCGTTAAACGTGTCCATGGGACTGTGTCAGGGCTTTATGCCCTTGGTGGGGTATAATTATGCGTCCGGCAATTATAAGAGGATGAGAAAAGTTTCCTATTTTTCATGGAAAACCGCGCTGATTATGTCGGCCTGTTTCATCGCCGTTTTTGCTACTTTTGCTCCTCAGATTCTTCATTTGTTTATCCCGGAGGCAAAGACCAGCGCACTGGGAGCGGTTTTTTTGAGGATTGCCTGTCTTGCTGTTCCCCTGACATCGGTTAACTTTCTGATCAGCTACACCCTTCAGGCTATGGGAAAAGGAGTTCAGTCGGCAATCCTTACGTTCAGCCGTCAGGGACTTTTGAATATTCCTCTGCTGATTGTGATGAATCTGACCATAGGTCTCTACGGCATGATCTGGACTCAACTGGCAGTGGAAGTGATTATGCTTCCCATATCTTTCGGCATGTATCGACACACATTGAAAGGATTAAAAACGAGGTGAACACAGTATGAAAAAAAGAATAACCGGCATTTTACTGATGGGGCTGATTCTGGCCCTGTGGGGATGCGGCAGAACAGATACAGCAGTATCTGAAGCGTCCGTGACAGAAAGCAGGGAGGAATATCGGGGATTTCATCTTGATCATGTTCTTCATTCCAGCGACAACGGGGATATCCATTACAACCTGTATGTACCGGACAGTTACGACGGCAGTGAGCCTTATGCCCTGTTTTTTACTCTGCCAGGATACGAAGGATTATATTTTCAGGGGGTGGGCGAGAATCTTTACCGTGAAGATTTTGGATTTACAGCGCAGGAGTACGTACAGGACATGATCATTGTGGCACCCCAGCTTTCTGACTGGGGAGAAACGTCGGCAAATCAGACTATCGCCCTTGTGGAATACTTTCTTGCCAACTACAACATTGATACGTCAAGAGTGTTTGCAGAGGGATATTCCGGCGGCGGAGAAACCATGTCCCTCGTAATGGGAAAACGACCGGAACTGTTCAACGCTTATCTTCAGTGCAGTTCCAAGTGGGACGGAGCATATGATCCGGTAATAGAAAGCCGGACGCCGGTATATTTTGTCATTGGCGAGGATGATGAATACTACGGATCGGAACCGACAAAAGAAGCTTACGAGACGCTTTATGAAGGTTATCGTCAGGAAGGAATGTCGGAAGAGGAGATCAGGGAAATCCTCGTATTGGATATCAAGGATAAAGACTATTTTGAGAGCCAGGGTGTAACGGTTCAGCATGGAGGAGGCGGGCTTTTTGCCCGGGATGAAAAAATAATGGGATGGCTTTTTGACAGATAGCCGTATTGACAGACTTTTTTTGCTGCGGTATAGTTTTAATCAAAAAGATAAGAATGTGGCAAAAGGAGGAGACTGTTTATGTATAACCTGCAGCTTGAAACTTTTATTGTTGTGGCCGATCTGGGAAGCTTTAATAAAGCGGCGGAAGCGCTTTATATCACACCGCCGGCGGTTACAAAACAGATTAATCTCCTCGAAAAGGATCTGGAACTTCAGCTTTTTATCCGGACCCACAGAGGGCTTTCTCTTACGGAAGCCGGAAAATCTCTGTACCGGGATGCAAAATATATTATTCAATACTGCAAAGATTCTGTGGAACGGGCAAAGAAGGCGATGGAAGAAAAGGACAACGTCATCCGGATCGGAACTTCCCCCATGACGCCTGCAGCGCCGCTGGTTCAGGTCTGGTCCAGAATTCAGAAAGATTACCCCGATATCTGGCTGCAGATGATTCCTTACATGAATAACCAGGAGAGCGCCCGGGAAATTTTGAAGAATCTGGACACCAATATTGACGTGGTGGGAGGAATCTTTGACGAAACGATGCTGAAGCTTCGTCAATGTCAGGGTTTGGAACTTTCCAGACAGAGAATCTGCTGCGCCGTATCGATCAATCACCGTCTGGCAAAAAAGGAAATTCTCACTTTCCAGGATTTGTACGGTGAGAATTTCCTGATGATGCACCGGGGCTGGAGCAATTACGTAGACGAGCTGAGGGATGATATCTGGAAAAATCATCCCCAGATCCAGGTGGTGGATTTTGACATTTACAGTATGGAAATTTTTAATCAGTGTGAAAACAGCAATGAAATTTTGATGGCGGTGGAAAACTGGAAAGACGCCCACCCTCTTCTGAAGATTATTCCTGTAGAGTGGAAATATACGATTCCCTTTGGAATTCTTTATTCCACGGACCCCTCTGATCTGGTGAAACGGTTTTTAAAAGCAATAAAAAAAGCGGTATAAAACGAAAGGTATTAACTGCAAAACTAATGGAGACTTCTGTAGGGAGTCTCTTTTTTTTATAATAAAAACAGAAAGTGTAACAGGAGGCCTTTCAAAGTATGAATAACTTTATCTATGAAAACAGGACAAAGGTTTATTTCGGACCTGGATGTGTAAAGGAGTTCCTGGCCAGTCTGGTAAGCGGCTATGATACGGTCATGTTGGCTTACGGACAGGGATCGGTGAAAAGAAACGGCGTTTATGATGAGATCTTGAATATCCTGAGGAAAGCAGGAAAGAATGTGATGGAATTTTCCGGCATCATGCCCAACCCGACTTACCAAAAAGTTATGGAAGGAGCCCGTCTGGCAAGGAACAGCGGCGCACAGATCATTCTCGGAGTGGGCGGAGGCTCCGTTATGGACTGCTGTAAGGCAGTCGCTCTGGCCGCCTGCTGTGAGGGTGATCCCTGGGAAAATTACTGGGAAAGAAAAGGCATCATTGATTTTGAACCGATACCTGTTGGAGTGGTCGTCACCATGGCGGGAACAGGGAGTGAATGCAACGGAGCCGCTGTCATAACCAATGAGGAAAAAAAGAGAAAGACAGGGTATGATTATCCGGCATGCAATCCCAAGTTTGCGCTGATGGATCCCACTTATACCTTCACAGTGAAAAAGGAGCAGATGGCGGCAGGAGCTTTCGACAGTCTGTCCCATATTATGGAGACTTACTTCAGCAAACCTGACGAACCAAATGTGTCCGATGAGATTTCAGAAGCGCTGATGCGTAATATCATTAAAAATACCAGGATGGCTCTGGCAGATCCCAGGGATTATACGGCCAGAAGCAATCTCCTGTGGGATTCTACTTTGTCAGAAAACCGGCTGGTCAAGCTGGGAAAGCAGTGTGATTTCACCTGCCACCTGATGGCCCATCAACTGGGAGCTTATACCGGCTGCAGCCATGGACAGGCGGTGGCCGTACTTCATCCGGTTTATTATCATCACATATATGAAAACGGACTGAACAAGTTTTCAAGGTTTGCGCGAAACGTATGGCTGATTTCCGAAGAAGGACGGACGGATACTCAGATGGCTGAAGCCGGTCTTAACGCCCTTGCTGATTTCATCCGGGAGGCAAAACTGCCTGCTACATTGAAAGAATTGGGAGTAAAAGATAAACATGAGCTGAAACAGATAGCTGATTCCTGCCGTTACTCTCCCGGAAGTTATCGGAGAATGATGCAGGAAGAGATTCTGGAAATATTTACGGAATGTTTTTAATCAGAGAAAAGAAAGGACAGTGAAAAACATGAAAACACGTATTTTGGGAAAAGATTTAAAGGTATCCTCCATAGGTCTGGGCTGTATGGGGATGAGCCACGCCTATGGCCCGGCGGCGGACAAAAAAGAAATGCGGGAGCTTTTGGCAGAGGCCGTTGACAGGGGATATACTTTCTTTGACACAGCGGAAATCTACGGCACGCCAGAGAATCCCCATGACAACGAAGAATTTCTTGGAGATGCGCTGAAACCCTATCGTGACAGGATTGTTCTGGCGACCAAATGCGGCATTCGTTTTGACGAATCTTCTGCAGAAGTCAATAAGCCTCTGATTCCCGACGGAAGACCGGAAACCATTAAATTGTCGGCGGAAGGTTCGCTGAAACGGCTGCAGACAGACCATCTGGATCTATACTATATTCATCGGATTGACCCCACCGTTCCCATTGAAGAAACTGCAGGGGCGATGAAAGAACTTATGGAGGAAGGAAAGATCACCCATTGGGGAATTTCAGAAGCCGATGAGACCACCCTGAGGCAAAGCGAAAGTTTATCCGAGAAAGTTTCATAACCCCATCGGTGCCTTTCGCAGAAAGGTGGTTTATAACGATGAAAGTATTGATGATTAACGGAAGTCCCCACAAGGAGGGGAACACTTACCTTGCGCTGAAAGAAATGGAAAATATCTTTTTACAGGAAGGAATTGAATGTGAAATTGTTCAGGTGGGGAATAAACCGGTTCGGGGATGTATCGGATGCCGTGCCTGTGGAGAAAAGGGAAAATGTGTTTTTGACGACTGCGTCAATGAGACTGCGCCAAAATTCCAGGAATGTGACGGACTGGTTATCGGAAGCCCTGTTTATTATGCATCAGCAAACGGCACATTGGTTTCCTTCCTTGACCGTCTGTTCTTCAGCACGCCCTTTGATAAAACCATGAAAGTGGGAGCCAGCATCGTAGCGGCGAGAAGAGGCGGTTTGTCGGCCACTTTTGACGAACTGAACAAGTATTTCACCATCTGCGGCATGCCGGTGGCTTCCGGGCAGTACTGGAACAGTGTGCACGGCAGGGAGATCGGGGAAGCCGCTCAGGATAAGGAAGGACTGCAGGGAATGCGGACTTTGGCGAGAAATATGACTTTTCTGATGAGATCCATAGAACTGGGAAAAGCACGTTACGGACTGCCGGAACGGGAACCCTTTGAACGAACCAATTTCATTCGCTGATGGGGAAGATCGATGGAAATGTTATCAAATATCATGAGAATAAGAATACTGTCAGCATCCCTCTTTTTAGCAGCATTTCTTGTTCTGCTGCTGTCTGGATGCAGCAGCCAGAGGGGAGATGACAGCGTAAGCGAAAGATCGGAAACAGCGGCGGATACTAAGGCAAATGATATGCAGGAAAGGGAAGAACAAAATAATTACACAGGGGAAACGAAAGTGGCGGATGTCATCAGCGATCCGTTTTTTGAAGATTACGGCAGACTGATTTTCCCCGTAGATCAGCCCATCGATGAAGAGCTGGAACTGCAGGACGTAGATGAAATTCTGACCTGGTATAACAATGTCAATCCAGAACGTACAGTGGAAATCGTAAACTATTTAAAAGATCAGGCAGAGTCGGGACAGCAGATCTTTTACGATATCTATACGGACGAAGAAAAGGCGCAGGATCCGGACAAGGAAAATACAGGTCTCTTTTTCTTCCGGGGAAATCCAGGGGCTAAAACGGCCATCGTCAACGCCGGCGGCGGATTCGTCTATGTAGCGGCCATGCATGACAGTTTTCCCCAGGCAATGGAGCTGTCTAAAAAGGGATACAATGGATTTGCACTGATTTATCGTCCTGGAGGAGATACGGCCTGTGAAGATTTGGCAAGGGCAATTGCATTCCTTTATGAAAATGCAGATGAATTACAGATTGATATGACAGATTACTCTCTGTGGGGAGGTTCTGCCGGAGCACGTATGGCGGCATGGCTTGGTTCTTATGGGACGGCAGCCTTTGGTGAAGACGAATACCCGGCGCCGGCGGCGGTGATCATGCAGTACACTGGATTGTCCCAGGTGACCGGAAATGAACCGCCCACTTACGCCTGTGTGGGAACCAGCGACGGCATCGCTTCCTACCGTTCCATGGAAAACTATATCAGCCGTATACAGGATAACGGAACAGATAGTGAAATTGAAATATTTGAAGGACTGCGTCACGGCTTCGGCCTTGGAGAAGGAACTGCTGCGGAAGGCTGGATAGACCGGGCAGTCAGCTTCTGGGAAAGAAATATGGAAAATTAGAGCAAAGAAATATGGATGTAAAGAGAGTTAAAATTGGTATTGATATATTGTTGACGGCAGCGCTTCTGCTCCTTATGCCCTATGGAATGGTAGGTGAGGCGGCTCATGAATGGATCGGAACCGCAATGTTTCTGCTTT